>CAZDHR010000269.1:0-10127 GCA_964505295.1 uncultured Planctomycetaceae bacterium
CCCAGGCCGGGTGCATGTCGGCGTCGTACTGTTGGGCCCAGGCCGGCTGGGGCTCGGGCATTTGGGCCAGAAGGATGAACTGGCCGGCCCGATCCACCGCTGCCCGATAACGCGCGTCGCCGTACACCTCATGCGCCATGAACATCACGTCGATCACGTCGCTGATCGCGTTGTCGTTGAACGTGTAGAACGCCGAGTAGCTCTTCTTGGGGTGCTCGCGCGACCACGATTCCGGGTAGCTCGCCTTCTTGGCGGGGAACTGCTCCGGGTCGCACGGGGCAACGAACCGCTGCGGCCAGGCACCGATCGGGTACTGGACCGCCACGAGCCGATCCAGCCCGTAGGCGGCCGCCTCGTGGATCTTCTCGTCGGCGAATTCGAGCGTCTTGTCCAACTGCATCAGGAGCCGCAAGGCGGCTTGAGTCGTGTTGTCGTCCAGGGTGCTGGTGTTGCGACGGCCTTCGCCCCCGGCGTCGACGCGATAGGCGTATCGCTTGCGCCGCTCGGGATCGAACTCGATGCGGTAGTCCCAACCGCCCGACTCGAGCTGTCCGCGGACCAGGCAGTACGCGGCGTCGCGTGCCGCCTCGAGCAGGTACGCGTCGCCCGTGTCGCGGTACGCACTGAGGAAGGCCATGCCGACCGACGGCGTTCCGGGCGGCTGCACCCAGACGGTCGTATCGGCGGCCTTGCCTTCCCCCTCGCGCTTGGCCAGGTCTTCGCTGTACCGCCACAGAAAGCCCCCTTCGGTAGACACCTGCCCAGTGAAGAAATCGGTGGCCTTGTGCAGGGCCTGGGCGGCCTGTTGGCGTAGCGCTCGGTCGTCCGACCGCGCCGCACAGGGCACGATCGACCCGATGAGCACGACAACGGCTAACAATCGGCGATTCATCAGCTCTCTCCTCAGTATCGGCACCGTGAACAGTTCGACCAGTCCGCCGGGCATGCCGTCCGCTCGCCGGGCCGCCGGTGCCCCTGTTTTAGCAGAATCGCCGGGCGATGCCAGATCTCGCGCGGAATGGGCCCCCTTGATGCCTGCACGGCTCACGATGGGCGGCAACTTGCGGCCGCTTCCCAGCCTGCCTATACTACTTACTGAATCGGAGACAACGTGTCTCCGGTAGTGCATCGAGGTGTCCGCTGCCCGGATTCTCACGACGCCCGTAGCACGGGTTTCCAGCCTGGAAAACCGGGAACACAGGCAAGATGCCTGTGCTACGAGTCCACCCTATGAGCAATTCGGGCAAATTGTGAAAGGAGCATGGCATGAGATGGCAAGGCTTGGCGAGCGTCGTGGTAGTTTTGCTGGTGGTGAGTGTGGGAGTGGCCCTGGCCGCCGAACCGAAGAGCGAGGGCAAGTGGCAGTCGCTGTTCGACGGCAAGAGCCTGGCGGGCTGGGAGCAGCACGGCGGCAAGGCCGTGTACAAGGTGGAGGACGGGGCGATCGTCGGCCACTCCGTCCCCAACACGCAGAACTCGTTCCTTTGCACCAAGGAGCGGTTCGGCGACTTCGAGCTCGTGTTCGAGGTGAAGGTCGATAACGCCCTGAACAGCGGCGTGCAAATCCGCAGCAACATCAAGGAGAACGACCGCGTGTGGGGACCGCAGGTCGAGATCGCGGCCTCCCCGGACGGGGCCGGCTACATCTACGGCGAGGCCACCGGCCGCGGTTGGCTCAGCCAGGAGCGGACCAAAAAGGACGCCTTCAAGAACGGCGAGTGGAACGGCTACCGCGTGCTCGCCAAGGGCGCGAACATGAAGACCTGGCTGAACGACCAGCCGATCGCCGACCTGACCGACGAAGAGTCTGCCCGCGAGGGCCTGATCGGCCTCCAGGTGCACGGCGTGGGCAAGCGCGAGGAGCCGCTCTTCGTCCGCTGGCGGAACCTGAAGATCCGCAAGCTGAAGTGACCCCGAACGCGGCGCCTCGAAGCATGTTTCGTCGACGGCTTACACGTCGCAGAGTTTTACCGCCTGCCGGAGGCTCGCCAGGGCGTCGGGCCGCTTGGGGACGAACTCCTGGCCGACGTAGCCGGTGAAGCCGGTTTCGACGATCGCCCGCATGAGCTTCGGGTAGTCGAGCTCTTGCGTCTGGTCGATCTCGTTCCGCCCGGGGTAGCCGCCGGTGTGGTAGTGGCCCCAGCACTCGTGGTGGTTGCGGATGTCGGCCAGCGGGTCTTCCTTCATCATCGCGGCGTGGTAGATGTCGTAGAGCACCTTGACCCGCGGCGAGCCGACCTGCTGGACGAGCCGGACGCACCAATCGGTCGAGTCGGCCATGTAGTCCTTGTGATCGATCGAGTTGAGCAGCTCCAGGCAGACGGTGATCTTCTTCTTCTCGGCGTAGGGGGCGATCTTCTTCAAGCCGATCACGCAGTTGGCGAGGCCCTCCTCGTCGTCCATGCCCTCGCGGTTGCCGGAGAGGGTGATCACGCTGGGGAACCCGGCGGCGGCCGTGTCGTCGATCGACTTCCGGACCTTCCCCAGGCACTCGTCGTGGTTCTCCAGGCGGTTGATCCCCTTGGCGATTCCGTGGCTGGGGGCCATCGCGCAGATGAGGCCGTACTTCTTGAGGGTCGGCCATTGGTCGGGCGTGGTCAGCTCGATCGACTTGAGCCCCATCTCCGCGCAGGCGGCGGCGAACTCATCGAGGCTCGTGCCCGATTGCTTCAGGTACCGTCGGTAGCACCACAGGCAGACCGACTGGTTGATCCGCCCCTTGAGCTCCGCCGCGGAGACCGCGCCGGCCCACGGCCAGGCGGCGCCGAGCGCGGCCGTGCCGGCCAACGTGCGAAGCATGGAGCGGCGAGTTGTGGTGGCGTGGTGCGAGGTGATTCTACGTCTGGCTTGATCCATGGGTGGCTCCTTGTGGTCGAAGGCGGCGACGCCGCATTTCCGCAGTCGGTTCGATGCGTACGTCCTGATCGTACTCTGGAACGGTTTGCGGAGCAACACGCGGGTCGGGACACGGCGAAAGCCTTCCGGGCAAACCTCTTTCGGTTCTCCAGACAACCGACCTTTTGACAGCCCGGCACGCCACGCCTAGAATCCGTCATGGCTCATCCGGAAAGAACCTGCAACGGCAGATCCGGCTATCGGCTTTCAGCTCGCAGCTTTGAGTTGCTCGAAGCAGCGTTCCTTGGGGAGTCTCCGGCTGACGGCTCAGAGCTTTCTGCACGCGACGTTGCACGTTGATTGCGATGGGCCATGCGTCCAGTGACCGAACCCCCCAAGGGGTGCCAGAATGAACGACCGCCAGCGCTTCGTCGCCACGATGCACTACGGGCCGCCGGATCGCGTGCCGATCTGCGACTTCAGCTTCTGGGACGAGACCGTCGTGGCGTGGCATGAGCAAGGGCTGCCGCGGAGCGTCAACCGCGACAACAGCGACGACTTCTTCGGCATGGACCCGCTCTTCCGCTGCGTGCTCGGTACGGAGACGACCGCCCTGACCGCGCCGGCGCATCCCGATCGCTCGATGTTCGAGGGCGTGTTCGTCGGGCTGGTGCCGGAGTTCGATTGCGTGGTGCTCGAAGACCGCGGCGACGCCCAGCTCATCCAGCAGCCCGACGGCGTCCGCGTGCTCAAGGCCAAGTCGATGAGCTCGATCCCGCTCCACCAGGGGCATTTGCTCGTCGACCGCGCGAGCTGGCGGGAGCACTACCTGCCGCGGCTCGATCCGGACGACCCCCGCCGCTACCCGAAAGACTGGGACCAGTGCGTGAAGCTCTGGCGCGATGCGAGCCGCCAACTGCCGCTGTTCCTCCCCGGCGGGAGCTTTTTTGGCTGGATTCGCAACTGGATGGGGCTGGAGGCGGTGTCGTACCTCGTCTACGACGACCCGGCCTGGTTCGACGAGATGGTCACCGTGGTGGCCGACTGCGTGATCGGCGTCTTGACCCGGGTGCTCGAGTCCGGCGGCGTGTTCGACGGGTGCAGCATGTGGGAAGACATGTGCTACTCCGGCGGGCCGCTTCTGGGGCCCGAGCAGTTCAAGCGGTATCTCGTCCCCCACTACCGCCGGCTGGCCGATCTTTTGCACGGCCACGGCGTCGACGTGATCTGGGTCGACTGCGACGGAAAGATCGACGAGTTGGTGCCCCTGTGGCTCGACGCGGGCGTCAACTGCATGATCCCCGTCGAAGTCGGCACGTGGGGCGCCGATCCCGTGAAGCTCCGCGAGCAGTACGGCCGCGATCTGCTGATGATGGGCGGCTTCAACAAGCGGATCCTCGCCCGCGACAAGTCCGACGTCGAGGCGGAAGTCCGCCGCCTGGCCCCGCTGGTCGAAGAAGGCGGCTACATCCCCTTCTGCGACCACCGCGTGCCGCCCGACGTGCCGATGGAGAATCACCTCTTCTATCTCCAGTGCGCCCGGGAGATTTGGGGGCACAACACGAATCTCCGACCCATGCGGATCGAGATCTGACGCCGATCGTAGGGTGCGTGCTTGCACGCACGCGTATGTGGCAACCTCGACGTGGGACGGCCCATTGGGCGTGCGTGCGAGCACGCACCCTACGACTCTCGCCCCCGGGAGGAGAGACCAGCGCTATCAGCTCTCGCTCAGCCGTTTCTCGGTCGCCTTGTAGGGCAAGGTTGCGGAGCCAGGAAATCGCCAGGACGATGACCTGGCCGGCCCGGCTCAGAACCCGAGGCCCTTGGTGTTGGACTTGATCCGGCAGAGGACCATGTCGGCGGTGACGTAGAGCGTGGAGCCGTCGTCGCCGAACGTGCAGTTGGCCGTGGCTTCGCCGGGGTCGATGCGGCCGAGGAAGGTGCCATCGGGGGCAAACACATTGACCCCGCCCGGGCCCGTGGCGAACAGGTTGCCCGACCGGTCGACGGTCATCCCGTCGGGCAGGCCCTTGCGCTTGCCGACCCACGCGGTGGCGTCGTAGAGCACGCGCCCATGGGCGATCAGCCCGTCGTCGGTAACGTCGAAGGCCATCCAGACGGCTCGTTTGGGGTCCGAATTGGCCACGTAGAGGGTCTTTTCGTCGGGCGAGAAGGCGATCCCGTTGGGGCGGGTCATCTGGTCGGTGAGGAGCGTGAGCCGGTTGTCGGTCGCCAGGCGATAGACGCCGCAGAAGCCCAGCTCGCCGAGCGTCTTGCGGTCCTCGCCCTGGAGCCCATACGGCGGATCGGTGAAGTAGAGGTCGCCGTTGGACTTGAAGACGGCATCGTTGGGGCTGTTGAGGCGTTTGCCCTTGTAGCGGTCGACGAGCGTGGTCCAGCGGCCGTCTTTTTCGACACGCACGACGCGCCGGTCGCCGTGCTGGCAGAGGACGAGGCGCCCGACCGAGTCGAGCACCAGCCCGTTCGAGCCCGGCTCGCCGCCGCGCGACGACGTGCCCGTGTAGCCGCTCGGCTTGAGGAACACGCTGGCCGCTTCGCCTTCCTTCCACCGCATCACCGCGTTGTTGGGGATGTCGGAGAAGAGCAGATAGCCGCCGTCGGGGACCCAAACGGGCCCCTCCGACCACTCGAACCCCTCGGCCAGCTTCTCCAGCACGGCGTCGCGGGGGATGAGGGCGTCGAAGCGGGGATCGGCCCGCTCGATTCGGCCGATCGCCGGATACGTGGTCGCCTCCGCGCCCGGCGAGGGTTGGCCGATCGCCGCGACCACCGCCAACCCGACGAGAACCGCAAAACCCAACTGCCTCGTGTTCGTCATGGCACCGACCCTCGCGATTGGTGGACGTTTGCAGCCAGACTCCCCATCGCTCCCCCCGCGCTTGCCCCGTAAGGCGCGAGCGACCACTCACCGGAGTCCGTGCGGGGGAACGTCAGCCGTCATGATAGGCCCGGGGAGCCTCGCCGGCAAGCACCGGCCGAGAGCCCGTCAATACGGGTCGTCCCAGTCCAGCCCGGGCAGGATCGGCTGGTTGTCGGGGTTGCGGGTCTCGTTGGCACTGAACACGCGGACCGCCGGGCGGTCGGTGTACACGCACTTGTTCTCGCAGATCCCGCAGCCGGTGCAGCGGTCGGGATCGACACGCGGCTGCTTGACCACGACCCGGTTGCCGTCGTGATCCTCGACCTCAACCTCCACGGTGTAGATCGCCTTGTCGGGTACCGGGCAGTGCTCCTCGCAGACGATGCACTCGCGGGCGTAAGCGTACGGGATGCACCGGGTCGTATCGAAGCACGCCAGCCCGATCTTGATCTGGTTTTTGATTTCCAGGGGCAACGGCTCGATGGCCCCCGTCGGGCAGACCTGGCCGCAGAGGTTGCAGGTGTCGTCGCAGTAGCCGAGCTTGGGGACGAGCCGCGGCGTCCACAGCCCTTCCAGGCCGGCCTCGGTGATCGCCGGCTGGAGGCCCCCGGTCGGACAGACCTTGATACACAGCCCACAGCCGGTGCAGCGGGCGAGGAACTCCCGCTCGGGCCGCGCCCCCGGCGGACGGATCAAGCGAGGATGATACTTGCGGCCGCGGGACTGCGGATTCGCCCGCATCAGCGCCAGGCCAATCACGCCCCCAACGGCCGCTCCCAGCGCCGCCCGGCGGGAGAGGCCGAGCCGCTCGGGGACGGTCACTTTCTTCCAGGGCGCGGCGAAGGCGAAGCTCGGGCTTTGGCGGGGGCAGGCGTCGATGCAGTTCAAACAACCCAGGCACTCCGACGCCTTCCATTGCTCGCCGGGGGCTGCGGCCGCCGCGCCGTGGCAGGCCATCGCGCAGAGGTCGCACTGGTTACACGTCTCCGATTGCGTCTTCCGCCGCAGAAGCGGCCGCCAGGCGAACAAGCCCAAAAGTGCTCCGAGAGGGCAGAGATAACGGCACCAGAAGCGCCGCCGGTAGGCATTCAACGCCAGGGTCACCGCAAACACCGTGACAATCAGCCCGGCCCCCAGAAACGCCTGATCGGGCACCACGAACACGTGGTCCCGCATGAAGACGTAGACCGGCTCGGTCGCCTGAGCGAGGCGGATCGGGCCGACGCCGGGGTCGGCCTGGTAGACCACCGTCGAGCCCTCCTCCACCGCCCACTGCAGTCCGGGAAGCAGAGCGACCGTGGTCGTCCGATACAAGAGCACCAGGGGGTCGAAGATCGAGACCCAGTGCCCCCCCAGTGCCGCCATCGCCAGAAACGCAATGAGCGCATAGTACTTGGCCAACTGCCACCGCGACCAGTGGTCCGGGCGGCTCGCCTTGCGGTGGCGCCCGTGGAAAAGGCGGCTCGCCACGGCGTGGATCGTCCCCAGCGGGCAGATCCAACCGCAGAAGACCCGGCCCAACACGATCGTCATCCCGATCACCACCAGCGACCAGAGCGCGGCGGCCGGCACCGCATGGGCGGCCAGCCACGTGGTGACCAGGATCAGCGGGTCGAAATGGAAGAAGACGTTCACCAGCGGGCTGGGGTCCGCGCCGGGGCGCGGTCGGGCGAGCAGCAGAAGCGCAAAAAAGAGCACCAGGAAAACCAACTGCACCGCCCGCCGCAGTCGCGGCCCGCTTATCATGCGGCGTCCCGTCATGAAACGGCAATCTCCCGCAAAGCCAACGAGCGATAGTCCATCGTTCCCAATTCGGCCTCATCGCCCTTGACGATCGAGCCGATGTCTTGCGGCTTGCGACCCATCAGCTCCGCCGCGAAGGCGTCTAAGGCGACCGGGTCCATACCCGCGGCCACGGTGGTCTTCACCCGCACGTCGGCCGGATCGCCGCCCATCGGGCCGTGGTTGTCCAGCACGCGTACGCAGTCGAGCACTTGGAGCGCGGTTCGGGGCTTCATGAAGCGGGTCAGATCGGCGAGGCACTCGGCGAGGGCCTGGTGGAACGTCGGGCGTTTCTCGATGACGCCCATGTAGTTCTTCATGCACAACGTCAGGCCGGCACTGCGGTGATGTTTGGCAACGGGGACGTTGATCAGCACGTCGCATTCGAACATTTCGGGGTAGATCGGGATGGTTTTCACCCGTTCGCCCCCAATCGCGGTGTCGCGAAATCGCTTGCGGTCGACGTACACGATCTGGGCGCCGACGGCCTTGGCCGCCGCGGGGATCCCGGTCGACACGTAGGTTTTCTCGGGTTTGTGGCACGGGTTGTCGCCGACCTTGACGATTTTGGCCCCGGCCTCGAAGCACATCCGCACGACGGTGGCGACCACCGCCGGGTTGGTGTTGGCCGCCAGCTCCGGGGTTCGGTCCCAGGCGATGTTCGGCTTGACCCAGACGACGTCGCCCCGGCTCACGAAGCGCTTCATTCCGCCCAGGCCTTCGATCGCTTTTTCCGTGAGCTGGGCAGCGACCCGGTCGATCTGGCTGCTGCTCGTGGCCTTGGCTCCCGCCCACTTGGCGATGGTCATGTCCGCGGCTCGGGACTCGGCCGCGAGAAGGTCTTTCGCCCCGAGGGCCAACGCGCCGGCCGCCGCCGAGCGGACCATGAACTCCCGTCTTGAATGCTTGGTCATTAGGTAACCTCCCTAGATTGGCAAGAAGAACGCCTATCTTTCCGGCAGTCGAATCACGACGCGCTGGGCGCAGGTCTCGCGACCCCGCCGAGACGCCGACCGAAGGTCTCCCTCTTGCTCGGGAAGCCCTCCGGTCGCCGACACCGGCCCGCGCACCTCGTACCGTACTCCGCCCCGGCCCGCGTTGCAAGTCGCCCGAGGGCCGTTGGCCTCGATCCCCGGCGTGAGAGTGGTGTGGCGTGCCCACAGCGTGGGCTACCTCCTTGCGTCGAGCCACTCGACCAGGTCGGCCACGACCCGCTGCTTCTCCGGCTCGTGGAACAGATCGTGGTAGAGGCCGTCGTAGAGCTTGAGGGTCTTATCGGTCGAGCGGGCCCGGGCGTGAAGCTGACGGCTCCCCTCCACGTCGGTCACCAGGTCGCCCGTGCCGTGCAGGATTAAAAGGGGCAGCTCGATCGCCTCCATCATGTCCTGGAGGAGCCGTGTCGCGGAGAGGAGCTCGGAGCCGGTCCGCGTCGGGAAGCGGCCGTGGAAGACCAGCGGGTCGCGCTCGACTTGGGCGATGACCTCCGGATCACGCGACATGTTGCGAAAGCCCAAGCGCACGAGCCGTAGCCGGGGAAAAAAGCGACCCACCAAGCCCGCCAACAGGCGAAGCACGGGAAAAATACCCCTGCCTACCTGAACGGCGGGGGCGACGAGCACCAGCCCGCGCACGTCCGCCAGCCCCCGGGCCGCCAGCGAGGCCGCGATCGTCCCGCCCATGCTGAACCCGACCAGGAACACCGGCCGGTCGGGCTCCCGTGCGCGCACGTGGGCCAGGAACAGCTCGACGTCGCGGAGGTGCTCGAGGAACGATTTGACGAACACCGGATCCCCCTCCGACTTGCCGTGGCCCCGCAGGTCGACGGCGTAGACCGCGTAGCCGTGCCGGTTCAACTCGGCCGCCACGTCGGCGTGCCGGCCGCTGTGCTCGAGGAACCCGTGCACCACGACCACCACGGCGGCCGCATCGCCCTCCGGCAGCCAGCGGTTCTCGCAGAGCGTGAGCCCGTCGTACCCGCTAAACCGGCCTTCCTCGTGCGGCATGGATTTCCTTTCGTCTCGTCGTGACGTCCGTCTTGTTTCCGAACCACCGTGGCCGGTCCGACCCGCGCCGACCGCGAGCCGCGCACCATTTTATCCAACGCATTCCGCCGGATCTATCCAAGACACGTAGGGCGCGTGAAACGCACCAACTGAATTGGCAAACCACTATATGGTGCGTTTCACGCACCCTACAAATCTCGACGCTTCGCGTCCAAGAGGACGGACGCGAAGTGTCCGGTCAGTGCGTTCCCACGCCAAGCGTGGGACCGAGGTTTTGTGGCGCGTTTCACGCGTACTACAATTGCATCACCCGTACTTCTCGTTCAGCCGATCAACGAAGTTCTTACACTCCGCCGTGGCCGCCCAGGCGTCGGGCCAGAAGCAGAGGTCGATGGTCCACCAGTCGTCGGGCAGGTCTTCGGCCACCAGCGCGGGGATGACCTGGTCGAAGTCGATTACGCCTTGACCGAAGGGGACGTGGGCGGAGGTCTCGTCGTTGCCTTGGGCGTCGCGGTGGCAGGTGTTGTCGGAGTCGATCAGATGGAGGTGGTTGATCCGGCCGTGGAGCATGCGGATCAACTGGAGCGGGCCGCCATTGGGTGTTTCCTTAGGGGGCGGCTACC
>CAZDHR010000270.1:0-10124 GCA_964505295.1 uncultured Planctomycetaceae bacterium
GCACAACCACTCTTGCCAATCGAGCCATGCGGCCAACCTAGCAGACCCGCCCGCCCCAGTCAATAGTTATGTATGGTGTCCCCGGAACTCCCCACGTCTGCGGCGGCAGCCGCGCCCGCGCGTACGCCGTCTCCGGCGACCCGTTGGGCCCCGAGCCGGATTGCGTGTACGTGCCGGGGACGGGGTGAAAAAAGAGCTGCGTCCCCTTTTTCAAAACGGCCGTCCGCCGAGTCGGGCCACGAGGCACTCGGAGAGCACCACGACGTCCTCGGAGCAGAAGTAGGACTCGATGTTGGGCGGGAGGAGCAGCGTGGCGGAGGGGGGGAACTCCTCGTCGGGTGCGTGCCAGATGAGGCGGAGCCAGACGCGGGGGAAGACCCGGAAGTCGAAGGCGGCGTCGCCTCCCCCGGCCGGTTGGCCGCCCAGCGATTCGGCCGCCGCGGAGAGCCCCCGCACGTCGCGGCCGGCCGTGGCACACAGCCGGGAGATCACCCGGCCGTGATACACCCCGGCGTACGATCGGGCGGTGCGCAGGTCGGCGAAGGTGACCTCCGGCGGCAACCGCTCGGGCCGCGCGTCGATCACCAGGTAGTGGAGCACGAGGATCCGCCACGCGGGCCCCACGTCAACCCCGGCCGAGGTGGTCACACGCCGCGCCGCCAGGTCCACCTCCAGGGCCTCGTCCAACACCGGCAGTCGCCACCCGTCGCCGATCGGCTCCGCGCCCAGCCAGAGGAGCTGGTCGTGCCGTTGGCCGGCCAAGGCGTCGAAGCCCCACGCGGTGGCCACCTTGAGGTTCTCTTGCGGCGACGGCACGCCGGGCCGTCTGTCAGAGGCGTGATCGCTGCTCACCGTGGTGACCCTCAGGAGGATACGGAGGATGCGTCGAAGGACATCGGCCGACGAGAGCGACGCGAAGAGGTCGCGGTTGCCCATCGCACGCGAGTCTCGTCTCCTGCTCCACCGTACGAGACTCAGAGAATAATGCAACCCCGTTCGGGCCGCGCGCCGGCGGGTCAAACTCGGTACAGAGCGCGGGCCTTCGACCTGGCCGCGGGGGTCTTCAACCGATTGGAGATGACGTCTCCGAGCGAGTCGGGATCGGTGGGAAGCTCAGCCGCCGCGAGCAGGGTGAGCGTGTGGGCGTCTTGGACGACGCGGAACTCGGTCGTGTCGAGCTCTCGACCCGCGTGAAAGTTCTCGATGAGCTGGCCGACGCACGCGATCGTGCCTTCGTCCAGGCCGATGTCCCCGGAGCGGAGGATCTGCGTAGCCTTTGACGATCGCTGGGCTTCGCCGGCGCCCGCTTCAGACGCCCCCGAGGCTTCGGCGTGCGCTTCGGCGACGTGCAGCAGCAAGGAGGCCGCGAGGATGACGCGGGGGTCGCCACCTTCGGTGAGGAGGAGTTCTCGGGCGTACTGGAACGACCTCAGCGCGCGGGCCAGCCGGGGCGGGTCGTCGCGGAACTCGTCCTTGATCGCCTGAATCAGCCGGCTGGCCACGGCCCCTTGCCCGGGGTCCGAAGCCGCCTTGCGCTCGGGAACGAACCCCAGGCACTCTTCGGCGTACGCGCACCACTGGGCGCAGTCGAACGACGCCTTGGGATTGCGAAACCTGTGCCCGCAGCCCGGGCAGCGCCCGGTGCTCTCGTCCTGAAAGAGCTCGACGGGCCGCTCGCAGCGGGGACACGGCACCTCGAAGACCGCGTCTTCCTTCCAGTACCTGCGATCCTGTCCCGGGCACCTCATGGGTCACCAAGGTCGGGCCGGCTCATTCCGCGAAACGGCTATTGTGCGATTCGTTTTTAACTGCTATATTTGTTAATATACGATCTTACCCGAGTCCCTACAAGGGGAGCCGGGCGGGCTACACGGAAACCTAGCAAGGCCGGTACCTGGCGGGTCGCGACGGCAACGGCCGCTCCCCCCCACGGGGGCAGTGTCCGGCGGTCGGCGGCGTGACGGGCACCATCCCGCACGAAAAAGGGATTTCGTGGCCGGACACAGGGATGGGTTCGGGCGCCGGCTGATCGCGATCAAGCTTGGGCTTGGGCTTGGTACTGAGGATTCGAGCAAAGGTACGGTTGTGTGCGTCTCCCTCGGCGTTTGGGCTGATCAGCGGGGCTGGCCCGCGGACTCCGGGGCGACAAGATTTTCGGTATTTTCTCTTCCGAGTTGATTGACGGACAGGCTGCGAATCAGTATTTTCCAGGGATACACTGTATCGTCCATTCATCCATCCGTGCGTTTTTTTGGGGGGAGTTACCTCGGCGAGCTCTTCCGCTTCCAGACGCCAGCCGTTGCCGGCTGGCGATTGCCGGTTTGCCCTGGCAAACCGGAGTTGCGCAGAAGGCCACGTGCAAACACCAGCAGCCAAGCCGAAGTCTTTTATCCACTGGGGACACGGTCGATTCGGCACGAGATCCGTTGCGTTGAGTGATTTGCATCCCAGGTCGGAGCCGCAGAGGTTGTCGTCGGAGAAAACTCAACCGAATCGAGCGGGATGAAGCTGGCAATCGTCGGCAAAGGTGGCGCGGGCAAGACCACGTTGGCTGCGGCTCTGGCCAAACGGCTGGCCGAACAGCGGCGGGCCGTCGTGGCCGTGGACGCAGACCCCGACGGCAATCTTCCCGCCGCGTTGGGAGTCGCCGCCGAGAGCATTCCCCAGCCCATCGCCCAAATGCGGGATCTCATCCTCGAGCGCACGGAGGCGAAAAGCGAGGGCGTGGGCCTGATGTTCAAGTTGAACCCCCGAGTGGACGATCTGCCAGAACGGTTCTCGGTCGACGCGGCAGGGGTCAAGCTGCTTGTCCTGGGTACGGTGGATCTCGGTGGCAAGGGGTGCATGTGTCCCGAGGGCGCCGTGCTCAAGGCCCTGATGCAGCATCTATTGCTCCGCGTCGAGGACGACGTGATCCTCGACATGGAAGCCGGCCTAGAGCACATGGGCCGGGCCTCGGCCCGAGGCGTCGACGCGATGATCGCCGTGGTCGAGCCCGGCATGCGCAGCGTTCAGACGGCCACGCGAATCGATCGGCTGGCACGGGATATCGGAATCAAACGTATCTTCGTGGTGGCCAACAAGGTCCGCGCCGAGCACGAGGTGGAGCGGTTGAACGGCGCGTTGGCCGGGCAGACGATCCTCGGTGTGCTCCCCTACTCGGCGGAGTTGGCTCGGGCCGATCTGGAAGGACGACCGGTGGACCTCGACGATCCGGGCTTCGCCGAGGCGATCGACGGGATCAGGGGGACGTTGGAAAACAAGCTGGGGGATCAGCAGGCGGCCGCACGATGACCACGACGGAGTGCGTCTCGAGGCCGTCCGCTCCGGATCGCCCGTATTACTCGCTGCAATAGGAAAACGATCCATGGCGAACCACAACAATCGGTCGGTCGATCCGGCCACGCTGGCGATGCTCGATCGTGCCTGCGACGCGGATATTGCCGTTGCCTGGGACCGGCTCGAAGCGCAGGAGCCGCAGTGCGGGTTTGGCCGGCTGGGCATCTGTTGCCGGCACTGCACCATGGGGCCCTGCCGGATCGACCCGTTCGGCGACGGACCGCAGCAAGGCGTCTGCGGGGCAACGGCCGACACGATTGTCGCCCGGGGCCTGTTGCGGGCGCTTCTCGGCGGGGCGGCGGCGCACTCGGACCACGGGCGCGACATCGTGCACGCGTTGGCCTTGGCCGCCGAGGGGAAATCCGAGGCTTACCAGATCAAGGGCCCGGCCAAGCTTCGCCGAATGGCCGAGGAATACGGCATTGCCGTGGACGGGCGGAGCGACAACGAAATCGCCGAAGAGCTGGCCCACTTCCTGCTGGAGGAGTTCGGGAGACAGGAAGGGGTGTTGGCCAACGTGGCGCGGGTGCCCGAGCAGCAGCAGAAGAACTGGGTAGCGGCCGGGGCAACGCCCCGCGGCGTCGACCGCGACATCGTCACCGGCATGCACATGACCCATATCGGAGTGGACAACGACCCCGAGCATCTGATCATGGGCGCGGTGCGGGCGGCGCTGGCCGACGGCTGGGGCGGCTCGATGATCGCCACCGACGTGTCCGACGTCCTGTTCGGCGATCCCCACCCCGGCCGCTCCTTGGCCAACCTGGGCGTCCTCAAGAAGGACGAAGTGAACCTGGTCGTGCACGGCCACGAGCCCACGCTCTCCGACGTGATCGTCGCGGCCGCCGGAGACCCGGAACTGCTCGCACTGGCGAAGGAGAAGGGCGCTAAGGGAATCAATCTGGCGGGCATCTGCTGCACGGCCAACGAGATCCTGATGCGGCATGGCATCCCGCTGGCCGGCAACTTCCTCCAGCAGGAGTTGGCGATCACGACGGGCGTGGTCGACGTCATGGTGGTGGACGTCCAGTGCATCATGCCGGCCATTACCCAGCTTCAGGAGTGCTTCCATACCAAGATCATCTCGACTAGCCCGAAGGCCAAGTTCCCGGGCGCGACGCACATGGAGTTCCACGAAGAGGAAGCGATGGAGACCGCGAAGCAGCTCGTGCGTCTCGCGATCGAGAACTTCGCGAACCGCGATGGAGCGAAGATCTGCATCCCCAAGGACCGGGAGCCGCTGGTGGCCGGGTTCACCACGGAGGTGGTCTTCGAGATCCTCGGCGGCAGGTACCGCCCAAGCTATCGCCCGCTGAACGACGGTATCCTGACGGGGCGTCTCCGCGGCGCGGCGGGGGTGGTGGGCTGCAACAACGCAAAATTCACACACGACAAGTACCATCTGGAGATGGTCAAGGAGCTGATTCGCAACGAGGTGCTGGTCCTGCAGACCGGCTGTAGCGCGATCGCCTGCGCAAAGGCCGGCCTGCTTGCCCCGGAGGCCGCCGAGAAGTACGCCGGCAAGGGGCTCCAGGATATCTGCCGCGCGGTGGGCATGCCGCCCGTTTTGCACGTCGGCAGTTGTGTGGACAATTCGCGAATCCTCACCGCCGTGGTGGAAATGGTCAAGGAAGGCGGGATCGGCGACTCGATCGACAAGCTGCCGGTTGCGGGCGCGGCGCCGGAGTGGATGAGCGAGAAGGCGATCTCGATCGGCATGTACGTGGTGGCCAGCGGCATCTTCACGGTGGTGAATCCGCCGCTTCCCGTAGAGGGATCGCCGCGCGTGGTCGAGCTGTTGACCAAGACGTTCGAGAAGCACTTCGGCGCGACCTGGGCCTTCGAGGAGGACCCGATCAAGGCGGCCCACCTGATGATCGACCACATCGACCGGAAGCGGGCCGACCTAGGGCTACCCCTACCCATGTACGAGGTCCCCTACGCGCCCAAGACGGCCGAAGCCGCGCCGGCGGCACCCGCCGCCGCGAAGCCCGAGCCCGTCGCCGCGACGGCGAGTAGTTGAGCCGTACCCACGGGGTATCTCACGGCAGGTGGCTTTGCCGGTGCGGAAGTCCTCAGGATGAGGGGGGACTCGGAGGATTGGACAACCGGGGGTTTTTTCGCCGCTGGCCTGGAGACACCTGAGGCACGAGACCGCAGGAGGACCTGAATCGTGAAACGCATCGTCGCCGATCCGACGAAGTGCATGGCCTGCCGGGCGTGTGAGATCGCCTGCGCGCTGGCCCACGCTGATACGGACGACTTGGTCGAGGCCCTCATCGAGAGCGGGGCGAAGCCGCGGATCTACATCGAGTCGGCCGGGAGCCTGGTCGTGCCACTTCAGTGCCGGCACTGCGAAGACGCCCCGTGCGTGGTGGTGTGTCCTTCCGGGGCGCTCTCGCGCCCCGACGCGAGTGGTCCGGTCCGGGTCGACGAAAGCAAGTGCATCGGCTGCGCGTACTGTGTGCAGTCGTGCCCGTTCGGCGTGATTCGGCTCGCGCGCCGCCCCGGGGCCGATACGTCCGGGGGTCAGATGGCGGTGGTCAAGTGCGACCTGTGCGCGAAGCGCCGGGCGGACGGGCTGGAGCCGGCGTGCGTCACGGCGTGCCCCGTCGGCGCGCTCGTGTTCGTGGAAGTGGATGATAGCGCGAAGCAGGCCAGGTTGCGTGCCGCGGCCCAGGCGGCCGTGGCCGTTTTGCCGGAGGGATAACCCCATCGCGTTACCGCGTGGGGCAGGGATGTCCCTACGACCGGGAGGACTCGATGTGGCGATCAAGGTGACCGTTTGTGTGGGCAGCTCTTGCCACGTCAGGGGCTCGCGGGCGGTGCTGAAACGGTTTGCCGAGGTCATCGAGGGGGAACGTCTTGGGGACGACGTAGCCCTGGTCGGCTCCTTTTGCATGGAGCGCTGTGGCGAAGGCATGAACTGGAAGTTCAACGATGAAGACGTTACCAGCGCGAGCCTTGAAGAGGCCGAACAGGTGTTGCGGGCGAAGCTGCAAGCGATCAAGACGCCCCGGAACACCGACGGCGATAGGGGGAGGCCGCCGGAATGAGCCCGCAATCGTCGCCCAACCTGAGCTCGATCCTCGAGCACTCCCCCAACGGGATCGTGCTGGTCGACGAGCAGGCGCGGATCCAGTTCGTCAATCCGGCGTTCCGCAAGATGTTCTCGACTTCCGAGGAAGATCTCGCCGGGCGCAAAGTGTCGGAGCTGCTGCGATCGGACTGCTTCGATCAGGCGCTCGCCTCCGACGCCGGCCTCTCCGTCCGTGGCAAGGCTCCCGAGCACGACGTTTACTATCGGGCCAGCCTGTTCCGGATCGAGGGCGAGAGTCGCTGGTGCGGGATCTTCATCGACACGTCGGAAGAGGAACGGGCCAGGGAAGAGCTCCAGAAGGTCCGGCAAGAGACGCTGGCCCGTGCCGAGGAAGTCATCCATCGCCAGATGCAAACGGCTCAGGAGATTGCGGGGTTGCTCGGAGAGACCACCGCGGAGACGAAGGTTCTGCTGGCCAAGCTCATGGACCTCTTCCGCCAGGAGGAGAAGCCGTGAGAGTCTTCTACGAGTTTGGCTTGAAGCAGATGAACAAGAAGCGGGAGGAGCTGTGCGGCGATAGCGTCGTCTTCTCCGCCATGCCGGATTGGGCGACGCTCGTTCTCTCGGACGGCCTGGGGAGCGGCGTGAAGGCCAGCATCCTCTCCACGCTGACGACGCGCATCGCTACGCGAATGCTCGCCGAGGGGTTGCCCTTGGGTGAAGTGGTGCAAACGATTTCCGAGACCCTGCCCATCTGCCGCGTCCGGAAGATCGCCTACAGCACGTTCACCATGGCCCAATTGTTCACCGAGGGGCACGCGAAGCTGGTCGTCTTCGACAACCCGCCGCCGCTTCTCGTGCGCCGCGGCAGGGTCGAGCGCCTGGCGTACGACGATCGGGAGGTGGGTGGGAAACGGATCTGCGACTACTCCTGTCTCGTCCGGCCCGGCGATTGGCTCGTGCTGGTCTCCGACGGCGTGATCAACGCGGGGATCGGCGGCGCGTATCCGCTCGGGTGGGGCTGGGACGAGCTGGCCAAGTACGTGGAAGGCCACGTGCACGAGTCCCTTTCGGCGGAGGAGATGGCCGAGAAGCTCGCCCGCGTCGTCGCCGATCTTTACGAAGGCCTGCCCGGCGACGACGTGAGCATCGCCGTGGTCAAAGCCCGGTGGCGACGCGTGGTGATCGTGTTCACGGGCCCGCCGGTGAGCCGGGAGGACGACGAGCGGGTGGTCGGGGCCCTCACGTCTTCGCAAGGGAAACGTGTGGTCTGCGGCGGGACGACCGCGAACATCGTGTCGCGCAAGTTGGGCCGGCAGATCGACGTCGACCTGGAAACCGGCACGGATACGGTCCCCGCAATGGGCCGGATTGATGGAATCGACTTGGTAACCGAGGGCACCTTGACGGTCACCAAGGCCCTGGAGATCATTCGCGTCGATGAGCCGAACGAGGAATTGAAGCTGCGCGTGGATGGGGCAAGTCGCCTGGTCGTCCTGCTTCGTGAGGCGGACGAAGTGAGGATCCTGTTGGGTAGGGCGATGAATCCCGCCCACCAAAATCCCAATCTGCCCAGAAACCTCGGCCTCAAGACCCAGGTTGTCCAGGCCCTGGCCCAGGAGTTGGAGCGTCGAGGGAAGCAAGTCCAGATTGAGTTTTTCTGAGTGGCAAGTGGTAGGGTGCGTGCTCGCTCGCACGCCCAATGGACGGCGGATTGCCTTGCGGTCGCGCCGGCGCGTGGGTGCAAGCACCCACCCTACACAATGCTGGAGCGTCGAGGGGAGTGAGTGCTGAGTCTTGAACGGTAGGAAGAAGCATGGCCGAAACGAAAGAGGCTGACGTGGCCGGGATCGTCCAGCGATACGCGGGCGATCCGGGCATGCTCATCCCCATGATGCAAGACGTTCAGGCCGAGTGCGGCTATCTGCCCCAAGCCGAGCTGAAGGCGCTCTCGTCGCGGCTTGCCGTTCCGCTTGCCCAAATCTACAGCGTGGCGACCTTCTATTCCTCCTTCCGGCTGATGCCCAAGGGCGACCACACCGTCCAGCTCTGCATGGGCACGGTCTGCTTCCTCAAGGGCGCCGGCAAGATCTCCGACGCGCTTCAGAAGGAGTTCGAGCTCGTGCCGGGCGGCACGTCGCCGGACGGGAAGTTCACCTTCTCCCCGGTCAACTGCGTGGGAGCCTGCGCCCTGGCCCCCGTGATGGTCGTCGACGGGAAGTACTACGGAGGCTTGGAGGTCGACTCCGCCATGGAGCTATTGCACAAGATCGCCGCGGGGGAAGAGGTCCCCGAATCTGCCGGAAAGACGGACTAGCGTAACACGACAATCCGCGGGAGCGACCCTGAAGTGAGCACGGTCGAAACCAGGCTGGAAACCGCCAACGACCTCGAGCAGTACCGCGAGCAGATCCTCGCCGGACGCGACCCCAAGGCCGCGCGCGTGCGGGTGTGCCTGGGCACGGGCTGCACGGCGAAGGGCGCTTCGGAGGTCTTCGCACGGTTTCGTCAGGCCGCCGAAGAGATCGAGGACGACTCCCTCGTGGTCGGGGTCAAGTGCACCGGGTGCCACGGGTTCTGCGAGCGGGGGCCGATCGTCGTCGTCGATCCGGGAAACGTCCTCTACCAGGACGTCAAGGCCGAAGACGTCCCCGAAATCTGGCGAGAGTCGGTCCTCGGCGGCCGCGTGGTCCAACGGCTTCTCTACCATGACGAAGAGACGGAGACGGTCGCCACCACGCCCGACGAGATCCCCTTCTACCGGGCCCAGCATCGCATCGTCCTCGCCTTGAACGGCGTGATCGACCCGACCAGCGTCGAAGACTACATCGCGGCGGGCGGATACGCCGGGCTGGCCAAGGCGTTGGGATCGATGCAGCCGGAGGAGATCATCGACGAGATCACCGCCTCGGGCTTGCGGGGCCGCGGGGGCGGCGGGTTCCTCACCGGTCGCAAGTGGCGATCCGCCCGAGATGCCCACGGCGAGCCCAAGTACGTGATCGCCAACGGCGACGAGGGCGATCCCGGCGCGTTCATGGACCGCTCGCTGATGGAAGGGGCCCCCCATTCGGTCATCGAGGGCATGATCATCGGGGGCTACGCGATCGGCTCGTCGCAGGGCTACCTTTACGTGCGCAATGAATACCCCAAGGCCGTCGAGCACCTGACGATTGCCATCGAGGCGGCTCGCGAGCTGGGGCTTTTGGGCGAGAACGTCCTGGGAAGCGGGTTCGGCTTCGACGTCCGAATCAACCGCGGCGCCGGCGCGTTCGTCTGCGGCGAGTCGACCGCCCTGATGGCCTCGCTCGAAGGGCGCGTGGGCGAGCCCCGGGCGAAGTACATCCATACGGTGGAAAGCGGCCTCAACGGCAAGCCCTCGCTCTTGAACAACGTCGAGACCTGGGCCAACGTCCCCCACGTCATTCTCCAAGGCGCCGACTGGTTCGCCTCGATCGGCACCGAGAAGAGCAAGGGCACCAAGGTCTTTTCACTGGTGGGGAGAGTCAAGAACACGGGCCTCGTCGAGGTTCCCATGGGCATGACGCTCCGCCAGATCATTTACGACATCGGGGGCGGTATCCCCGACGACAAAGCGTTCAAGGCCGTGCAGACCGGGGGCCCCTCCGGCGGCTGTATCCCGGCCGAGTATCTCGATGAGCCCGTCGACTTCGACCGCCTCACCGAGCTCGGCTCGATGATGGGCTCCGGCGGCATGATCGTCATGGACGAGGACACCTGCATGGTC
>CAZDHR010000271.1:0-9996 GCA_964505295.1 uncultured Planctomycetaceae bacterium
ACGTCAGCGGCTTTTCGCAGTAGATGTCCTTCTTCGCCTGGCAGGCCGCGACGAGCGGGTGCGTATGCCAGTGGTCGGGCGTGGCAATCACGACCGCGTCAATGTCTTTGCGCGCGATCACGTCGCGGTAGTCGACGTAGGCGTCGCAGCCTTTGTACGTCGCGTCCTTCGAGTAGCGGTCCTCGACCGTTTTCTTGGCGTGCTCGCGGCGGGTCGTGTCCACGTCGCAGACGGCCAGCACCTCCACGTCGGAGTAACCCAGGAACCGGCCCAAGTGCCCGCGATTCATTTTGCCGATCCCGATGAACCCCAACGTGAGCCGCTCGCTGGGGGCCTCCTTCTCGTCGCCTCCGAGCGCCGAGCCGGGCACGACGATCGGCGCGGCCACCGTGGCCGCGGCCACCCCTTGGACGAACCCACGACGCGTGATCCTGGTTTCCCGCTTCATAGTCTGAGCCTCTCTTGGCGTAAGTGAATTAGGCGTGACTGAATTACTCGTGGTGCAGGCGTCTCGCCTGCCCAGTACAGCCGGGACGGGCGGGCGGGCGGTGCAGCCGGGAGGGCGGCACCACAATTCGAGAGGACCTCCCTCGACCAGTCCTCAAGTCCCTCCCATCGAGCATACCGGGACGCCCGCCGGATGCAACACTTGGCCGCTCGTCTTTCTGGGGCCGGCGGCCTTTCGCCCGGCTCCGGGGCGGTTCGGCAGTTCCCGGTTTCGCCGCTTTCCCACCTCCCCACGATCCCCGGAGCCCCTGTTTTACAACCGCGTCGGCGCCGTCTATACTCGAAGTCCGTGGCGATCAACAAAACAGGAGGACGCACGATGGCAGATGAACGGGACACCCGACGGGACTTTCTAAAGACGACCTCGGCGGCGATGGCCGGGGCCGCCCTGACCTCGCTCTCACCGGCCCGCGCCGCCGAGGTGGATACCTCGAAGATTCTCAACTACCACCCGAAGATGGGCTACCGCCCGCTGGGCAAGACCGGCTTCATGATCTCGGAAGTGAGCCTGGGCGGGCACGGGGCCATCAACGACCCCGACACGGTCCAGAACCGGGTGGCCGTGCTGGAGAAGGCCGTCGAGTCGGGCATGAACTACGTCGACAACAACATCGACGCGGAGTGCGATCTCTACGGCAAGGCGATGGCCGCGTCGTCCGGCGCCAAGCGCGACAAGTGGTTCATCGGCTTCGCCTCCTGGCCGCAAAAGGTCACCCAAGAGTACGAAGAGAACCTCACCTTCGACGGCATGATGAAGTCGATCGAGGACCGGCTCGAGTCGTACCACACCGACGTCTTGGACATGTGGCGGCCCGTCGGCGCCACCTGGGGCGAGGGGCAGCGAAACATCGCCACGCTGCTGATGGTCACGCACAAGGCCCTCGATCTGGTCGTCGAAGTGTTCGAGAAGGCCAAGCAGCAAGGCAAGGTCAGGCACTTGGGCATTTCGGCCCACAACCCCAAGGTCTTCCGCCGCGTGCTGAACGAGTATCCCCAGTTCTCCGTGATCATCTTCCCCTACCTTCTCCTGACCAAGGAGTTCGGCGGCGACAGCCTCTTGAAGCTGGCCCAGGAAAAGAACGTGGGCGTGGTCGGGCTCAAGCCCTTCGGCGCCGGAATGACCTTCCAAGTTCGACGCGAGAAGGACGTCCAGGGACGCGTCGACGAGAAGGCCCATCTGTTGGTGAAGCGAATGCTCCAGGAGCCGCGTCTCTCGGCCGTCATCCCCGGCGTGAACGTCCCGGATCAGCTTGTGGAGAACATCAAGGGCTCGCACCTCCGCGACCAGCCGAACACGCCGGAGGACGAAGCGGCCTTGCGCCAAGCGACCAGGAACTTCTACGCCCACCTCACCCCGGAATACCAATGGCTCCGCATGTGGGAAGTCGTCTGAGCCGGGTCGCCGCCGCCGGGGCGATCCTCCTCGGATTGCTGATGCTCCTCTCGCTGCCGTGGGGTCCGTCGCGGGCGGCGGACCCGAAGGAAGGCGCCGCGGCGTCGGGCGCCGAATCGGCCGAAGCGGCCGAGGCAGTCCAAGCGCCTCCGAAGACCGGAAAGGAAGCGGCGCACAAGGGGGCAAAGGTGCAGAAATTCCAATCGCGCGAAGCGGCCCAGAATCCCGAGAAACGCGAAGCCGCGCAGAAGCCCGAAACGGCCCAGAAGCCCGAAGAGGCCGGGAACGGGGACACGGCGTCCGCGGACGAGCCCGAGGAGCCCCCGATGATCGACCCGTTGAGCGTGAACGCGGCCTGCTACGTGTGCCACATGACGTTCATCGGCGAGGAGTTGAGCACGGTCCACTTCCAAGAGAAGACCATGTGCGTCGACTGCCACGGCCTGAGCGCCCCTCACGCCAACGATGAGAACATCGGCGCGACGCCGCCCGACATTGTTTTCAAGCGGCACGAAGTCGACGCCTCCTGCGAGAAGTGCCACGAAGACCACGACGCGCCGGGCTCCGACGTCGTCGCCCGGTTCCTCGAACGGAAGCTCACCGACCCCCGCCCCATCTGCACCGACTGCCATGGCATGCACAAGATCGAGCAGCCGGAGGAGGCGGATGAGGATGACCAGGGCGACGTGACCTCGCGCCAGCCGCAGCCGACGATGAAGCCGGCCACGCTTACCTCGAAATGATCCGCACAACCGTAGGGTTCGTGCTTTGAGCCACTTCGTTCCCAGGCTTCGCCTGGGAACGCGAGACGGCGAGGCTCCGCCTCCTGCAGCCGTAACAGGCCATTGTGCAGTCAATGACGGTGGCTCCAGGAGGCAGACCCTCCGCGTTGTGCGTGACGAGGCAGAGCCTCGTCACGAGATTGTTGACGGACTTGATCCCAAGAGGTGCTCCCATGAAGACTCACGCCTTTCGCTACGCACCGGCGGCGCTGCTCGCCGTGCTTCTGCCCGCTTCAGGAATCCTTGTGGGGGCGGAACCGCGCCTCGCGGTGCCCAACCAGTACGAAGAAGAGGCCGTGGCGGCCGGCCGGAAGCTCGGCATCGGCTCCGCGGTGCTGGAAGGGCCGAAGTCGGTCGAGGTCCTCTCCCACCAGACGTGGACGCTCGTCTACACCGCCGGCAAGGCCGGCATCGAACCGGGCGGAGGAATCCGCATCGGCATGCGTCACCTCTGCCAGTGGAGCCCGCCGCAGACCGACGACCCCAAGGGCGTCGGCTACCTGAGCGTGACGACGTCGAACCAAGCCCCCGTGAAGGTGAGCGTCGATTTCCGCCGCCGCTTCTTCCTCCCCTACTTCGCCTGGCACAACATGGTCGAGGCGATCCTGCCCGAGCAAGGGCTTGCGCCGGGAGAGACCATCCGCCTCACCTACGGCAACCGTTCCGGCGGCTCGCCCGGCATCCGCGTCCAGCCGTTCGACGAGCGGCGGTTCGTGTTCAAGGTCTACGCAGACGCCCTCGGGCAAGGCGACTACCTGCCGTTGGCCGATAGCCCCGCGGTCGAGGTCGTGGCGGCCGAGCCGCACCGGCTGGCCGTTGTGATGCCCTCCGACGCCGTGGCCGGCCAGCCGACCTGGTGCTTGGTCCGCGCCGAGGACCGCTACGGCAACCCGGCCCCCCGCTACCGCGGCACGATCCAGTGGAAGTCGACCGATTCCGGCGCCAAGCTGCCCGAAGCGCACACGTTCGTCGAAGCCGACCGCGGCGTGCATCGCTTCGACAACGTCGTCTTACGGGGCAATGGCGACCATACGATCACGGCCACCGACGGCGCGTTGGCCGCCCAGGGCAATCCGGTCCGCGTGGCCGGCTCGCGGCCCGAGCGGCTCCTGCTCTGGGGCGATCTGCACGGGCACACGCTCCAGTCCGACGGCCGGGGCACCGTCGAGGAGTACTACGATTTCGCCGAGAGGGTCGTGGGCCTCGACTTCGCGGCCGTCAGCGACCACGCCTTCGAGGTCCTCGACGAGATGTGGGAGCACTCCAAGGCGGTCACCAATCGCCTCAACCGGCCCGGCCGCTTCGTCACCTTCAACGCCTTCGAGTGGAGCGGCAACACGAACGTGGGCGGCGACCACAACGTCTACTTCCTCGGCGACGACCCGCCCCTCTACCGCTCCGACAACTACTACGACCCCAAAAACCTCCAGATGTACCACGGGCCGGACCCCAAGGTGCCCCACGTTGAGGAACTGCTCGCCAAGCTCGAAGCGCGGCTTGCGACCGAGCCGGCCATCTGCATCCCCCACTGGGGCGGACGCCACGGCAATCCCGAGTTCCATAATCCCAAGGTCGAGCGCCTGATCGAAATCT
Organism: uncultured Planctomycetaceae bacterium; assembly: GCA_964505295.1. Lineage (GTDB taxonomy): Bacteria > Planctomycetota > Planctomycetia > Pirellulales > Thermoguttaceae > DATKZH01. The sequence goes on from CAZDHR010000271.1 coordinate 4,276, forward strand.
TCAGCGAGCACCGCCGCAGCGAGGACTGGGTGACGAAGTACCTGGCCCGAGGCCACCGCGTCGGCATCATGGCCTCCGGCGACGACCACTACGGCAACCCCGGCCTCGGCTACCTGCGGCCCAGTTACGAGTGGGACTCCCAAGAGATCGGCATGGCCGCCGTGGCCGTCTACGCCAAGGAGCACACCCGGGCGTCGATCTTCCAGGCCCTCCACGACCGCCGCTGCTACGCCACCAGCGGCGACCGGATCATCCTCGACTTCAAGTGCGACGGGCACCCGATGGGCTCCGAGTATCGAACCACGACCACGCCGACGTTGTCCGTCATGGCGGTGGGCACGGCGCCGATTGCCAGAATCGAGATCAAGAAGAACAGCCGAGTCGTCTTCACCCGCCAGCCCAACGCGACGAACCTGTCCCTCAAATGGCGGGATGACGCCTTCGAGTCGGGCGGCCCCTGTTACTACTACGTTCGGGTGGTTCAGGAGAACAACGAGGAGGCAATCTCCAGCCCCATCTGGGTCAATTGAGCCCCGAGATCTGGCACTTTGGGGGGGCGGGCTCGATAGGCAGGGCGGGGCCGGAGAATTGGGCTTGCCAAAAATGGACAACCAGGAAACGATGGAGATAGAGGCTCGTGCTAACGCGGCACGAGGGACGACAAGCCCGTGAAGTGGTCGATCTGTGGCAAGCGATCGAAGCGGGGAGATCCAGCAAGAAAGGAGGTGATCCGTTGCAAAGTATCTCTAGTAGCCACCGAGGTGGTTTCGCCTGACCCGACAGTCGGCGGGCTGTCCATCAGGCAGCCACAACCTCGTACGGATCACCGCCAACTGGTAGCGTACGAGCCCCAAGGCCCGGTCACCGCAAGGAGGCCGGGCCTTGATCTTGCGCGGGGTGGGGCGAGGCATGACGTGGTGGCCCAATTCTTCGGGGGCTCGTTGTGGCAGGTCGCAAACGCAGCCTGGTAACGTGGCCGAAGAAGCCCCGGCGCAGAATCGACCATCGGAAAACGCTCTCCCAAAACGCGGCCAAGCCGCTCCAGGCACAGCAGCGATGCCCCCTCCAGACTCTCCATGCCCCGCCCGAGGGGGGGCGGGTCCGCTTCGCCGAAAACAGTTGGAAAACGGGGACAGTCACCCATTTTCAATGGGCAGCGAACCAGAAATAGGTGACTGTCCCTCTTTTCAAACCGATCGACAGTTCGTAACGCCCGCCCGGGCGTCCCTCAAGACCGTCGCCTACGCTCCCCCACACCCCCACTCGCGTGTCTCACCCGCCCCTCCCCACTCCGCCAACCCCAGACGGGTTGGGCGAATGTGTACTGCTTTGGGATGCCAAGCCCAAATGCCGTAACGACTTGCGACGTTCTTTTTCCGCCCTTCTTGGCGCGGATTCACCCAACCGAGGGGCCTTCCCCCTCGCGTAGGTCGCCACAACCGGACGGCCGGGACACGGCTGGCTCGGTTTGCGTGGTGCCCCTTTTCGGCTAGACTTGCTCGACATGCGACCGACCTGCCCGGTCGAGGGCGGTTTGCGCCCTGCCGCCATCAAGCGATTGCGAAGGATACGCCGTGGAAATCGACTGCCTCTGTGCCGGAATCCTGTTTGCCGACGTCGCCTGTGCTCCGGTCGAGCGCGTGCCGGAGCCGGGGGAGCTGGTGCCTACCGAGCGGATGCAATTGGGCCTGGGGGGATGTGCCTCGAACACCGGGGTCGACTTGACCAAGCTGGGCTACCGGGTGGGGGTGTCCGGGTGCGTGGGCGATGACCCGTTCGGCAAGGTGATCATCGAGGCACTCGAGGCGGGCGGCGTCGACGCCCGCGGCATCCACCGGCTGGCCGGAACCGGCTCGGCCTGTAGCATGATCATCAACGTCCGGGGCCAGGACCGCCGGTTCATCAGCACGCCCGCCGCCTGCACCAAATTCACCGTCCCGCACATCCCGGCCGATTGGGTCGGCCAGGCCAAGGTGATCTACGTAGGCGGATACTTCATGATGCCCGAGCTGGAGACCGAGGAGATGGTCGAGCTGTTCCGCGCCGCCCGGGCCGCCGGCACGAAGACGATCCTCGACGTGGTGCTCTACGGCGACGAGCCCTACTGGGACCGACTGGCTCCGCTTCTTGGGGAGACCGACGTCTTCATGCCCAACGACGACGAAGCGGCCCTGATCACCGGACTCGACGACCCGCTCGCGCAGGCCGAACGGTTCCGCGAGGCGGGGGCGGCGACCGTCGTCATCACGCAAGGCGAGAAGGGAAGCCTGCTGGTGAGCGACGACCTGCGCCTGCGGGCCGGCGCCTACCGCGTCGATTTCGTCGGCGGCACCGGCTCCGGCGACGCCTTCGACGCGGGCTTCATCGCGGGGATGCTGGCCGGTGAAGACCCGGCCGGGTGTATTCGCTGGGGAAGCGCCCTGGGGGCCAGTTGCGTAAAGGCGATCGGCGCCACCGAGGGCGTGTTCGACCGGGCCGAGGCCGAGGCGTTCCTCGAGAAACACCCACTGGAAATCGAGGAGTTCTGATCGTGGTCCGTTGACGGCGGCGGGCCTTCGCAAGCATCCCGGGGAGAGAAACACGATGCGAATCGGCGTCTTCTGTAGCGGCGGCGACGCACCGGGCATGAACGCGTGTGTCCGGGCGGTGGTTCGGTCCGCCTTGGCGGCCGGGCACGAAGTGGTCGGGATCCGCCGGGGCTACCAGGGGCTTTTGGATGAGAACTTCTTTATCAACCGCGACGGCCTGCCGCGGATGACCCTCCGCTCCGTCTCCGGCGTCTCCAAGCTGGGCGGCACGATTATTCGCTCCAGCCGAAGCGAAGCGTTCCGAGCCGAGGCCGGGCAGAAGAACGCGGCCGACGTGCTGCGCAAGCACGGAATCGACGCCCTCGTCCCCATCGGTGGCGACGGGACGTTCCACGGCGCGGTCGCGCTCGGCCGGCATTGGGACGGGCAAATCATCGGCTGCCCCGGCACCATCGATAACGATCTTCTGGGCACCGACTTCACCATCGGCTTCGCCACCGCCGTCGAGACGGCCGTCGAGGCGGTCGACAAGCTCCGCGATACGGCCGAGAGCCACGAGCGGATGTTCCTGGTCGAGGTGATGGGCCGTCACAGCGGCTACATCGGGCTGTACACGGCCCTGGCCGCCGGGGCCGAGGTCGTCGCCATCCCGGAGACCAAGACCGACGTGCCCCAGATCCTCCAGCAGCTCAAGGAGTTGAAGGCCCGGGGCAAGAAGTCGATCATGGTCGTCGTGGCCGAAGGGGACGAATACGGCGGGGCCGAGAAGCTCAAAGCGGACCTGAGCGCCGCTGGCTGCCCCTTCTCCACCCGAACGCTCATCCTCGGCCACCTCCAACGCGGCGGCTCTCCCGCCCCCGCCGACCGCATCCTGGGCGCCCGCCTGGGCGACTTCGCCGTCCGCTCCCTCCTCGAAGGCCACACCGGCGCGATGGCCGGCCTGGTCCACGGCAAGCTGATCCTCACGCCCTTTCCGGAGACGTACGCCTACCACAAGCCGGTGCCGGAGGAGTTGGTCAGGCTGCTGGAGACGATGGCGAGCTGAGCGGTCTTTCCGCGTTCCCAAGCTCCGGCTTGGGAACGCATTTCAGGGAGGCTCCAGCTTACCGGGGGCGAAGCAGGTCCCCGCGGAACTGGGTTTCCAAGCCGGTGCTTGGGAACCAGAAAAGTGGTGGTCGTTGCCCAACTCCCGCCCCGATCAGGAAATGACGTCCCGCGATTTGCCTGCCGACCGCTTTTCGGCATGTTCGCACGCTTGCGGCGCCGTTTTCCCGGCGAAACCCGGGCGACGTGACAGCCTGTTGTCACACCGGCTTGGTATGGTCGTGTCGTGCTCACCCCGACGCCGATCGCGCCAGGTGGGCCGGCGGAACGCGGCGGGGCGGAGGTCAGGCGACACGTTGAGACGTGAGAATGGGGACACAGTCCTTCACGTTAGGGCGGACACCGCAGGGGCTCTACGCCGGCCATGCGGGGGCGGCGGTCCGCTATTACCGGGGTGAGAAGAGGGACGTCCAGCGCATTGCTCAGTGTCTGTTTCGCAGGCCGCTTGAAACGTGGGAGTACGCCGGGCTGGCCGGGGCGCCCGACGATGCCGAAGTGGAGGTAGGGACGCTCGACGCCGGGCTCTACGTGGAGATGTCTCAGCCGGTGACGAGTTGCTATCACGTCGTCCAATTGATCCGGCAGGCGGATGACGGCCCGATCGTGGTGATCGACGCGTTCCGCGTATGCCAGCCCATGCGGCAGAAGGGCCTGGGCTCGGCGATCTTCGCCCGGCAGCTCGCCGCCGCCAGCGCCCTAGGGGTTAGGCGGATCGAGACGCTCGCCGGCCGCCACGGGGATGAGAACGGCTACTACACCTGGCCGCGTTTCGGATTCGACGGTCCCCTGCCCGACGAGATCCGACGGAAGCTCCCGCTCGGGCTCGATCACGCAACCCACGTCGTCGATCTCATGCGCTGGGAGAAGGGGAGGCAATGGTGGAAAGCGCACGGGATCCCCATCCGTCTGGCCTTCGACCTTGCCGACCAAAGCCGGTCGCGAGAAGTCTTCGAGCGCTACCTCGGACAACTACCCCGGAGCCTGGATGGGCATAAACCGGGGGAGACGACGCTTGCGGCGACCGGGTTACTCGGCGCCCTTTGCCGCGTGGAAGACCGGCCTGCAACAGGATCGCGCGGCTAGCACGGATGCGATACGGCCGCTCAGTCGATCTTCTTGATCTTGAGGTTGCGGAAGAAGATCGGAGCACCAGCGTGTTTGCCCTGGAGTCCGATGTGCCCCTTGGTCGCAAGCTCGGCCATCGGCTTAGAGAGCCAGGGCGGGATCTCGGTGCCGTCGGGGTTCTTCTTGGCCGAGGTCCACTGCTTCATGTCGATTTCCGTCACCTGCTCGCCGTTGAGCATCACGGAGATCTTCGTCCCCCGGCAGGTGATGGTCATCCGGTTCCACTCACCCGGCTTCTTCACCGCGCTTTTCGTCGGGGCCTGGTGGCCGAAGATGGCGGCGCAGTGCCAGCTCTCGGGCATCTTCGCCCAGTGTTCCGAGTAATCGTCGGCGATCTGGACCTCCACCGAATTGGGGACAAAGTTGCCCATGTCGGAACAGTAGACGAACACCCCGCTGTTCGTGCCGGAAGCGTTTCGGAACTCCAGGTCGAGGATGAAGTCCTCGAACTGTTTCCGGGTCCAGATGCATTGGTCCTTGGTGGCCGTGAGCACGCCGGCCCGAACGGCCCACACGCCCTCGGGATAGATGGCGTCGGATAGATCCTCGGCAAACAGGCTCTGCCAACCGGTCGAATCGGGATGCGTCTTCGGCCGGTGGGCCTCGCCGGCGTGGATCGCCGCGCCCCATCCCAGACAGACCATCATGAGCACGGTTAGTTTCTTCATCCGCGTTTTCTCCTTTCTCGGTTGCGAAACTCTTGACGCCGACGCGAATCGTGGAGCACGAAGGCCGGGATGGGCCCCGTTCCTCAGAGCGTCTATTCTACCATCCCCCGGCGCGGCCCACGCGAGTTCTGCCGACAAATCCCCTTGGGATCGGCCGAAGAACGGTATCCCGACTTCTGGAGCAGCCCACACGCCGTGTGCCGTCCGCTGGCTACGCCGCACGCCGCCCGTTGGCTACGGCACACGGCGTGTGGGCTGCTAAAAATTTGTTTGTATTTGGGGGACGTTTTTGTTCT
>CAZDHR010000272.1:0-9971 GCA_964505295.1 uncultured Planctomycetaceae bacterium
CGCTTGACGCGGTTGGCCGCGGCCGGAGGATCGGGTAGGCGGGCCATCACCTCGGACAGCTCCCGAATCGTCGTCACCCGGATCTCGTTCCAGTCGAAGAAGTTGCATTCCAAGGCGGCGAAGGCTTCTTCGGCGCGGTCGTAGTGGGCGTTTTCGAGGCAGCAGGCAAACACCGACTGCTCGAAGACCGAACGGTTGGGGTCCGGGGCCACCGGCTGGTAGTGCTTCTTGACGACCTTGTGGACCTTGTTGAGTTGGGAAGTGCGGCTTGGGGCTGCCATGAGATCTGCTATCGGGTGAGAGGGACGGCTGATTTGCGGTTGCCGGCGCCACCACGGACGCCTGACGACGACTGGCAAGCCCCACCGGCGGCTAGGAAGCGGGCTTGGGGGGGGCCGAATCGGCAGTCAGCCCGTTCGGCGGGTGGCTTGCCTCGGACGGAGCATGATCGTGCCGGTCCGACTCCGCTTGCGATTGCGCCGGGCCCTCGTCCTCTGCGTCTTCTGCGGACGGCGCGTCCGGCGTCTCCTCGCGGGGCAGAACCTGAGCCAGAATTCGGGAGATCTCGACCGACTTCTTGACGCCCTGATCGAGCACGAACTCGATGCGTGGGGTATACCGGGTATCGATGCGGCTGGCGCAACGGGACTGGAGGAACCCGGCCGCGCTTTGCAGCCCCCGGAGACTCAACTGCTGCTTGGCCTCGTCGCCCATCACCGAGACGTGCACTTTGGCGTGCCGCAGGTCGCCGGAGACCTCGACGTAGGTGACGGTGACGTCTTGAACGCGGGGGTCTTTCAGCTCGGCCAGAATTGCCATGCTCACGACTTCGCGAATGGCTTCGGCCACTTTCCGGACCCGTCGGGACGACATCGCGATTTGCGCTCTGTGTGAGGAGGATCGGGGTCGGTTCAAAAGGTTCGGCGGAATTCGTCGATTCGGTACGCCTCGAGGACGTCCCCCTCCTTCAAGTCGTTGAAGCCGGCCAGCTTCATGCCGCATTCGAATCCTTCACGGACTTCTCGGGCGTCGTCTTTCTCACGGCGGAGCGAGTCGACCGGGTAGTCGCCGACGACACGGCTCTCTCGGATCACGCGAATCCGCGCGTCGCGATGCATCGTGCCGGAGAGCACGCGACAGCCGGCCACGGTGCCCAGGCGGCTGATGCGGAAGATCCGCTGCACCAGGGCGCGACCCAGCTCGACCTCCCGCTTTTCCGGCTTGAGCATCCCTTCCAGGGCCGCTCTCAAGTCCTCGGTCACTTGGTAGATGATGTCGTAGCGGCGGATCTGTACGCCGTAGCGATCGGCGAGCGTTCGGGCGCCTTCGTCGGCGACGACGTTGAAGCCGAGGATCACGGCGTCGGAGGCGTTGGCCAGCTCGACGTCGGCTTCGGTGATCCCGCCCACCGTGGCCTGGAGCACTTTCACGTGTACCTCCGGATGCTCCAGCTTGGTCAATTCCTTCCGGATCGCCTCGATCGAGCCGCGGACGTCGGCGCGAAGGATCAGGTTGAGGGTCCTCACCTCGTCTGCTTCGCTGAGTCGCTCGAAAAGGTTTTCCAGCGTGACGCGGGCAGGGACTCCGCTGAGCTCTTTCTCGCGGATCATGGCCGCGCGGGCTTCGGCGATTTGCCGAGCGTCGGAAATCTTCTCCATCACGTGGAAGCGGTCGCCGGCGCCCGGCGCCACGTCGAGCCCGGTGAGATTGACCGGCGTGGAGGGGCCGGCCTCCTTGTGCTTCTTGCGCGGCGTGAGCGTGTCGTACATCGCCTTCACTCGACCGTGGGCCGGCCCGCAGACGATCACGTCGCCCACCCGAAGCGTCCCCCGGTCGACCAGCATCTTGGCCACGACCCCCAGGCCCGGCTGGAGTTCGGCTTCCAGGCAGATGCCGGAGCCGAGCCGGCTGGGGTTGGCCCGGTACTCGTGCAGCTCGGCCACGGTCAACAGGGTTTCGAGGAGTTCGCCGATACCTTCCCCGGTGACGGCGCTGGTGCGTACGACCTCGGTGTCGCCGCCCCACTCGCTGGGCAGCAACTCCGCGGCGGCCAACTGCTGGAAGGCACGGTCCGGATTGGCCCCCGGCAGATCGATCTTGTTCAAGGCGACGACGATCGGGACTTGGGCGGCACGGGCATGGCTGATGGCCTCCTCGGTCTGCGGCATGACGCCGTCGTCGGCGGCCACCACGAGGACGGCGATGTCGGTGCAGTTGGCCCCTCGGGCTCGCATTGCGGTGAACGCCTCGTGGCCCGGCGTGTCGACGAACGCAATCGTGTGGCCGTCCTTCTCGATGCGATAGGCCCGAATGTGCTGGGTAATCCCACCCTTCTCACTGGCCACCACGTCGGTCCCGATGATCCGGTCCAGCAGCGACGTCTTGCCGTGGTCGACGTGTCCGAGGAAGGTGACGACGGGCGGGCGAGACTTGAGCATCTCCGGAGGGTCGGCTTGTTCGGCCGCGGAGATCAGCTTCTCTTCCAGGCCGACCTCTTCGCGGAATTCGACCTCGACCGCCATCGCTTCGGCCAGCAGCTCGGCCGTATCCCGATCCAGCGAGGCGGCGATGTTGCTCATCACTCCCAACTCGAGCAGCTTGCCGAGCACCCTTTGGGCCGGCAGCCCCAGGGCTTCGGAGAACGTGCGCACGGTGCACGGCAACTCGACGACGACGTTGCTCTTGCGGGGGGCCGCGGTGGAGACCGAGCCGGTGCGTCGCAAACGCCGCTGGTGAGGGGGGGGCGCTCGAGATTCGTCTTCGTCAGCACCGCCTCGTTTGCGCGCCGAGGCCGCCCGCTTACGCTTCAACTGCCGTTGTTCGCGGCCTCCGAGCTTGACGCCCTCGGCGGCCGGTTTGGCCGTCCCGCGGCCTCGCTTTCCACGCTCTTTGGCAGGTGCCGACTCGACCTTGTCCGCCGACTTCGCCGGGGCGGCCGGCTCGCGCGGGGAGGTCCTCTTGCCGGCGGTCCTGCGTTTCTGCTCGTGTTTGCGGAGATGCTCGGAAAGGGGCTTGCTGCCGGCCCTCGACGCCCGGATCGCGTCGGCGGGAAGCTTGATGTCGGGTTTCTGCGGGACGGGCTCTTGCGGCTTGGGGGGCAGGGTCGGTTGTTGCACCTTCGGCATGGGGGCCAGCTTGATGGCCGGACCCATGCGCTCCGGCTTGTCGATCTTCTTCTTTTCCTCGGTCTTTTCGGTCGCCTCCGCGGCTTGGGCCCCCGTCTCGACGGGTTCAGGGGGTTTCTCCTTCGAAGGCTGGGGTTTTTCCGGCTTCTTGCTCAGCACCGGGACTTTCTTGGGGCCGGTTCCCGCTGGGGCGATGTAGTCCTCGCGTCGCACGGCCACCGAAGAATCGGCGGTCCCCTTGGCCCCCCCCCGCCCGGCCGCGGTCGATCCGACGCCCCGTCTTGTACCGAGAGGAGGCGCTGTGCCCGTAGCGCGGGAGGCCGACCCAGCACCCTTTCCGCCAAGGAATGCCTTGACCTGGGCCACTTCCTCGTCCGACAAGCTCGCCAGCGCAGAGCCTTTGACCGTGACGCCTGCCTTCTTGCAGGTCTCGATCAGCGATTGATTGTCGATCTTCAGTTGTTTGGCTAACGCGTAGATGCGAACGGGCAACTCGACTTCTCCCCCTCGGGCGCCGACCAGCGGGTGTGGCTGGCCGGGCGGTTCTAGGACACCAGATCATCACATGGGTAGATTCTCCTAATGACTTGCCGCTTTCCACGGCCAGCCGGCCTCCCCCCGGGGGGCCCGCCCGGTTCGGATCGCGGCCCGAATCCATTTTCCCACCGATTCCTATTTTTTCTACGAGCCGGACTGTTCGGGTGGTCGTTCATCCGCGTCTTCCAGCTCGCCTTCCGTGGCACGGACCGAATCAGCCCCCGGTTCCGCGTCAGCCAGTTCCTCGTCGGTCGGCTGATCGGCCGGTTGTTCGTCGGTCGGCTGATCGGCCGGTTCCTCGTCGGTCGACGGGTCCTGGGCCGTCGCCTCATCGACGGCCGCCACGGTTTCGTCACTCGCCGGCGGTTCAACGGCCTGCGTATCGAGCATCGGCTCGTCAGCGGCCTGTTGGGGTTCGCCTTCGACGGCGGGCGCAGCCGCGTCGGGCGAGGCAGGACCCGCTTGGGCCTCTGCTTGTTCTTGTTCGCGTCGTTGTTGGCGCTGGCGACGGCGCTCTTCGGCAGCGGCTTTCTCCGCCTCCTCCGCTTTGATCTCCGCCTGTTCGATGATGTGGTTCACCTCGTCCACGGTGAGCCCGCCCATCTCCATCAGGTCGTCGGGTTCGATCACCGAAAGGTCATCGTACGAGAGGAAGCCTTCGCCAACCAGCCTGTCGGCCAACTCCTCGCTCACTCCATCCAGAGAGGCGAATCCGACAAGGGCCGCTTCGAGCTGCTCCTCAAGCTCCTCCCGGGTCATGATTTCGATGTCCCAGATGCACAACTTGCTGGCGAGCCGGACGTTTTGTCCCCGGCGCCCGATGGCCAGGGAAAGCTGGTCTTCGCGAACCAGCACGATCGCGCGGCCGAGCATCTGGCAAAGGATCACCTCTTCGATTTCTGCCGGCTGGAGGGCGTTGGGGATTAGCACCTGCATGTCGTCATTCCAACGGACGATGTCGATCCGCTCGCCCGCCAACTCGTCGACGATGTTCTTGATCCGGTTCCCCCGCACGCCCACGCAAGCCCCCACGCAGTCGACCCGCTGATCCGTGCTGCTGACGGCCACCTTGGTGCGGTATCCCGGCTCCCGGGCCATGGCTTTGACCTCGATCACGCCGTCGGTGATCTCGGGGATTTCCTGCTCGAACAACCGTGCCACCAAGTGGGGGCGAGTCCGGCTGAGGACGACCTTCACGCGAGAGCCCTGCTTGCGAACCTCGAAAACGGTCGCCCGCACTCGCTCATTCGTGTGATGGGTTTCTCCAGGGATTTGCTCGCTTCTGGGAAGGATCGCTTCTACGTTGGACAAGGCAACGGTAGCCGTCCCCCCCTCGTAGCGTTGGACGATCCCGGTCACCAACTGGTCTTTTTGCTCGGTGTACTCATCGTAAAGGGCGTCGCGCTCCGCCTCGCGGATCTTCTGGATCATGACTTGCTTGGCCGTCTGGGCCCCAATCCGCTCGGACATTTCGTCGGGGTCCAGCGGCGCGCCGTTATGGCTACCGGTGATCACGCCCGTCTCGCGGTCGATATGGACCTCGACCTCCTCGTCTTCGCCGTAGTGCTTCTTAGCGGCAGAAATCAATGCCGCCTCGATGCCCTCAAAGACGATTTCTTTCTCGATATTCTTGTCGCGATGGATCGAGTCAACGATCCGCAGCAATTCGCTGGGGTTCATCGATCTTCACTTCCCCTGCCGGGGTCTTTGACCGTCCGTAGCACAGTTTCTCCCTGGACAACGGAACCCACTTCGCCACGCAGACCTCACGACCGATCGCTGGCGGAGGTGCGCAGCCCTCCCCCTTCCAGTGTCTAGCCAGGAGACACGGAACGACCGTAACCGACGGCCATACCGCAGCTTAGCGGGCTATGTAATCTGGTAAAGATACCGGGCGACGGGCGGGGTGTCAAGGCGGGGCGCTACCTGGCAGAGGTTTGGAGATAAAGCAGTGCTAGCATTCCCGGTAGTACCTATGGTGGTAGGGATATGGTTCGTATACTCCAGAACCAAGGGTACGATGCCCCTTCCAAATAGTGCTGCCGATTCTACCCGTACGTGGGGATTCTTGCCTCGAACGGCCGGTTACCGATGCATGCAGTGCTTTATCTCCAAACCTCTGGCTACCTGGCCCGTTGGCGGGGCCTCAGAATCAAGCAAAGGTCGGTGGACAGCGTTCAGGGTTCGGCACTTGGACTGCCATGTCTGGCCGTAACTGCCGAACCACGAACCCCATGCGCTACGCACTCCCCATGCGAGGGGCACCGTCAATATCTCGACTCTGGTGGCCAAACCGTCGGCAACTTCGACGGATCGTGTGTTCGGCACGCCACCCTCCCGAAGTAGTACAACGTGCCCTCCAAGCAAGGGGCGGTGACGTTTGCCTTGCCGTTGGGCCTGATGAACGCCGTGGCGGTCGTCCGGCTCCCGCAACTACTGCTAGCAGAACGTGGCCGACCACCGACGCGCCCCCGGCCTGAGAGCGTCTCGGAGAAGCGTTCGTGGTAACCCGATTTCTCGGGTCTGTCGGACGACAACGTGCATCGCGCCGGACGCCACGACCGCATGAAAGCAGTCACCGACCAACTTGTCGGACACCCTCAAAGACGTCGTTCAAGCGGCCCGGCCCGATCCGCTTGCGACCTGGCCGGGGCTCTTGCTGCGGAACGGTTGAGCCCGTGATCTTGCCGCGAAGTGGGTGGGCGAACCCGAACCGGGCGGGGCTGTCCTACGTATGGAACGTAGCGTTCCGGCGTGACTGCCATTTCGCGGGGACTGTGCCGCGGTCGGGGATTTTGTCTTCACAAGATTCGGCGATCACGGCTACGTTACGGATGACCCTCCGGTTGGAGAACGAAATGCGACGCGACCCCTTTGGTCTGAGCCCTCGCCGTAGAGCGAGCCCCTACGGCGACGTGCCGGTGAAGGTCGCCAGCGAGTCGTACCAAGAGTTCACTCGCTGGTTGGACCACGAGTTGGAAGAGCTGGTGGCCCGCTGGACGCACGTGTCCGCCCCAAAGCCATCGCGACGTGCATCGTCCCGGCGCCGGTTCGTGAAGCCGAGATAGGCGGCCCAAAAACGAACCAGAGAAAACAACAGGGCGAGATCCCCCGTCGTGGAGTTTCGCCTTTTATTCTGCGCCCAGGCCGGTGAAGCGCTCAATCGGCCGGTCCGTTTCGCAACGGGCGGTGGGGCTTGCCGGCTCGGTAGAGATCGAGATGTTGCCGGATCGTTTGGGCTAGGTGTTTGTCCTGGGGATTGACCAGACCGAGTGCCTTGGTCGCGGTGGCGACGGCCTCGGGGAACTTGCCCGTTTCGGCGTAGGCGGCCGCCAGGGTGCTTAGAAACACGGGATTGCGGTGGCCGGTGACGGCGCAGGCCCGCTCGGCGAGCTGGACCGCCTTGGCGCCGTCGCGGACGTCGTCGCGGGGACAGACGGCCAGCATCCAGGCGAGGTCGTTGGCTCGCGACGGATTGTTCGGCTCGGCCACCATCGCCTGGTGGAGCTGAGCGACGGCCGTGGCGAAATCTCCGCGTGCGGCCAGCGCCTTGGAGAAGACGACGCGGGTGTGGGGTTGCGACGGGTCGAGATCGAGGGATTTCTCGAACTGCCGGCAGGCCTGGTCGAACATCCTCCCCAGGAACAGCACGGTCCCCAACTCAGCACGGTGCCCCGCGTTTGCGGGGCCGAGCTCGATCGCCGTCCGGAGACGGGACACCGCTTCGTCGAGCATCCCTTCCTGCACGAGGAGCCTTGCCATGTTGGCGTGAGCCTCCGGCTCGCTGGGATCGATTTTCAGCGCTGCCTCGAAATGGGCCCTCGCCTCGTCGAGCATCCCACTTCTCTCCAGGACGCCCCCGACGCTGCCGTGCGCGCGCCCGCGTTCGGGGTCGACCTCCAGCACCTTATCGAGGCGAGCCATCGCTTCGTCGAGCATCCCTCGATCGAGGAGGACGACTGCCGCGTTGAGGTGCCCCTGCCAGTAGTCGGGTCGGAGCTTGACCGCCGCGTCGAACTCGGCCATCGCCTCGTCGAGCATCCCCTTCCTGCCCAGTTCGACGCCCCGTATGCCGTGTAGGAGGTACTCCAGGGCCGGCACGCGGATGCTCTGGAGCTCGTCGTACGGGACGTTGACGAACTCGGGGATATTCACGGCCCGGTTGGCCGCGGTGGAGTCGGGAATCAGCACCGCGGGGCTGTCGTTTCCATGCTCGTCGAGGTGGGTCAGGAACATCTGCGTGTAAGGCGTGTTCGCCTTCGAGGAAAAGACCACCCAGCGGCCGTTGGGCGAGAAGCTGTGCCAGGAGTTCATGCGTCGGGTGTTGCACCGCATCCGCCGGGCCGGGCCGCCCGTGGCGGGAACGATCCACAAGGTGCTGTCCGGGCGCATGAGTTGCCCGTTGCGGCACTTGACGAACACGATCCACTTGCCGTCGGGCGAGATCTTGGGGAACGTGTTGCTCATGCCGTTGTCGGAGGCCCCGGCAATCGGCTCCGGCTTGCCGCCCCGGCCGCCGTCGAAGGGCATCCGGCAAAGGTCGTATTGGATCTGGGTCTCGTCGGGGCCGTTGGCCAGATCGGGGAGCCTTCCGTGCTCGGGGTAGGCGTCCTTGGCCTCGGCCCGCGCGAAGACGAGATGCTCGCCGTCGGGCGTCCAGACCGCGTCGCAGTGCACGTACTTCGGGTCGTCGGCGCCGGGCAGCGCTCGGATCTCATCGGTCGCCCGGGAGTAATACCCCAGAATACCTCGCGTCGGGTAGAAGACCTGGAGGAACCGGTGATCGAGAAAGTTGCAGACGTAGACTTCTTCGTTGAGCGTCGTGACAGTGTACTCTCCGTCGGGAGATACCCGCGACAGGAAGCCGATGGTCTTCTGGCCCTCGGGCTTGTCGGGGAAGGCATTCCAACTGATCACGTCCTTTTCTTCGATCACCGTCTCCCGGGTGACCGGGGCGATGAGATAGGAGCCCTTGTCGCCCTGGGGGCCGTCGAGGTCCATGCCGAGCGTCTTGCCGTCGGCGGAGAACGAATGGCAGTTGGTGCAGGTGGGGAGGTTGCTCAGGAGGAGCCGGCTCTGTGGCTTGGAAACGTCGCGGAGCCGCCAGCCGATCAGGCTCACGGCGTATTCGCCCAGCGGTGCGATCACGCCCTTTCGGGTCAGCGACGGCGCCAGCGGCACGTCGCGGTAGAAGATCGGCGCGCCGACCGGGTCGGCCGAAGTGGTGATCGATATCCGGCCGCGCGAGATCGCTTCGGCCGGCTCGCTTGCGCGAAAGCCGAGGATGGTCACGGTCGACGCTTGCCCGATCGAGCCCTGCTTGATCGCCGTCCAGACCGCGCCGCCGGGGGTCCAGCTTCCGGCCGAGGCCTGGTAGGGAGTCGGCTGGTAGATCTCGTTGTGCTCGGAGATGCACTCCGGGTCGATCGGACCGGCAGGAGGCGGGTTGCCCGGCGAAAGGACGTAGATGTGCTCCGAGTCGCCGGCCAGGGCCACGTCGATCAGCCACGTATCGGCCTGCTCGGTCGGCTCGTGCCAGAGGAACGTGGGAGGGACGATCTCCGGGGGAAAGATCGTCTCGTCGAGCGGGTAGTCGATGGTCAACGAGGCGGGCTCGTCCGACTCGTCCGCCGCCTGAAGGACCGCCCGGATCACCTCCGCCACCTCCGGCGCGGCCGTCGAGCGAACCTCCTCCCGGCCCTCGGCCAGGACCGCCTCGTCGGCTTCGCCCAAAAGGGGATGGATCTTTCTCGGAGCCGGCGGCGGGTAGACAAGCCGACCTGAACCGCCCGGTCGGCCGGTGGGCCCGGCCCGATCATGGTCGCGGCGGGCCTCGTCTGGAAGGTGCCCGAGGTCGGGCGTCGTCGGCGCGTCGACCAACGGGATATTCGGACGGCCTGGCCGTGTCCGGACGTAGACCGCCACCAGCACGCCGGCCAGGATGCCCAAAGCGACCCACGCGACCGTCCTCCGCACGGCTTCTCTCCTCTCGAACGCCCGGTGCCACAGCCGTCGTGGCCGAAGGGCGGGCGTCCGACGTTTTCTGCCAGGCAATCGGGCTTCGGCCGGTCGGCCTTCGCGAGTTGGCTCGGAAGGACTCTATGAGATCCAACACGCTGAACAATCCGCCCGAGCGGCACATCTTATCAGTATAGCAGCCCGGCGAACAGTCGGCCAGAAGCGCCCCCCGCCCTTCGGCCCACCGGGGTCGGGTTGCCGAGGTATGCTAACGATAGCCCGGCGGGGCTCCGATCGGAAAAAAGGTGACAGGCACCTTTTGCCTGAAAGGCCCTTCGGGTGCTTCGCACA
>CAZDHR010000273.1:0-9903 GCA_964505295.1 uncultured Planctomycetaceae bacterium
GGTAAACCTCTCCCCACCGACGCTTTCCCCAACGCCAACGCCCCCCAACGTGCGCTCAAGCACACCATGCGCCCACCCAAAAAAACGGGTTGGGCGAATGCTTACCTCGCCGAACGCTTCCGGCGAATCGCCGGCCGGCGCGTGGCAGTAGACGGGGATCGACGTCCGGGTCGGCCCGCCCAGGAGCCGCCACACGGGCGCGCCGAGCGCCTTGCCCTGGATGTCCCACAGGGCGGCGTCGACCGCGCTGATCGCACTGGCGTGCAGCGGCCCGCCGACTCAGAAGCTGTCGCGGTACATCCGCTCGTTGTGCGATTCCGGGCCCAGGGGGTCGCGCCCGACCAGATCGCGCGACAGCTCCCGGAGGTTCTGCTCGACGGTCTTGCTGCGGCGTTTGAGCACGGTCTCGCCGAGTCCGACCAGTCCCTCATCGGTGTGGATCTCGACGCAGATCGCGTTGCGAAACCCGAGCCCGACGAGCCGCGTGGTGAGCTTCGTGATCTTCATGGGTACCCTGGCATGGATGGTCGTGGAAAGGACGCCTCGGGTCCTACGATCCGCATACGATCCGCACTTTCCGGCCAATGCGAGGCCGGACCATGGCCCGAGGGGCCGCCCGAGCAGCGGTCAGCCCCCTCGCTCGGGCCATTGCGCCGGGGGGCAATTTGGCGATTCCTTGCGGTTGGCCCCCGGAAATGGATGATTTTCGCGTCGCGTGCTAGTAATATCTTATCGTTGGGTATGGGATGGTAGGTACCGGCGGCATGGGCTCCCCCGGGCGGGAACGCCGGCGCGACGCCCCGTCGGCAGCCGCGGCCGTCGTCAAGCGCCACTGGCGTCCAGGTTCACACGCAACGAGGGAGGGTTTTCCAAATGGCACGAGCAACGAAATGCCTGATTGTGGTTGTCATGCTGATTCTCTTCAACACGGCCGACTTGGCCAGCGCAGGCTGGTGCCGCCCGCTTCGTTGGCGGCCCTACCTGAGGGCTGGGATCTACCAGGCCCAATCGGCGATGGAGAAGGCCGAGGAAGCCAAGGAAGCGGCCGAGCAGATCCTTGAGACGGTCCAGGCCGAAAGCGCAAAGGCCCAAGCCGCCAAGGCCGATGTGGAGAGCACCGCCCAGACAGTCAAGGCACAGATTGACCAGGCCATGGCCGCCAAGAAGGCCGCCGAGAAGGCGGCCGCCGCGGCCAAGGCCCAGGCCCAAAAGCTCAAGGCCGCGCTGGCCCAGGCCCAAAAGGCCCTCCAGGCCGCCGAGCAGCAAGCCGCCAAGGCCCAGGCGGCACGCGAAGCCGCCCAGAAGGCGATGCAGACGGCCAAGCAAGAGGCCGATCGAGCGGTAGCCGCCAAGAACGAGGCCCAGAAGGCGGCCACCACCGCCAAGCAGGACGTGGTCAAGGGCGTCGCCCAGGCCACCGCCGCGGTCCAGGCCGCCCAAGCCGAAGTCGTCAAAGCGACGGCCGCCAGAGAGCAAGCCGAAAAGGCGGCCGAAGCGGCCGGCAAGGCCGCCGAAGCCGCTCAAGGCGAGGGCGCCAAGGCCGCCGAGGAAATCGCCAAGGCCCTCGGTGCCGCCAATGCCGAGGCAGGACCAGAAGAGCCCGAGGCCCCCAAAAAGCAGGAATAGCCCTGGCGACGGGCCGAACGCACGCGCTTCGAGCGCTGTAACCACCTCGCCCCGGACGGACGCGTTTTTCTCCGTCCTCCGGGGCGCTTCTTTGCGCCCGCGCCCCTTGGCGAAAGCCTTCCCAAGACACCTCACGCCCGCCGCACCGGTCCGTGTACGTAGACATCGGAATCGACCTGCCGAACCTCCGGCTTGTCGAGCAAGAGGGCGCCCGACATCTCGTCGATCCCGTCGCCCGCCATCGGGCTTACGGCCGACGAGCCGCCGACGAGCTTGGGGGCGAGGAACACGTGCACTTCGTCGATCGACCCGGCGTCGAGCAAGCTCCCGAGGAAACGGCCCCCGCCCTCGACCAGCACGTTCGTCATCCGGCGCCGGCCGAGCTCGGCGAGCAGCCCGTCCAGCCGGGCGGCGTGACTTTCGCCTTCGCAGACCAGCACTTCGCACCCAGCTTCCGCCAGACGCCGCCGGTCCGCTTCCGCCGACTCCGGACCAACGGCCACCAGCACCGGGACCTCCCGGGCGGTGCGCACGAGTTGACTCTGCGAGGAGAGTGACGCCCGCGTGTCGGCCACCACGCGGAGCGCCGTTCGGGGGCCCGGCGGTCGCGCGGTCAGGAGCGGGTCGTCCCGTTGGGCCGTGGCGCGACCGATGAGGATCGCGTCGACCCGGCCGCGCAGGGCGTGGACGATCTTGCGCGATTCGTCGCCGGAGATCCACCGGCTGGAGCCGGACCGGGTGGCGATCTTCCCGTCCAGCGTCATCGCCCACTTGGCCACGATCCAGGGCCGACCCGTGGCGAGCAGCTTCAGGTACGGCCCGTTGAGTCGTCGGGCTTCCTCCTCCAGCAGTCCGACCGCGACCTCGACGCCCGCCGCCTCCAGCTCCGCGATTCCCCGGCCCGCGACTTCCGCAAACGGGTCCCGCTGGGCCACGACCACGCGTGCCACGCCCGCCTCGATAATCGCCCGGGTGCACGGCGGCGTCTTCCCCCGGTGGCAGCAGGGCTCCAACGTCACGACCATCGTCGCCCCGGCGGCCCGACGCCCCGCAATTCCAATCGCCTCGACTTCGGCATGCGCCCCGCCGAACCGGCGATGCCAGCCCTCCCCGATGATCTCCGCCCCCCGCACCACCACGCACCCGACCATCGGATTCGGCTCGACGCAGCCCTGCCCCCGCGCGGCCAGATCCAGGGCGCGTTGCATGTGCCAGCGATCGAGGTCGGATGGGTCCATGGCTGGGAGTGGCAAGGGGTGAGTGGTGAGTGGAGGGCGACGAGCAACGACGGTACTTCTGCGTCGATTATCGCGAGTCGGGCCGTGGCCCGCTACTGCACGCTCACCCGGCTCACGTGATGGACCCGGTTCTGCTGCGGGGCGTCGATGGCCAGGCGGATCGCCGGCTTCCGAGTGTGGGGGTCGACGAGGGCCACGGCGAGCGTGTACGTGCCGGGCGCGAGCGACTCGGGCACGTCGATCCGGCCGGCGACGTCGTAGTCACCGGGCAGCCAGGTGGTGGGATCGACACGGGGCTGCTCTTGGCTGGCGACCTGGTTGCCGTCGGCATCGACCAGGTAGAGCGCGAGCGTGTGGCGCCGGTAGAGCTTGCCCACGCCGACGTTCGACCACTTCATCTCGACCGCAAGGCCCTCGCCCGGCGAGACCGTGGCCGCGTGCGCAACCTCCCGGAGCACGAACCGGTAGCCCGACCGCCGGGCGATGTCGTGGAGCTTGGGCAGCTCGTCGTCGGGCACGGGGCCCAGGTTGTCGTTGATGTAGGTGGCGTGGTTGGCCAGGATGAACGCCACCGCCCGATCGAACGACCACTCGCGCCGCTCGAGGAAGTCGTACGGCCCGAACCACTCGAAGACGACCGGGGCCCGCCGCCACTGGTCGGCAAACCCGGCCACCTTGGCGTACTTCTTCGAGCCGATCCAGGTCTTCTCGTGCCACGGCGAGCCGACGCCGTCGCGGCGGAAACCCGCCCCGTGGGCGATCGAGTAGGCCAGGGCTTCGGCATCGTCCGACATCTGCACCAGCGGCGTCTTGCGAAAGCCGTCGAGATACATGTCGATGATCTGCCGGCGGATTGCCCAGGGCTTCCCGTTCGACGTGTGCCATTCGCCCCAGATGCCGTACGAGCCGATATCGAGGAACTCGATCCTCGGGTGCCCGTCGTAACGTCGGGCCAGCGCCGCGATGAAGTCGCCGTGCTTCTGGAGGAACACCGGGTCGGCGTAGTCGGGTTCGATTCGGATGATCCGCTTGCCGCCCGACATCGTGTCGGTCCCGCCCCGCTCGTACTCGTACGACCGGCACCCGGCGTCGAACAGCCACTGGGGCGAGCAGTAGTAGCCCCGCGTGTGGGCGTTGGCCGTCATGATGCGGAAGGCGATCCGCACGTCGTGCTCCTGCCAGGCCGCGATCGACTCGTCGATCAGCTCCCACTTCGGGCGCCCCTCGACCGGCTCGATATCGCCCCAGTTCAACCGGAAGTAGGCGACCGACGACGGCAAGCGCGGCGTGCGCCCGGGCATTCGCTGCGAGGTCATCCAGCCCTTGCCGGGGTTGGCCACCAACTCGTCGGTCTCCGAGAACCGGACCGTAACCATCTCCGGCGCAGGCGCGAGCGATTCCGCGTTGCCCGGGCGCGGTGAGACGGCCGCCAGCAAGGCCGTCGTCAGCAGGGCCGAGACGGGGCCGAGACGCACGGCCGACGCGCATTGTCCTTCCATCTCTGGTGCTCCTTTCGCGATCGCGTGTTCCCCCACAAGACCCCATGTTGGCGGCCCGGGGCGGCGATCGCAAGCGGGGGCCCCCTGCTGCCTTGTTTTCGAGTCGCCTTCCAGAGGTAGGGGCACGCCCGCGTGGCCTTGGCCGGGCGAGATGTGCCGATTCGGCCCCGGGGCGAGGAAACTTGGAAGCACCCGGAGGCGGCCAGAAATGGCCTTGAGGCTCGGCGCTAACATGGTATGCTCGAACGTGTTACGCCGAGAATCGAGTGCGTGAAAGCCGCCGAAAAGGGCCGTCCAAGTGTCCAACAAGTCCGTCCACGCATCGCCTCAAGTCTATGGCCTGTCACGAGTTGCGGCGAGGACAATTATTGGACGGTTCTTGTTGGCTCGGCCGAGAGTTCCAAGTGCATTCGTGGCCGAGGGTTACGCCGTGACGTCGTCCAAAAAGTGCTTTTTCCCCACGGTTAACCCTCAGCGCACGTGCGCTGTGACCCCAGCGCACTTCCCCTGGAACCCTAGCGCATTCACCCTCGGGTTCGAGCGCACTCACCCTGGGGTACGAGCGCACGTGTGCTCCCGGTAACTGAAGGGGGTAGTGCCCCTCACAGGTGCCGAAATCGAGGCCGCGGCGGAACGGCGCGCGTCCAACAAAGCCGTCCCCGACGCTCCGCGGCTCAGTTCAAGACGTTTTATCCCTCATCGCTCCGCGACGAGGGATAAAACGCTATTCGATCCGTGGGATAGCTGAGTAGCGGGCGCGTCGCGGAGATACCGGGACTCTGCCCGGTCCGGCTGCCGGTCGGCTCAATCCCTCTCGCCCAGGAACAGGCCGCAGTAGCTTTCGTAGCGCCGCTCATCCAGTCGGCCGTCGGCCACGGCGTCTTTCACCGCACAGTCGGCCTCGTGGGTGTGGGTGCAGTCGGGAAACTTGCAGTGGCTCACGTACGGCCTCAGGTCGCGATAGAAACCGGCCACTTCCTCCGGGATCACGTCCCACAGTTGGAACTGGCGGATCCCCGGGGTGTCGACGACGTAGCCCCCGAACGAAAGGGGCAATAGCTCGGCGGTCGACGTCGTGTGCCGGCCCTTTTCCGTCTCGCGACTGACCGTTTCCACGCGAAGGCGCAAGGACTCGTCCACGGCGTTCAGCAGAGACGATTTTCCCACACCGCTCTGCCCAACCATGACGCTCTCCCGATCCTCCAGCAGCCGGGGCAACCGGGCGATGCCGAAGCCGGTCTTCGCGCTGAGAAGCAGCACTTGGTAGCCCATCTGACTGTAGACGCCCACTAGCGGCTCGAGCGACGCCGGCTCGATCAGGTCGACCTTGTTGATGCACACCACGGGCCGGACGCCGCTTTTTTCGGCCGTCACCAGCAGGCGGTCGATCAGATTGGGCTTCAATCGCGGTTGCGCCGCACTGGCCACGATCAACACCTGGTCGACGTTGGTCACGATGACGTGCTGGCGCCCACGGCTCGTCCGGCACAGGCTCCCCCGCCGGGGCTCCACCCGTTCGATGATCCCCTCGTTCACGTCCGTGCTCGAAACGGGGCGGAACAGCACGCGATCGCCGGCCACCACGACGTGCCTCTGATCGGTGCTCAGCGTTTTCAGCAGGCGTCGGGTGGCACACCGGTGGAGCCGGCCCTCGTCGTCCCGGACCGTGCTGATCAGGCCGTGCACGCCCAGCACGCGCCCCCGACGGCAGACGCGCTCGTCCACGTCGAGTTGGACCTGGAAGCCGGGCTCGTCGCCCGGTTCCGCCTCGTCCCCCGTTACCGTTCGCCGGCGGGTCAATTCCCCCTTCCCGCTGACGCGCTCCTCCTGGACGGGGGCTTCCTCCTCGAATCCGTGCCGCTCGAACTGCCGTGTCCAATCGGTCGGCCGGGTTCGGCTGCCCCGGTTCTTGCGGAAGTCGGTGCGGACTTTCTTCTTCTTGGCCATACGAGGCAGAGAATTCGCGTTATGCTCAGAGATACGGCGGACCGCTTCCGCCAGCGACCCATCACCCGGTATCGGCGATCCGCCCCGCCGATGTCAAGTCGTCCGGGAAAACGTGAACCGGTCCAAGCTGCCGGGACGGCCCGAACGGTGCTTCACACCAATGGACCCCGTGCCCTTTTTCCGCCGGGCTACTGGGCGCCTGGTCTCGGCATCGGCTTGGTATCGCGATCGTCGTATTCGGTCTCGTTCCGGTGTTCGAGGCCGGCACGCTCCAACAGCGACTTGCCGAAGACCTCGTGGTCCGGTCCTTCCTCCGGCGGGGGCCCCACCGCTCCAAGCTCCACCGGGAAGTACTTCACGTCGTACTTGTGCTTCGCGATCGACAGCACGTCGCCCGGATCGAGCCGCTTCTCCGTCACGGCGACCCCGTTCACCTTGGTCCCGTTTCGGCTGTCCAAGTCCCGCACGTACCAGTAGCCACCGCTACAGGTGAGTTGGCAGTGATGGGCCGAGACGTTGGGGAAACGGAGCACGATGTCGCAACTCTCCCGTCGCCCCACCAACAACGACAGTTTGAATAAGGGGATGGGGTCGCCGCCCCCTTGGGGAATGAGTTCTCCATACATCGGGCCGGCCTCTTGTCGCGCCGCCATCCAACACTTACGATGGGAACAACAGACCCCAGTTTAGGCAGGTATCGCGTTGCCGTCAAGCAAGTCTGCGGCCCCATCGTCGGGAGACGCCGCCTGGCGCGCGGCCGGGCTCCGCTATCATGCGCTGAGCCATTTCTTCCGTCGCCACTTCGGCGGCCGTGTGTGGAAGGTCAGCGTCGACGCCGGGCTTGGCTGTCCGAACGTCGACGGCTCGGTGGGAACCGGCGGCTGCATCTTCTGCAACGTCAGAAGCTACAGCCCCAGCCGTCGGCTGAACGTCGCCTCGATCACCGACCAGATCGACGAAGGGATTCGGCGAATCCGAGGGCGGCATGACGTCGGCCAATTCGTGGCCTACTTCCAGCCGGCCACCAACACCCACGGCCCCCTCCCGCGACTGCGGGCACTCTGGGAAGAAGCGCTCGGCCACCCCCTCGTCGTCGGGCTGATCGTGGGCACGCGGCCCGACTCCGTGCCGGACGACGTGCTGGATCTGTTGGCCGCGCTCTCCCAGCGGACTTGGCTCTCCGTGGAATACGGCCTTCAGACGATCCACGACCGGTCGCTCGACTGGCTCCACCGGGGCCACGGCTACCACGCGTTCCTCGACGCCGTCGAGCGAAGCCGACGCCGGGATCTGCGGATTGGGGCCCACGTGATCCTCGGCCTGCCCTGCGAAACCCGAGACCACATGCTCGCCACCGCCCGGGAGCTGGCCCGGCTTAGGATCGACTCGGTCAAGCTGCACAATCTCTACGTGGCCAAGGAGACGCCCCTCGCCCGATTGTGGGAGACCGGCCGGGTGGAGCTTCCCGAGCGGGACCAATACGTCGGCTACGTGGTCGACTTCCTGGAGCAGCTTCCCCCGGAGTCGGTGATCGACCGGCTCAGCGCCGACGCCCCCAGGGAATACCTGCTGGCGCCGAGTTGGTGTCTCGACAAGTCGGCCTTGCGCGCGGCAATCGAAGCGGAGCTCGAACGTCGCGACACGCGGCAAGGCCGCCGGTACGTGCCGGCCGGCAAGTCGTAGGAGTCCCCTCTTCCCTCCGCCGCATGTTAGGGATATGTTTTCTGAGGTGCCGGAGTGGGCCGGATGGCCGCTGGTCGGGGCGCAGAACGGGCTGCCACATCGGCCCGAAAGGCCCCGGCGAGAGGAAAGTCCGGGCTCCGTAGGACACGGTGATGGGTAACTCCCACCGGCCGCGAGGCCAGGGAAAGTGCAGCAGAAAGCAGACCGCCTAAGGGAGGTAACTCCCCGGCAAGGGTGAAACGGTGAGGTAAGAGCTCACCAGCAGGCCGGGTGACCGGCCTGGCTAGGCAAACCCCACCGGGAGCAAGGTCAAACAGGGAGCAGCGGACGCGCCGGTCGGCTCGACCGACCGGTCGCTCCCGTGGGCTGGTCCGGCCCGCTATCGACTCCCGGGTGGACCGCTGGAGGAGTCGAGTAATCGGCTTCCTAGATAAATGGCCATCGCCCGCGCTTCGGCGCGGGCACAGAACCCGGCTTACAGGTTCACTCCGGCACCCTCTTCCATGGCCGGCTCGCCGTCCTCGGCCGCCCCCTCCTCCACTTCGAGGGACGCCTTGCTTCGGCGATCCGCCACCCGCTTCCATCGCTCGCGGGGAATCATCTGGTTATCGATGAATTGCAGCAGCTTCGAGATGCAAAGCTTGTTCATGCTCGTCCGGTGCTCGTGGGCCTCCACCCGAAGCGCCTCGTGAAGGCTCTTCGGCAGCCGCACCGTGATCACCCGGATCGGCTCATTCGGGTCCTCCGGGGCCGCCGTCCGCTCCCGCAACCCGGTCAGCATGCGCTGGATTTCGGCGTACTCCTTCGACTGCTCGAATTCCGCCAGCGCCTCGGGCGTGCGATACGTCCGACGCACGAGCCCGTTGAGCCCCAGGATCTCTCGAAAGAACGTCGCCCAGTCGGGCGCCGGGCTCCGAGAGTACAGCTTACATGCGGCCTGTAGGACTTGCTGCCGCGTCTGTTGTTGGCCTTGCGTTCCATTTTCGGTGTCGGGCATCCTCAATTCCTTCCGAAGAATAATTCAGGGCGTTCCGTCGCCGGCGCCGTGGCGACATGGGTCTCGGAAGGCATTTATGCCTCTTGCCCGCCTCAGGAAAGGGGCGAGTCTCTCTCTTTTCCTGACCAGTGTTTTTATGCACCCACCCCTCGGGGTGTGTGCGCAAAAACTACTTCTTCCGGGCTATGTGCAAGGGAAAACCGGGGCCGCTCTCGGGGCCTCCCAAGCTGCATTTTTCCACGTCGCGAGACACGGCGTGCCTGCATTGATGTAACTGCTGTCACTGCAAGGACCTCGGCCTGAGGACCCATCAGTCCCATTTCCAGAGTGTCCGGTTGGCCCGGTGCCGGGAGGCGGAGATCGCTGCTCGGTGCGAGGATCTTGGGACTAGGCTGCCCACCGTCTGGCTTGTCCGTATTCTGGCGCATCGCAATGAAAGACCCGAATCGCAAGCGAGGTATAAGGCGTGCTGCCTCGCTTGCGCTTCGGGTTTGTGTCGATCCTGCCCACGGGCAGTACGCAGTCCGGCTGGTCTGCCGTGTGAGGGGGCTCGGCCGCCTCACCCGCCCGCGCCCAGCTCGGCGGCGACCTTGTCGAAGTACGCCACCGACTGGGCGATCTCGGGCAGCGACTCCAGCCAGTTGTGCTCGTACTCGATGGAGAACACGGCCTTGAGGCCCTGGCGGTGGACTTCCTGGAGAATCGCCTTCACGTCCGCCTTGCCGGTGCCCCAGGGCACGTCGTGGGCCCCCTGCTTGCCGTACTTGTTCAGGTCCTTGAAATGGAACGAGACGATTCGGCCCTCGAGCTTCTTGACCGCGTCCAGGGGATTGATGCCGGACCGCATCCAGTGCCCCGTGTCGGCACAGGCCCCGATCCGCTTGCTGCGACCCTTGCACTGCTCGAGGACCGT
>CAZDHR010000274.1:0-9866 GCA_964505295.1 uncultured Planctomycetaceae bacterium
CAAGGACATCCACGACTACCTCGGCGCCGACGGCCCGTGGTCTGCGCCTCCCGAGACGCAGGACCAGGCGAGCGTCCCCAACCCCGTGCGGGAGGCAACTTAAGTTGGATATTGCGTCTACTCAGGCGTCTTCGCCTTGGGGGCTTCTTTTTCCTTGACGATCTCGCGCTCCTTGACGATGTTCTGCTCGCAGACGCTCTCTTGCGCGCCGCCGAGATCGATCGGGGGGAGCTTCTCGTCGCTTCCCTGGTGGACCTCCATAACGAGGTTGCCGGTGACGCTCAATCGCCGGCAGTCGGCGTCGGCCTTGACGGCGTGCCGGTCGAGCCCGCTGAAGAGGTTGCCGGCGACCACCACGTCGGAGGTCCCTTGGAGGAGGATCCCGGTGGCCAGGTTCGGCGCGCCTTCGCGCCGGCTCTCCTGGCCGACGTAGCTGTCGGAGAAGTTGTTGCCGGTTACGGTGATGCGGCCGCTCGCCGGGCCGATGACCAGGCCCTGGAGCACGTCGATCGTGAACGTGTTGGCCGAGACGGTGCATCCCCAGGCGTCGCGCAGGTCGACCCCGCCGGCGCGGCTGTCGGGTAGCCTGCCGAAATTGTCGGCCAGGACGTTGGCGCTGATGGTGATCCCGTAGCAGTCGCGATCGAGGATGACGGCCGTGCCCTCGCATTCCTCGATCATGTTGCCCGAGAGCACCGAGCCGTAGGTGTTTTCGATCACTACGCCGTTGCCCAGGTGGTCGTCGAGGTTATTCCCGTTCATGCAGAGGTTGAAGCTGTCGATGCAGCGCAGGGCGTCGTCGTTCTCCTCGAACTGGTTGGCGCCCACGACGACGTCGTGTCCGCCGAGGATGTTCAGCCCGGCCTTGGCGTTGTAGGTGAGGATCGAGTCGGAGACACGCGCGTCTTCGGTGCAGTGGTCGAGCGTGATGCCGTTTCCGCCGTTGTGATCGACGGAGAGCCCGTGGATGTAGATCTCGTTGACGCGCTGGGACAGCAGGCCGTCGCCGCTCTTGGGCTCGGTGCTCTTGGCGTCGACGGCGTTCGGGTCGCCCTGGATACGGAAGTCGGCGAGCTGGACGCGCCAGAGCGAGGCCCTGGGGTTTTTGTCGAGATCGGGCGGGCGGACGATCAGGGCGGGCTGGCCCTCCTCGTTGCAGTTGATCAGGCAGGTGGCCGCCCCGGCGCCCTCGACCCGCGTGTTCCCTCGGGAGAGGACCAACGGCGAGGTCAGCTTGAAGTCCCCCGGGGGCAGCTTGACCAGGCCGCCCGATTCCGGCACCGCGTCGAACGCCGCTTGGAGATTGGGGTATTTCGACGCATCGATCCGGGCCGCGGGAGGCTTCGCGGGCTTCTCTGCCTGGGTTTTGGGCGACGGAGCGGGCTCGGCGGCCACGGCCCAACCGCCGCACGAAAGCGCGCAAGCGAGTGTCAACACCAGCAGGGACAACGCGATCGGCTTCGGGGAAGATCTCATAACGGACTCCTCGGGAACGCGGGACCACGGGGGACGCGGATTCAACTCGGCATGGCAGGCTCGGATTTCGCAGGCGCTTCGGGCAACGCGGCGCGCCGGGCACGAGAAAAACGCCGGTCGAGTAGCGGCCGTTTTACCACAACCGCAACGCGCGGTCAAGAATGAGGCCGCTCGCCGCGCTTGACCGGCGCGGAGTCGACGCACGCCGATCGTGGCGTACGCCGACCGGGCGTCCCGAGGGACCGGCCGGGGCACCCCCCCGGGGCGTCCCGCAGGCCGACGGGAAGGCGGCTATGGCTGGCCGCCCGAGGAGGATTCGAGCGAGAGCGGGAAATCGAAGGTGTTCGAGCCCGGTGTGACTTCGCGCGTGAGCTCCGAGTTGAGGTGGAACTTGGGGGGCAGTCGTTCGGGGACCAGGACTTCCTTCCCGTCGGCGTCGACGGTCATGGCTCGCGTGGTGATCCGCACGGTGTGCTTACCGAGCAGGGCGCCCTCTTGCTCGTGTGTGTACAGGAGGGTGTAGCGGCCGCTGGAATCGGTCACGCCGTAGGAGGCCGAGCCGGTCGGCTTGCCGCGAACGACCTCGCCCGGGTCGGGATCGAACTCCACTCGGGCCCCGGCCAACGGCTCGCCGTCGAGGGTCACGGTCCCCTTGACGGGCGCCAGGTCGACGTCGGAGCCGCCGCACCCCGCCGCGAGAAGCGAAACGAGCACCACGAGAGGCACCAGAAGCGGGAGGAGCGGGAGAGATTCCGTCTTGTTCATCGTTGGCGATCCTGCGTCGTCTTGTTCGAGCGGCTTGTGGAGCGCCGGTCTCTTTGGGGGAAACGCGGCGGAGAGCCTGCTGATGGAATGCCGCGAGGCGCGGTGGCGCCGGCCCCGCCTACTCCCATTCTTCCCGGAATGGAATATCGTCG
This sequence comes from uncultured Planctomycetaceae bacterium, assembly GCA_964505295.1. Taxonomy (GTDB): domain Bacteria; phylum Planctomycetota; class Planctomycetia; order Pirellulales; family Thermoguttaceae; genus DATKZH01. The sequence goes on from CAZDHR010000274.1 coordinate 2,394, forward strand.
TCTCGGATGCCCATCAACTGGTAAATTCCCATCTGGTAGCCCTGGGTGCGGGTGAAGGTGCCCGTTTGGTCGTAGACGTCGACGTTGCTGTTGGAGAAGCCGAGGTTGTCGGCGATGAAGCGGACGGCCCCGTCACAGAACAGGAAGTTCCCGCCGCCGGGATGGGTGCTGCTGAAGCCTTCGCGGCAACTGTCAGCGCCCCGATCAAGCGGATCGTTCAGCTTGATACTCACGCGGCCCTGGACGAAGTAGGCCCCGAGGTCGCTCAGGCCGAACGGGTTTCGGTTGCCGCACCATGTGGCCGCCCCGCACCGCTGATGCCGCTCGCCGACCTGGAACGTGTAGGCGGTTCCGTCCGCGACGTCGCGGATCGTGACGTGGCTGTTGCCGTAGAGGACGCCGTTGTTTTCCGTTCCGTCGGCCCGGTCGTACAATCCGCAGACCGCGACGTAGTTCGCCGTGGCCGGCTCGAAGAAGTCGCCGCTGCCCGGGGGGTAGAAGGGCCGCAGTCGGTTGGGAAGCGCCGACGGAGTTCGGTCCGAAGGGCATCGGAACTCGGCCAGGGGAGTCGCGATGAGCGTTCGCAGGAAGGAGTCGGCCAATACGTCTGCCAGCCGGAGATCTCTCGGGTTCAACTCCCCGTGCAACGGCTTCCGCTCCATGTAGGGCAGCAGGAAGACCGGCCAGCCCCACTCCTCCACGTTCACGGTAACGCTGATGTAGCCCGGCGGGAAGCACTCGATCGCGTTGTGGTAGTTGTGCATGGCGATGCCGATCTGTTTGAGGTTGTTCTGGCATCGCATGCGCCGTGCCGCTTCCCGAGCGGCCTGCACGGCCGGCAGCAGCAAGGCGATCAGAATCCCGATAATCGCGATTACCACAAGCATTTCCACCAGGGTGAAGGCATATTTCGGCTTGCGGTCGGCGGATTGCCGATCGGTTCGTGTGCCCGCCATCGATCAGTCCCTCCTAGCCGCCAGGTTTCAGACTCAGTCTCATTCTCGGATGGTCCGAGCGGTTCGCAGCGACCGGAGTGATGGGGTCGCGGTGCCTTGCGCGGCCCGCATTCCGCCGACGAAACCCGACGAGTCGGGTCGCTACGATCGGTTCTCAGACACACTCCCTAGGACCGACCGGAAAACAACCTTCGGATTCCTCGACCCATCCTCCCCGGCCTTGTGCTGGGGGAAGGGGTTTGACGAGTACAGCGCCTGGCTCCTCGCCTCTCCCCCGGCACAAGGCCAGGGGGAAATGCAGAAGCCATTCTCCGGCCGATCCTTAGTATAGTCGCCTACTCCATCCGGCGATACCTCGGGGCCGACGCGGTCGGCCGGCGACTCGAGCCAGCCGACAAAGCGATGGACTCGGACAAACGTCGGGCGCATCCCCCACCATCTTGCATAGCGTCTCCCCCATGATAGGCATCGCCGCCCATTGAACAACTCCTCCGACCCGGCGACGATTCGGCGAATCGCTCAATGCACCTCGCCAGGGGGCCCACGAACCACAACGATGGGGGCATCGGCCGAGTCTGCAGTAAGCATTCGCCCAACCCGTCTGTTCCCGCGTCCTGGTTCCCAAGCTCCAGCTTGGGAACTGACGTTTGCCCGTTGGTCGCCCCGAATCGCGAGGTTCCCAAGCTGGAGCTTGGGAACCAGGGAAGTTCGCTCTGACGGGTTGGACGAATGGTTACGTCTGCATGGCGCAAGGCCTTTCGTCATAGTCACTTCCGCGTTGCGGCCGGTGGGCGGCCCGGCAGAACGTTCGCGCACGGGAGTCTGGGGACGGGCAACGGGAGACCAAACCGGCCGGGCTCGACCGGATACGCCATGCACGTTCTTCGCGCCGCAAGCACGATTTGCTCGTCCCGAACCGCCCCACCGGACGTTTGGCCTCGACGATTCGACCGCGTCCCCTCCCGAGGGTGGCATGGCCGGCAAGCGGACGCCGATCGCCGTGGTAATGCAATTCGCTCGGTCTTGGCCGAACGGGTCGCCGGTGGTGGCGTATACTTCTGCGGGAGTACGAACAAACGGTTTTCGGGGAGGACGGCCATGTTCTCGTTCGACACGCGGAAAAGGCTGGGCGAGGTTCGCGGTTTCCTCCGTCAACTCGTGGACTTGAGTAGCCCGAACCTACCCCCCCTAGAGGGCGATTCCCGCTCGCAGACTCGCTCGAATCGCGCGTTGCCGGCCCTGCTCGCGCCGTGGGAGCACGCCCAACCGGTCGTGGACGAGTCGACGTACGCCTTCACCAAGGACGTTTCGGATCGAGGGCTTTCGTTGGTGCTCGGGCAGCCGTTCAAGTCGTTCGAAGTAGTTGTCGGGTTGTGGCTCGCCTCGCCTCGCTTCGTGTTGGGGGAGGTACGACAAAACGTGCCGGTCGGCGGCGGGTTCTGGCAGATCGGCGTGGAGTTGACCGGCCTGCTCGATTCCGTCGAGCATCCGCAGATTCAAAGCCTGCTGCCGCTGGCTTCGCGTCTGGTTCCCAGTGCCAAGGCCGCGAAGGCCGTGGCCACGTAGAGGGCTGGCGGGAGGTGGGGATATTCTCTGGCGCGACTTGAACCGTCCGGCGATTGGCGTTATTCTGAGAGTGCCGATCTAAGCGACGTTTCTGCGTGGCCCAGGTGGAGGCCTTGCGGCGATTCCCAGGTCCGACTGTTCTGGTCATGTTCCGCGACGCAGCCATCGAGCGTACCGATCTCGGTGGTTGGGTCGTGGCATTTCCGAAGCCCGGTTCGCCTGCCGGCCCGTTCTGGACTCACTCCAGATCGGGTCGTCCGATGCGATTCGTCCGGCGGGCGCTGGTGGATGCCTTGCTCCTTGTGGCGGCGTTGTGCGCGACGCCGCGGGGATGACGTTTCGGGGTCCCGGCACGGGACGAAAGCGAAGGGATCCGGATCGGTTTTGAAGCCGCCACCAGACGGCCCTCGGCATGGAGCGACTCCAGGCAATGTCCGAGAGCAAACACGACGAGCTTCCTCCCCGCCGAGCCTCGGGTCGGTTCGCCGGTCGGCGTCGGTGGCTGGTGACGGCGATCGGGTTGGCGGGGTTGGTGGTCACGGCGGCCGTCTGGCAAGGAATGCTTGCTCGCGAGAAGCCCCTCCGGCAGGCCGAATTCGAGCGCGTGGCCGACGCTCGAATCCGCTTGATCGAACGCCGGCTCAACCAGCACGTGGAGGCCGTTTTCTCGCTCTCCGCGTTCTACGCCGCCTCCCAAACGGTGGAGCGCGAGGAGTTCCGACGGTTCACCGAGTCGCTGCTGCCGCGCTACGAGGAGATCCAATCGCTTGCCTGGGTGCCTCGCGTGGCGGGAACCGACGCACGCGGCGCCGAGGAGGCTCGCGCCGAGCACGAGGCGAAGGTCCGGGCGGAGGGGAAGGACTACGAAGGCTATCAGATTCGCGAGCTGCGCAAGAAGGACCTTGTGCCTAACGGCCAGCGGAACGAGTACTTCCCCGTGTGCTATATCGAGCCCATCGAAGCCAACCGGCGCGCGCTGGGGCTTAACTTGGCGTCCCAGAGCGTGAGTGTCGAGGCGTTCGAGCGTCTATTCATGACCGGAGAAGCGGCCGTGGTGAGCGGCCCCGTGGAGTTTCCCCACCGGGAAGGCATCGAGTATTCGGTGCTGATCGTGGGGCCCGTCTACACGAAGGGAACAACGACGGACACTCCGGAAGAGCGCCTTGCGAGCTTGGCCGGGTTTGTCGTGGACGCCGTACACGTCGATTCCCTGGTGGAGCAGGCGCTGGCCGGCTCCGTGCCTGACGACCTCGTTATCCGCGTGTTCGACAAGTTCGAGGAATCCGAGCCTCGCCTCCTCTGCACGCATCCTTCGCAGGCGAACGCTTCCGAAGGGCGCGATGCCGGCCCGGCGCCGGCTGACGATCAACAGGCAAGCGAACCGAGGGAAATGGAGCACACCGGCGTCGTGATGGTTCCCGGCCGACGCTGGTTGGTTGAGTGTACTCCCACCGACCAGTACGTTCCCTTGCGCAAGCGGTGGATGCCGCACTACGTCAGCTTGCTCGTCGGCCTGGTGATCACGGCCCTGTTGACGATGTACGTCAACGGCCTGCTGGGCCGGACCGAACGCGTCGAGCGGCTCGTGCTCGAGCGGGCCGCCGATCTGCGGCGCGCCAAGGAGCGCCTGGAGCGGGAGGTCGCCGAACGGACGCGCGCCGAGGAGGTGCTCCAGGATTCCCAAGCGCGGTACTCCTCGCTCGTGGAGAACTTGCCCGTCCACGTCCTTCGCAAGGACCTCGACGGCAAATTCACGTTCGCCAACAAGTCGTTCTGCGAGCTGCTCGGCAAGCCGCTTTCGGCAATCGTGGGCAAGACCGACTTCGATTTGTATCCGGCCGAGATGGCCGAGAAGTATCAGCAGGACGACCGCGAGGTGGTCGCGACGGGCGTGCTCCTGGAGTGCGTCGAGGAGAACAAGAAGGGCGACGAAACCCGCTACGTCCAGGTGATAAAGTCCGCCGTCCGCGATGCCGACGGAAAGGTCGTCGGCGTCCAAGTCGTCTTCTGGGACGTCACCGCGCGCCACAAGGCCGAGGCGGCCCTGGAAAAGGAGCGGTACCTGCTGCACGCCTTGATGGACAACCTCCCGCACAACATTTACTTCAAAGATGCCCAAAGCCGCTTCACCCGGATCAACCGCGCTCTGGCCGCCGGTTTCGGGCTTAGCGACGCCGCCGAGGCGGTCGGCAGGAGCGACGCCGATTTCTTCGCCGAGGAACACGTGCGAGAGGCCAGGGCGGACGAGCAGCGAGTGATGGAAACGGGCCAACCTCTGGTCGACAAGGAAGAAAGAGAGACCTGGCCCGACGGGCGCGAAACCTGGGTCACCACGACCAAACTGCCGCTGTACGACGAGGAAGGCCGGATCGTCGGCACGTTCGGCATCTCGCGCGACATCACGGAGCAGAAGCGGGCGGCCGAGGCGCTGCGAACCAGCGAGATGAAGTACAGGACGCTCTACGATTCCACGCGGGACGCCATCATGCTGGTGACCCCCGAAGAAGGATTCCTGAGCGGGAACCACGCCGCCGTCGAGTTGTTCGGTTGCCGGGACGAGGAGGCATTCACCTCCAGTACCCCGGCGGACTTCTCTCCCGAGCACCAACCGGACGGAGCCCTATCCTCGGCGAAGGCCCAACAGATGATGGCCACCGCCATCGAGCGGGGCTCGCACTTCTTCGAATGGACGCACAAGCGCGTGGACGGAAGCGAGTTCGATGCCACCGTCCTTCTGACCCGGATGGAACTGGAAGGCAGGAGGATCCTCCAGGCCACCGTCCGCGACGTTACCGAGCAGAAGCGCGCGGCCGAAGCCCTCCGCGCCGCCAAGGAAGCGGCCGAGACCGCCAGCCAGGCGAAAAGCGCCTTCTTGGCCAACATGAGCCACGAGATCCGCACCCCCATGAACGTGATCATCGGGATGACCGAACTCGTGCTCGACACGCGGCTCTCCGCCGAGCAGCGCGAGTACCTGCTGGCCCTCCAGGAGTCCAGCGAGGCCCTGTTGTCGTTGATCAACGATGTGCTCGACTTCTCCAAGATCGAGGCCGGCAAGCTCGATCTGGACTCCTCGGTCTTTCACCTCTACGACAGCCTGGGCGATACGACCAAGTGGCTCGCCATCCGGGCGCACGGCAAGGGGCTGGAGTTGGCCTGCCATATCCGGCCCGACGTGCCCGTCGCCGTGGTCGGCGACCAGGCCCGGCTGCGCCAAGTCGTCGTCAATCTGCTGGGCAACGCCATCAAGTTCACCGACCACGGCGAGGTGGTCCTCGACGTCGGGTGCCAATCGGAGCGAAACGGCCAGGTCGTCCTCCACTTCGCCGTCCGCGACACGGGAGTCGGCATCCCCGAAGACAAGCTCGGCGTCATCTTCAGCGTCTTCGAGCAAGCCGACAACACGACCACGCGCCGGTTCGGCGGCACCGGCTTGGGCTTGGCCATTTCCTCGCGACTCGTGGAGCTGATGGGCGGCCGGATTTGGGCGGAAAGCCGACTCGGCGAAGGGAGCACGTTTCACTTCACGGCCCGGTTCGGTTTGGCCGACGAGGTGCCCTCGCCGACGCGGGACGCCCGGTCGACGGTCGTCCACGGCACGCGCGTGCTCGTCGTCGACGACAACGCCACCAACCGCCTCATCCTCGAAGAGATGCTCCGCAATTGGGGGATGCTCCCGACCGCCGTCCCCGGCGTCCGCGAGGCACTCGAGCAGCTCCGTCAGGCCCGCTCGAGCGGCGAGCCGTTCCCGCTGGTCATCAGCGACGTGCAAATGCCCGAACTCGATGGGTTCGCGCTGGTGAACGAGATCCGGCAGGACCCGACCATCGGCAGCACGGTGATCATGATGCTGACCTCCGGGGACCGTCCGGGCGACATTGCCCAGTGCGAGGAAATGGGGGTCGCCGCTTACCTGCTGAAGCCGGTGAAGCAGTCGGAGCTGTTCGACGCGGTGATGATGGCCATGGGCGTTACGACCGCCGAGGATGAAGCGCCCGCCGTGCCCGATCAGAAGCGGCCGACGCGAACTCGGCCCCTGCGGATTCTCCTGGCCGAAGACAGCCTGGTCAATCAGAAGCTGGCCATCGGGCTGCTCAAGCGACGCGGACACGCGGTCGTCGTGGCCAACAACGGCAAGGAGGCCGTCGCCGCCCTGGAACTCCAGAAGTTCGACCTGGTCATTATGGACGTCCAGATGCCGGAAATGGACGGACTGGAGGCGACCATTGCGATCCGTGCCCGGGAGAAACAGACGGGGGCCCATGTTCCCATCATCGCGATGACCGCCCATGCCATGAAAGGGGATCGGGAACGGTGTCTGGAGGCGGGGATGGACCACTACGTGTCGAAGCCGATTCGGGCGAGGCTGCTGTTCGAGGTGATCGACGAGGTCGTCGGCGGCTCCCCCCTATTGGACATTACCCCCGAGCCCCCCCTACCCGAGGGGGAGGGCGTCGACTGGCACGAAGCGCTTAGCACGGTGAAGGGGGATCGGGAACTGCTGGGTGTGGTGGTCGAAGCCGCTCTGGAGGAGATCCCGCGGCTGATGGAGGAGATTCGTCGGGCAGTCGCGGCAGGCGACGCAGCGACCCTCAGGCTGGTCGCCCACACGCTCAAGGGGTCCATCCGCTATTTCGGGCAAGGCCCTGCCTACCAGCACGCCTATCGGCTGGAACAGATGGGGCGGGACGGCCAACTGGAGGAGACCGGCCCGACCCTGGCGGCCCTCGAGGGGGACATGGAACAACTGACCTCACTTCTGCTACACTATGGGCAGCCGAAGGATGCCTCGGGCGATGCATGATCCGTCAGCGCGGTCCGGGGTGTGCGGGCCGATTTGCTTGGTCATGGGGGGAGCCGACTGATGCCCAAAGTACTCGTCGTCGACGATTCGAAAGTCGATCGCCGCCTGGTGTGCGAATTCCTCCGCAAGGAGTCCCCGTGGACGGTC
>CAZDHR010000275.1:0-9843 GCA_964505295.1 uncultured Planctomycetaceae bacterium
TCTACATCGACGACTTCCACACGCTGACCGCCACCACCTCGGAGGACTTCGTCGATGAGAAGGACATCGATTCCGAGTACGACGACGACGTCATCCCGGCAGGAAACTGGATCGATGCCCCTTGAACGACGCGCGCGGCGTTGCATGCGCCAATCAGCCGACCGGTTGGGGCCGATAGACCAGGCCCTCGGCCTCCGCGTCCAGCGCCGGGGTGATGCGAATCACGGTGACCGCTGCAACCGGCGCAGGGCGAAGGCGGCCGTGGTTCCGCGACGCGGATGGTGACGCCGGGGCGGGCGAGAGGGCGGGTGAAATGCGGCTGAGAGGGAGGCGGGGGCGCTAGCCCGTGTTCCGCGTAAGCGTGGCTGGTTTCTTGGATGCGGACGTTGCAGACCCCCTTGTCCCCCGACGACTTACGTCGCGCTGCACCAAACATGGGCTAGTCGTTGCCCGGCGGGCCGCCGACGGTTCGCCCCCCCCGCATTGGCCACCCAGGTCAAGTCGCCGCTCCCCTCCGCGCCGCCCCCCTACTCGTTCCATGTCCTCCATTTTCTCGAAATGGGCGGCGTAGCAACGTAAAACGCCGTCATTTTCGTCAGGCTTTATCTTTCTTACTCAACTGGCGTGACCGGCGCGTCCGATACTATCGTCACCACCGGCATGCATGGACTCTCCACACGGAGGAGTCGGTGTAATGACGATTACTCAGCTCTCACTGAGGTACATTGGAGCCATGTCGCTATCCCGGACAAAGACGTTACTGGCAGCGTGGACCTTGGTACTTGTGGCGGCGGCGCCCGTCCTCGGGGCCCACCCAGTGGGGATCGACGATCTGCAACTGTTCGCCCCGGCCGACATGAGTACGTACGGAGGTGGGTACCGGGCAAACGAAGGGTTCTTCTTCTCCTTCGACGCGATGCTCATGTGGCCCAGCAAGCCCGACCCGGGATTGATCGGCGACCCCACCACGCGAGACGTCGTGATCACTCCCCAGAACCCTGACCTTGATGGCGACGGGTTCTTCGATGCCGGCTTCGATCCCATCAAGGTCAAAGAGTCCAGTTCGATCAGCACGGGAACGCTCAATGCGGAGGAGGTGTCGGGTCAGCGTTACGAGTTCGGATACGTCGAGGGCCATCACGGCTGGTTCGCCAGCATCCTCAACGTTCGCCCGCAGACTCAAACCATCGTCGCCACCGACGCGCACGTCGTCTTCGTCGATTCTCCCTTCGGTTCGGTTCCGCAACGCCACCTCCAGGGGCCGATCTGGGTGGTGCTCGATCCGGCCACCAACGAAACCCCCCCCTATTGGATCGACGACCTGCCGGTCAGATTCGACGATCTGGAAGCCCGGTACGAAATCACGACGTGGAGCACGGAACTGAGCTACCTGTACCGAGCGCATCCGTTCCACTGCGGCGGGATCCTGGAATTGTTCCTTGGGGCGCGATACATGGAGATCGACGACCGGTTCTCCGTTGTTGCCGAAGAGCGCCTCCCCGCGGAGGAGGAAGACCCGCCCGAGAACATCCCCCACGGCCTGGGCGATAGCTGGTGGGACAACCGGGTGGAGAACCACCTCGTTGGCCCGCAGATAGGATTGCGGTGGTATCGAAAGAGCAACCGCTGGACGTGGTCCACCGAAGCTCGCTTCTTCTCCGGTTTCAACCGACAGAACATCAAGCAGCGCGGCCTGCTGGGAGAGCATCTGAACGGCCAGGGCGTCATTGACGCTATTCTGGACGATGACGAGGAAGGCGTGCTGAAGATCTCGAACATGCAGGCGAGCCCCGTCTCCCACGACCGACGGTTCCATGAGTGGAGCCCCACGGCGGAGCTCCGCGTCGATCTCAAGTACCAGCTCACCCGATCCGTGTCAACCGGCGTCGGCTGGACGGGAATCTGGATCGACGGAATCGCCCGAGCCCCAAACACGATCGACTATATCCTCGAACAAGACTCGGTGATGGGAATCGGCGACCATAATCACGAGGACTTCTTCCTGCACAGCCTCAGTTTCCGTGTCGAGCTGAACCGCTAGGGCACGTTCGCCCGAGGGCTGGGCTTCATTACGCCACGCCGCCTGCCAGCCCTTGTCTCCATCCAATCGACCGGACCATCGACGAAGTAGGGTGCGTGAAACGTACCACAACCGGTTCATGGTGCGTTTCACGCACCCTACGCTCCTTCGCGTGGGGAGCTTCATCGGCCGGGACGATCGCCGCGTGACCCACGGACCGGCATGCGGCCGGCTTTCGGAACGCATCGACCGGATGCACGCGAACGGCGCGCATCCGGAGCGCGCGCCGGGCTTCCGGGCGTGCCGCGTCGGTTGAAGTGGGCGGGCTGGGTCGTCGATCTCCGCTGGCCGATCACGTCGACCGAATGGACTCCAAGGAAGCCCTTTGCGGCGACTTCACCCCGCCCAGATACGCAGGGTCGATCTTCTCCAGTTCCTCCGCCACCACGTCGATCGCATAGCGGATCTGCTCTTCGGTGTGCATCGACGTGAGGAAGAACCGCAGCCTGGCGGCGCTCTCTTCCACGGCTGGGTAAAGGATCGGCTGGACGTTCACGCCCCGAACGAACAGGGCCTTGGAAAACTGGAGACAATGGACCGAGTTGCCCAAGATCACCGGCACCACCGGCGAGTCCTTGCTCATCCCGGTGTTCAGCCCACGCTCCTTGGCCAGTTCGAGGAATAAGCGCGACCGCTCCTGGAGCCGCGTGACCCGCTCGGGCTCGGCCTCCAGCACTTGGAACGCGGCGAGTGCCGCCCCGGCGTTCGGTGGCGACATGCCCACGCTGAAGACGAATCCCGGGGCCGTGTATTTCAGGTACTCCACCAGCGCCTTGGAGCCGGCAATGTACCCGCCGCAACTACCGAAGGACTTGCTCAGCGTGCCCATCCAGATGTCCACGTCCGCCGGATCGACCCCGCAATGTTCCGAGATCCCGCGTCCGTGCGGTCCGAGGGTGCCCATCGAGTGCGCCTCGTCGACCATCAGCAGAGCCTTGTGGCGTTTCTTCACTTCGACGAACCCCGGCAGATCGGGGATGTCCCCGTCCATGCTGTACACGCCCTCGACCACGACAAGCACCCGGCGATACTCGTGCCGAAATTGCTCGAGGAGCTTGTCCACCGCCCGCCAATCGTTGTGGGCAAAGGGTCGGCGCCGGGCCCCCGAGAGCAACCCTCCCTGGACGATGCTGTTGTGAGCCAGCCCGTCCTGGAGGATCAAGTCCCCCGGGCCAAAGAGATGGCCGATCGTGCTCTCGTTGGTGGAGTGACCGCCGACGAACACCACTGCGTCCTCGGTACCGACGAACCGGGCAATCGTGCTTTCCAGCTCGACGTGGAGGTCCTTCTGACCCGACACGAGCCGGCTGGCCGACACACTCGTCCCGTATTTCGCCGCCGCGGCCTGCGACGCCTCGACGACCACCGGATCGCCCGACATCCCCACGTAGTTGTAGCTCGTGAAGTTGATGTACTCCCGGCCGTCGATGGTCGTGCGGTCGTTGGTAAGCCCCTGGTGCACCGTGAAGTATGGGTTCCCCAGCCCGGTATTCTCCAGCAGGTCGAGGTTCTGGCGCAGCTTGACGCACTCGGGGAACTTGTCGAACCGGTAGCACTCGGGCGGGGTCTCACTGCCGGCGGGCCTGGCGATCTTGGCCCGCGGCTCCTTGCCCAAGTACTGATCGACCGCCGTCACCACCTGGCGGCACGTCTCCAGGTCCGGGAGGATCTCCTCGGGAAAGCGTCCTCCGAACCGTTCCTCGAGCGAAGCCATGATCTCCATCCGCTCGAGCGAATCCAGCCCGATCTCGGTGATCTGCGAGTCCAGGGTCAGGCCGTCCGCCCGATCCTTGGCCACCAGGCGAACCTGATCGAGCACCAGCTCGGCCGTTGTCTTCCCGTTGCCGCTCACGGCGCCCGTCTCGGTCGACGAGGGCACCGCCCGCTTGGCCTCGACCCGCGGCGTGTCGGCAGCGGGTGAAGGCACGGGGGGCGTGGCCTCATCCGGCTTCCCGGCTTGTTGGACCGGCGGGGGGGGCGTGGCGTCTCGGCCGTCCGCGTCTCCGTCCTTGCGCGTCCTGGAAGCGGGGGCCATGGCGTGGGGCGCATCTCCCGCCTCCCACGCGGCCACCACCGTCAAGGAGCCGTCCAGGTAGGCCTCGCGGCAGGCACGCCGTTGGATCTTGTTGCTCGACGTCTTGGGGATGCTGCCCGCCTTGACCAGGACGATCTTCTCGACGGCCATCTCGTGCCCGGCGGAAATGGCCCGTCGAATCGCGTCGAACACGGGCGTCAGATCGCCCTTGACGCGGCGCTCGAGCTCCTGGACCACCACCAACTGCTCGCGACCGTCGGCCTCGACGCTGAATACGGCTCCGCTGTCCGGGCGCAGCTTGGGATGGCTGTCCTGGACCGTCAGCTCGACATCGTGCGGGTAAATGTTGACGCCGTGCAGGATGATCAGGTCCTTGATCCGCCCGGTGACGAAGAGATCCTCCTCGTGCAGGAATCCCAGGTCGCCGGTCCTGAGGAACGGCCCTTCACCCGTGTCCTTCAGGAAGGCCCGGAAGGTCTGCTGGGTCGCCTCGCGTTTTCGCCAATATCCCTGGGCCACGCTGGGGCCGCGGACCCAGATCTCCCCGATCTGGCCGTCGGGGCAGGTGGCCATCGTCTCGGGGTCGGCGATCACGATCGTCTGGTCGACCATGGTCTGACCGCAGCCGACCAGCTTCCGCACCCCGTCGGCGTCCGGCTTGCTTTCCGCCACGCGCCCGTCCCCAATGGCGGCGGCGTCGAACGCGCGAATCCGCGGCGGCAGCTTGGGATATCCGCCGGAAACGATCAGCGTGGCCTCGGCCAGCCCGAAGCAGGGGAAGAACGCCTCGCGCCGGAAACCGCACGGCCCAAAAGCCTCGACAAACCGCTCGATCGTCTCCTCGCGGACCGGCTCGGCCCCGTTGAAGGCGACCTCCCAACTGCTCAGATCGAGGTTGGCCCGTTGTTCCGCCGTGATCTTCCGCACGCACAACTCGTAGGCGAAGTTGGGACCTCCGCTGGTGGTCCCCCGGAAACGGCTGATCGCGGAAAGCCAACGGTACGGCCTCTGCAAAAAGGCCATGGGCGACATGAGGATGTTGGGGCGCCCCACGTACAAGGGCTGCAAGATCCCGCCAATCAAGCCCATGTCGTGGTAGCACGGAAGCCAGAACACGCCCAACCCGGATCGCGTGTGCTCGAAGACGTAGGCGATCGACGCCGAGTTGTGGAGCAGGTTGGCGTGATTGAGCATCACGCCTTTCGGCGTGCCGGTCGACCCCGACGTGTACTGGAGAAACGCCAGCGTGTCGCCGTGGATGTCCGGCATCTCCCACCGCTCATCCATCCGGTCTGGAACGCGACAGGTAGCCAGCCACTCCAACTCCTTCAGGTGCGGCGTCTCGTCAATCAGGGGCTCCACACGGCGGAGCACCACGTCGGTGGTCAAGGCAACCATCGCTTCCGCGTCGTCGGCGATGGCCTGAATCCGGCCCATAGAGCGATTTCGGCGAGGCGGATAGACGGGCACGGCCGCCACGCCGGCGTACAGACACCCAAAGAAGGCCGAAATGAACTCCAGCCCCGGCGGATACAACAACAACGCCCGCTGCCCCACCAGCCCCAGCGACTCCAGCCAAGCCCCAATCGCCCGGGCTTGGCGATCCAGTTCCTTGTTCGTCAGGTGGACCTGCTCGTCCTCGCCGTTCACCAGAAACGTGAAGGCGACGTCGTCCGGCTGATGCCGGGCACGATGGCGGACCAGTTCGACCAGATTGGGTGGGCCGAAAAATGTCCCGGGCAGATGATCTAGATGCACGGCTATTCGAGCTCCCGCTGCGCAAGCACTGCGTTGACCGACTACATCACAGTTCCGAGGGACAGCACGAATTGAGGCGGGGCAAGTCGTGGAGGGACTTTAGGTGGGTGTCCCGCTAAGACGCCGGCTTGGCAGCCCGCTTCCCCTAACGAGAAGACTTGGCTGCACCCGTGAAACCAGTGCCGGCACCGACTCTGCGGGTTATCCACTTTGGTCAGCCTACCACGGATCTGCCGCCGTTTCAAATCAGGGCCCTCAAATCGCTTCGGCCGATCGTGACCACTTTGAGGAACCCATTCGGTCGCGCCCAAATAAGCTCACGTCCCTGCTCATTGCCTGTATCTTATGCGAATTACTCAGACTACTCAATCGGCCCCCCCTGACGGGTGTAGCCGGGACGATATTGGGGATCCGCTTGTTGGCCACGCAGTTCTCCTACGCCTTCCCCCGATGTGGCCGATGCCCGAATCGGCGGCGTCCGGGGAAGTCGCCGAGGCTTGGCGTGATGGGTGCATGGCCGTGGCGGCAGGTCACGCGCGCTACCGACCAAGTCGACTCACACGCATGCCCCCAGAAGGGGGTATGACAAACCTAGGGGCGTTCAGCGCCGGAGAATCGTGCCCCAACAGGCCGGTTCCGGTTTGACACGAGACCGAGTGTTTATAAAATTGCGGTCGACCCTGCCGGGCCGCTGGCAGGCGAGGCGTCGGCCATGTTGGACGACGCCCGCCCCAGAGGGCCTCGCGATGGGCGCATAGCTCAGTTGGTTAGAGCGCGTCCCTGATAAGGACGAGGCCGGAGGTTCGAGTCCCCCTGCGCCCACTCGATAAAGCCCGACGTGACAAGGAGTTGCGTCGGGCTTGTCTTTCTTTGCAGGAAGAAGAAATTCCGCGCGAGGATTCCGCATCGTGTGAGAAACACGAAAGGCCGAGCTCCGCGGGGGAGCCCGGCCTTTAGACGGCGTTCGCGATGTTGCCAGCGGCTGACCGGCTAATCCTCATCCTGCCTCAGCTTGGCCAGCACACTGTAGTCTTCCAGCGTGGTGGTGTCGCCCACGGTCTCTCGGCCGGCGGCGATGTCGCGCAGCAGGCGTCGCATGATCTTGCCACTGCGGGTTTTGGGAAGCGCGCTGGTGAAGTGGAGGTCGTCGGGGACGGCCAGGGCGCCGATCTCTTTGCGGACGTGCAGCCGGAGTTCCTTGCGCAATTCGTCGCTCGGCTCGGCGTCGCCGGTCAGGGTGATGAACACGGCGACGGCCTCGCCCTTGATCTCGTGGGGCCGGCCCACGGCGGCCGCTTCGGCGACCACCGCGTGGCTCACCAGGGCGCTTTCGATCTCGATCGTGCTGAGCCGGTGCCCGGAGACGTTCAGCACGTCGTCGATGCGGCCCATGATCCAGTAGTAGCCGTCGGCGTCGCAGCGGGCGTTGTCGCCGCAGAGGTACTTGCCGGGCACGTCGCTCCAGTACTGGGCCTTGAAGCGCTCGTCGTCGCCCCAGATGCCCCGGATCATGGCCGGCCACGGCTTGGCGATCACCAGCCAGCCGCCGCTGCCCGTGCCCACGGGCTTTTTGTCCTCGCCGACGATCTCGGGCACGACGCCGGGCAGGGGCTTGCAGCAGCTACCGGGCTTGGTGGGGATTGCGCCGGGGAGGGGCGTCATCATGATGCCGCCGGTCTCGGTCTGCCACCAGGTGTCGACGATCGGGCACCGCTCGCCGCCGATCTTCTTGTGGTACCACATCCAGGCCTCGGGGTTGATGCCTTCACCCACGGTGCCCAGGAGCCGGAGGCTGGAGAGGTCCCGCTTTTCGACCCACTCGTCGCCCCATTTGATGAACGCGCGAATCGCGGTCGGCGCGGTGTAGAAGATGTTCACGCGATACTTCTCGACGATCTCCCAGAAGCGGCCTTCGTCGGGCCAGTTGGGAGCCCCTTCGTACATCACGCTGGTTGCGCCGGCTGAAAGCGGGCCGTAGACGATGTAGCTGTGCCCGGTGATCCAGCCGATGTCGGCGGTGCACCAGTAGACGTCCTCATCGCGGACGTCGAAGACCCACTCGGTCGTCTTCTTGACGTACAGGTTGTAGCCGGCGGTGGTGTGCTTGACGCCCTTGGGCTTTCCGGTCGACCCGCTGGTGTAGAGGATGAACAGCGGGGCCTCGCTGTCCATGGGCTCGGCGGGGCAGTCGGGCGAGGCGTCGGCCATCAGGTCGTGCCACCAGAAGTCGCGGCCTTCCTGCATCTCGACCTCCATCCCCACCCGGCGAAGCACGACGCACTTCTCGACCGTGGGCGACTTCTCCAACGCGGCGTCGGCGGCCTTCTTCAGCGGAAGCTGCTTGCCGCGTCGCCAGGCGCCGTCGGCCGTCAGCAGCACCTTGACGGAGGCGTCGTTGTTGCGATCGGCCACGGCCTCGGCCGAGAACCCGGCGAACACGATCGAATGGATCGCGCCGATTCGGGCACACGCCAACATGGCGATCACCAGCTCGGGCACCATTGGCATGTACATGGCGACCACGTCGCCCTTCCCCACGCCGAGGCTCTTCAACGCGTTGGCGAACTTGCAGACCTCGTGGTGGAGCATCTGGTAGGTGAGCACGCGGCTATCCCCGGGCTCGCCCTCCCAGACGATCGCGGCCTTGTTCTGCCGGGCCGTGCCGAGGTGAACGTCGAGGCAGTTGAACGAGACGTTCGTCTGGCCGCCCACAAACCAGTTGGCGAACGGCTCGTCCCACTCCAAAACCTTGTCGAACGGCTTGAACCAGTGGAGCTCCCCGGCCAGCTTGCCCCAGAAACCCTCCATGTCGTCGGCCGCTTCCTTCCAAAGCCTCTCGTACTCCTCCATCGAGCCGATGCGCGCCTCCGCGGCGAACGCCTTCGGCGGCGGGAACAGCCGCTCCTCCTTCATCACGGTATCGATCTGGCCTGATTTGTCCTCTGCCATGTGTGGCTTCCTCCGAATGGCTCTGCGAGTACCTACTGGTGGCGGTTAGCGAGATTCAAAACGTCCAATTCTAAGATCGCGCGAATGGCGTGTCAACGGACGGGCGAGTAGTCTGCGCCGCGATGGTAAGGATTGTCGGCCATTGGCCCGACGGTCAAGTTTTTCGCCCACTTTTCACTTAGGATCGGCGCATCAACTACTGTCGCAATAGTCGCTTTTCGCTCTGCGAAAAGACGCTTGTTCGCGGAGCGAACAACGACACTCATTGAAGTGTCGGTGCTTACCCGAGCGGCGCCGCACCGGTTCGGCCGCTGGATCCGGACGGTTGTGTGCGCCACGGCGTCCCATCCTCCAGCTTTGCAGAAGCGCCAATTCCCACAAATCACGCCGGTGTATTCGATACTTATACACCGCGCTGCGTAGGGGCCCGATACGCCCTGAAGGAACCGGGCTGGACCCGCGAGAACTGCACGTCGCCGCGGCAGAAACGCCTCCCGCACGGCCCCTGGGATCGACCGAGAGCGAGCCCCCGGAAATCGCATTTGCCGGAAAACGTCTGAGGAAGTTCAGGAAAACGCGTCCCGCAACTGATCGAGGTGGCGTGGGCAGGCCCCCCGGGGGTCCTCGTCTTCCTCGTACTCCAGCACGATGTACCCGCGATAGGCGGCGTCGGTCAGGATTTGCGCCAGGCGGCGGAAGTCGGCGGGGATCTTTTTGCGATCCGCCCCGGAGACCGTCACCTTCACCTGGACGTTGAGCGAGTAGGGAGCCAGCTTGGCCAGATCGGCGTACATCTGGTCGAGCGTGGTCCAGTCGCGGAAGTTGCCCGTGTCGAGGTTGACGCCGAACCAGGGGCTCTGGACGTCCTCCACCAGCCGCATCATCCCGGCCAGCTTGGTGGTCAGGCCGCCGTGGTTTTCCAGCGCCAGGAAGATGCCATGCCGGCCGGCGTGCTCGCAGCACTCCTCGATACCCTCCACGGCCAGCCGGTGGGCTTCATCCTCCGTTTGGTCCTTGCGGG
>CAZDHR010000276.1:0-9829 GCA_964505295.1 uncultured Planctomycetaceae bacterium
CCTGACCACCGACAGCGACATGTTCAAGCTGCTGAAGACCATGCCGCCGGTTTCCCCTTTGCCGTCCGACGAGGCTTCGACCCGGGAAAGCTCGACGAAATCAGAGGCGGCGCAACCCAAGGCGACCGAGAAGGCTCCGGCGGAGAAATCGTCGCCGTAGCGTCCCTCCATCGGCAAAGCCGCCGGGCGCCACGGGCTACCAAGGCCCTCGGCCCGTGTACGCCTGGAGGGCGGCGTAGCTGAAGTACGCCAGGAAGCCGAACATCACGGCGATGAACACGTCGTGAAGCGCCAGCAGTGCGATCACGGCCACGGCCACTCCCGTGACGATCGACAAGATCAACGACTGGCGAATTCCGTCGCCAGGATTGGCTCGGAGGAACAGTTCCCGGGCGATCTGGCCCCCGTCGAGCGGATACACGGGCAGCAGGTTGATGAGTCCCCAGAAGACGCAGACAAAGAGCACGGACTGGATGAACTGGGTGAAGACTTCCGATCCGACGGTGCCGGCAACGAGCACGTACGGCAAGAAGCCGGCGATCAAGAGGATCTTGACTCCCGGGCCGACCGCCACGAGCAGACCGACAATCACCGCGGCGAGCAGGAACCCGGCGCCCGGCCCGGCCGCGGAGATGAGGACCTGGCCCCGGGTATCAGTACCCCGAGACCCGAAGCTCTGGCCGCCGGAGGCGAGTCCGCCCAGGCCGTACAAGGTGATCCGCGGCGCGAACCCGTACGACCGCATCACCATCGCATGGCCCAGCTCGTGGACCAGGATTGCCAGGAAGACGGCCACCACCCAGACCAGGAGATAGATGAGCTGAGGGCTGCCGCCGAAGCCCAACAACAGGGCGACGACCCAGAAGAACGGGTGGACCCGAACCGGGATGCGGAACAGGGAGAAATGCAGATCCCACGGCGTTTGTTGCGGCTCACCCACTAGCACGGGGGCTTCTCCTCTTGGCTCTCACACGTCATGCTGGACGTTGAATTGTACCACAAGGCCGGTGGGGGGACACTGGGGTCGAAGGCGGCACGCCGCGGACAACAGGGGACGAACTGAGCAACCTGTAGGTCTCGTCGGCGAAGCCGCAAGCGGCTGCTTACTGCTGACGGTCCACTGCCGACCGCCGACTGGCCAGAAAATGCGGCCGGGGGATCACTGGCGGCCGGTCGGCCAGAACGTTCCGTATGTAGTCGGCCGCCCGGGCCGACGCCCCGCCGTGGCCCACTTCGGCCTTCAATCGGGCCAGCTCGGCCACGCGGGCTTCCCGCTTCCCGGGGTCGGTGAGCCACTCGACCACGTGGGCGGCGATCTCCGACGACTTGTCCTCGCAGGTCAGGTACTCGGGAAACAGGACCCGATCGGCGTCCGGCTGCGACGGGTCGAACGGTGTGAGATCGGCCGCCGCCAGCCCGTCGGTCGCTAACAGGTTGACCAGCGTGATGTACTTCACCTTGCGGAAGAACTGCTGGACGAAATAAGCCGCCCGGCTGATGTGGTACAGGATGACCGTCGGCGTCGTGTGGTACAGAAGCTCCAGGGAGACGGAGCCGGAGACCGCCATCGTGCAGTCGGCCAGGCACACGAGCTCCGGCGTCTTGCCCACGCAGACCTCGATCCCCAGCCCGCTGGCGGCCACCTGGCGCCGGGCGATCTCTGCGTGGTGTGGCTTGAAGGCGGCGATGGCCAGCCGCACGCCGGGCACTTCGCGGCGGACCTTCGCCGCCGCCTTGAGAAACCACTTCAGGTTGGCCTCGACCTCTTGCGTCCGAGAGCCGGGCAGGATTGCGACCAGCGGGCCGGGCTGGCGTCGAAACCGCTCCATGAACGCCTCGTCCAACGGTTGACGGCGGACCTCGTCGAAAAACGGATGGCCCACGAACGTGGCGTTGCAGCCGTGCTCGCGAAGCCACGGCTCTTCAAACGGCAGCCCACAAAGCACGTGGTCCACAAGACGCCGCATCTTCTTCACCCGCCAACGCGCCCAGGCCCAAATCTGCGGCGGCGAGTAGTAGAAGACCGGGATGCCGTGTTGCTTGGCCCGCCAGGCAATCCACCAGTTGAAGCCCGGGTAGTCGATGAGCACGACCGCGTCGGGCCGCTGGTGGCGGAAGTACCGGTCGGCACGGCAGACGAGACCCAAGAACTTGTGAAGATTGAGAATCGCCTTGAGAAACCACATCACGGCCAGGGTCGTGAGATCCTCGTGCAACCGGCATCCGGCCGCGGCCATCTCGGGGCCCCCGTAGCCGACCGCCTCGAACCCGACGCACCGCTCGCCGAGCGCCCGGATCAGGTTGGCCCCGTGCAAGTCCCCGCTCGGCTCGCCGGCCGAGAAGAAGATCCGGATAGGACGCTGCGAAGCCATGTCGATTGCCTTCCGTGCCGTTTCGTTGAGGACGCTTCCCGTGCCGTCCTTCTCGCGTGGGTGCTTGTAGCGACGCCGCGGCCAAGCCATCGCAGTATGGCACAATCGCGAAATCGGAGGAAGGCCAGTTCATGAGTAACCATTCGTCCAACCCGGCAGAGCGAACTCCCCTGGTTCCCAAGCTGGAGCTTGGGAACCAGGGCGCGGGAACAGACGGGTTGGGCGAATGCTTACGTTCATGACGAGCTAACTCTTGACAAACAAACGGGTTGCGCGCGTCGAGTCGCCCGACGGGGCGCCGCCGCGCCGCCGCGCCGGCAAGCGGGCGATCGGCGCACTCGGCCTTGTCAAAAAGGCTACACTTCCTCATCATGCGGCCGCGGGAACACGACCTCCCCGGCCGATCCCCCTGCCCGCCTACCGACCTCGCGCCGCCATGCTCGACCGCTTTCTCACGGGTGTACGAACCCAAATCGAACGCTGGCTCCTCGCGTGGCTGACGTTGCTCGCGGTGGTCGCCTATTGCTGGACCCGCTGGATTCCCTCGGTCCCCGATCCGTTTGTTGCGAGCGCAGCGTACTTGAAGTACCTGTTCGCCGTGACGATGTTCGCCATCGGCTCGCTCCTGCCGCGCGATGAGATCGAGCAGGTCATCCGGCGGTGGCCCACCGTCCTGGGCGGGACCGCCATCCAATACACGTCGATGCCGCTGTTGGCCTACCTGTTCGGCCGCCTGTTCGGCTTCGACGGCGAGCTGATGATCGGCGTGGTCATGGTCGGCTGCGTCCCGGGGGCGATGGCCTCGAACGTCCTGACGCTGGTCGCCCGCGGCAACGTCAGCTACTCATTGAGCCTCACCACCTCGGCGACGCTGTTCTCGCCCTTGGTGGTTCCGTTGGTGCTCTGGCTCGCCTTGCGCCAGTGGGTGTCGTTTCCGGTGGGCGCGGTGAGCTGGGAGCTGTGCTGGATGGTCGTCCTGCCCGTCGTGCTCGGACACCTGTTGTCCCGCCGGTTCGGGTGGTGGTACGCGGCGGCACGGCACGTGGGGCCGATCATCGCCAATCTGACGATCCTCTGGATCATCGCCGTGGTGGTCGCCGGCAATCGCGACAAGCTCCACGAGTTGAGCGCATGGCTCCCGGCGGCCCTGTTGCTGTTGAATCTCTGTGGCTACCTGGCGGGATTCTTGGGCAGCCTCCTGTTGCGGCTTTCCGACCCGATGCGCCGGGCGCTGACGCTGGAGATCGGCATGCAGAACGCCGGGCTCGGAACCGTCCTTTCCGTCGAGCTGTTCGGCAAGGACTCCGCCGCCTCGATCCCCCCGGCGCTCTACACCTTCGGCTGCATGTTCACCGGCATCGTGCTGGCGAGGCTGTGGGCCGGGCTTTCTGCCCAAGCGCCAGCGGCAAGCGGCGACTCGTGATCCGCGAGTCTCGATCTTCTCGGTCGCTCCACTCGCCACTCTGCCCTCTAATGATCCCGCAGCACCACGGCCGGGTCTTGGGTGATGGCGGAGAGCGTGGGCAAGTAGCTGGCCACCGCGGAAAGCAGCGGGGCCCCGATCAGGGCGAACAGAAGCATCTGGGAAGGGAACTGGAAGTGATCGGCCGCGGCGTACAGCGGCCCAAAGCCCAACCATTCGGTCGCTTGGGTGCCCAACACGAATCCGACGGCCGTGCCCAGCAGGAACCCCAGAATCGCGCCTGCCATCCCCAAGAGAACGGCCTTGCCGAGGAACAGCGAGGCGATCCGGACGGAGCTTTTGCCCAACGCCCGAAACACGCCGATCTCCGTGATCCGTTCGCGCACGTTGACCAACGCCAGAAGCCCGACCCAAACCGCCGCGGCCAGCACGACCAGCGTGGTCATCACCGCGGCGAGCGTCTCCATGTTCCCCTGCATCTTGGTGCGGCGAGCGGTCGTCTCCTCCAGGTCCTTCTGACGGCGCTGGAGGTCGCGCTTCTGCCGGGCTACGATCGTCTGGACTTTCTCCTTCACGGCGGCCCGCTGCCTCGCCCGGGCCACGGCCTTCGAGACGTCGCGGACCACGTACGTCAGGGGCCGGCCGTCGTCGTCCAGCAGCACGTCGGTCAGTTGCGCGCGGATCCTGGGCAGGTCGGCTTCCGCACATCGGCACTCCAAGGCCAGGATCTGATTGACCCGGCCCGGCTTCCCCAAAAGCGTTTGCGCGTCGCTAAGGTGCATGGCAAGGGTGGCGTCCTCCTTGCTCCCCTTCTCGGGAAGGATCTTTTCGATCTTGAACTGCTTGCCCAGCACTTCGGTCGTTTGCCCTTCCTTATGGCCTTTCCCGAGTGCATACCCCAAAAAGACCGTCCCCGGCTCGATCTCGTATCCCATCGGGGTTCGCTGGTGCCCCCACCGCTTGGCAAACTCCGTGGCCGGCTTGTGCGGTAAGGGTATTTCTGGCAGATAGCCGTCCAGCCGAACCTGGCGGCCTTCCCACTCGACTTCTGCGCGCAGGGTGCCGACCAGGTGCGTAACCATCGTCAGCGACGGGTCCTTGGCCAGCCGCGCGACGTACTCCTCCGGCATGTCGACCGTGGAAATTCCCGTGGAAAGGAAATCGATGATGTCGGCATCCCGGTGCACGATCGAGAGGTTGAATCCCATGTCGCGCATGACTTGGCGGGTCTGGTCCTCCAGTTGCGCCAACTCCGCGGCCGCCTTCTTCTCCGACTCGGTCACCCGGGCCTGCGACTCGGCGACCCGCGCCTCCAGGCGCGCCAGCTCCGCGTGCGTCTCCCGGCCGTAGCCGTCGACCAGCACCGGGCCGGCCACGAACAGCGCCACGGCAATGGTGACGGCGAGTAGGCTCAGCACGAAGTTGACCTTGCGATAGCGGATCTCGGCCAGAAGCAGCTTCAACGTGGACATCGGGCGAAGAAACCTCTCTTGTCGTGGGCCTTCCGGTGCAGCCCACAAAGCCGCGCTGCGCCGGTCGCGGCTTCATGGACACGCGTTCAACGACACACCGTTCTCGGGAACGGACACACTCACTTCCTCGTTGCCTCCTCGTTCCCAAGCTCTGCTTGGGAACGCAATGCCGGGAACCTCCCGAACGCTATTCCGGGAACCTCCCGCTTCCCCGCACGCGAAACTCAGCCTCGCGAAGCCGGGGTGCCAAGCCGAATCCAGGCAACCGGAGTCCCCATTATCGTGCCCGCCGCACGCTGCGGCAAGCGTCGAGCCGGCCGGCGCACGTCTTCCGCTCTACTCAGGCGGCCAGCCACCGGCAGCTTGCCCCTCCTCGTCGCGGGGCCGGTTGCGCGGCTCGTCGAGGCGGAACGTCAGACACCCGCTCACGAGGACAAGCACAACCATGAAAACGAAAACGCTCTCGAAACCGACCACGTCGATCAGCCAGCCAGCCAACGGGCTCAACAGAAACGGAAGGGCGATGCCCAGGGTGACGATGCTCTGGTAACGGGCATGGGCGGCCGGCTCGCAGATCTCCAAGGCGTAGTTCAACAGCGTGCGGGGTACCAGCGGCGTGATCCCCAGGGGGACGTAAACCAGCCAGAAAAGGCTCGCGCCCCACCCGTTGGGCAGTCGGGTCAGAGCGATGGCAAAGGCGGGAGCTACGGCTGAGCCGAAAATCAAGAGCCGGAGCACCAGCCGGTAGCCGCGGCGATCGGCCAACGGGCCGACGAACAAGCTGAAGATGGCTACCGCCGCGTTCTGCGTGACTACCCAGACCATCAGGTCCACGCCCGAGAACCCCAGTCTGGCTCGGGCCAGGGCCTGGTAGTGAGGCAGGATGATCAGGCTGGCGGCGAAAAGGACGGCCACCCCAAGAAGACGCCGCAAGTCCGCGTCGCCACGGAGCACACGGAGAGTGTCCGCCAGCGTTCCCGGCTGCTTGCTCGGGCGTTCGGCCGCCCCGTCTTTCACTTCAAACAGCAGCAGCGCGAGCAGCCCGGATAGCGCGAAACAGACCCCGACAAAGGTGAAGACGGCCCCCCAGCAAGGGGAGGGCGTGTCAAGCCAACCGGGCATCAGCCACACCGCGATCAACGTGGCCGGAATGGCTCCCCAGAAGGTGGAAAGCGTGATCAGGTAGCCCCGTCGGGTCGGCCGAATCAGCTTCCCCTGCACCGTGCCGAACGAGATGAGGTACAATCCGTACAGGACGAAGAAGATGAAGTAAAGTGAGAGGAACAGCCCCGGCATCCATCCCCCGTTCTCGCTGCCGATGACGAACCAGGCGATCGCCAGCGCCAGGAAGGGCAGCCCCATCGCGGTGGCCAGCGCGGCCAGCGCCCGTTTCTTCCGCGGCAAGGCCCTCAGGTAGTTGGCCGAAAACAGCGGCGGCACCCCTTGCCCCAGCCGACTGAGCACCGGCAGAAGCCCGCGGATCCAGCCCGCCCCGGCCACCTGGTCGAGGAACGCGGGCATGATCACGCTCTCGGTCTTGAAGATCCAGCCGACGCGGAGCACGATCTGGTGGAGGGCCAGGAGCAGCAGGTTCCGCGGCTCGCGGGACTCAATCGCGGGGTGTCCGGGCCAGTCGGGCGAGTGAGGCAGGGCATCCTGCGGGGGGAGTTCATCGGAAGGCGTCATGCAGCAAATATAACGTCCCCGATGCCGTTCCGCGACCCTTCGCCCATCAGCAAGGGGGCAAGCGGCGTGTTGTCGCCTTTTCGACGGGCGGCGCAAGGTGTTCGGTCACGGCTGCCGAGTGTCTCGCCTTTCGAGCAGAAGCTCCAAGTAGCTCCTCCGCTCGCTCCCAGACAGTCCCAGACGCTCGGCCAGCGAACCGATGCAGGCCCTGGCGGAGTCGACCTCGTCGTCCTCGGCCACCAGCTCCAGTTCGACGTAGGTACCCACCTCAGCCACGTCGTCCAGGGCGGCCTCCACCTGATGACCCTGCCACGGGATGATCGCCTTGCGTCGGTACTTGCAGACCTCGGCCACCGGCGTGAAGCCGAGGGCTTCCAGCAGCCTCTCCAATGCCGCGACCTTGTCCTCCTGCGACCACAAGGGCAGCTCGATCTCCCGGCGGGTCTTGGTCGTCGTGTCGACCTTGGGCCCCTTGTAGGTCACGTAGTTGCCCTGGTCGGTCCGGCGGACGCGCAGGGCCTCATCCGTAGCGGCGAAGTCACGCGCCGGATGGGCGTAGTAGTGGTCGATCTCGCTCTCCGGCTTCGAGACGGTGCCGCCCAGCGCGGCCAGCTTCGCCTCCAGAGCCGCCATGTCGGCCACGGGGAACTTTTGTTCGACTTCGTACTTCACCGGCACCCCTCCGTCTTCACGAGGACGCTTCGAACCTTCCTAGGAATTCCACGGCTGCCCCCGCTCGAGCGCCGTCAACAGGTCCCGGGCGGCCGCCGCGGGATTGGGCGCGGTGGTGACCGCCCCGCTGACGGCGACGCGGCGAAACCCGGCCCGCAGCACCTCGGGAAGATTCTCCCGCGTGATCCCGCCGATCGCGAACGCCGGCAAACGGATCTCCCCCGACACCGCCCGGAGCAGACCCGGACCGGGAAACTCCTCGAACCGTTTCGTGCCCGAGGCGAACACGGGCCCGACGCCAAGGTAGCCGGCCCCGTCGAGCACGGCTTGTCGCGCCTGCTCGATCGAATGGACGGAAACGCCCACCAGCGCGTCGGGGCCGACGATGGTCCGGGCGTCCTTCACCGCCAGCTCCTCCTGGCCGACGTGTACCCCGTCGGCTCGGGCAAGCGTGGCCAGGTCGGGCCGGTCGTTCATGACGAACAAGGTGTCGCTTGGAGCCGTCAGCCGTCGCAACTGTCGGGCCCGCTCGAGCAAGCGGCGATCGTCGAGCGTCTTGTCGCGAAGCTGGAGCACGTCGACGCCGGCTTCCACGAGCGACCGGACCAACGCCGTGAACTGCTCCAGGGAGGGCCGGCCGTCGATCAACACGTAGAGCTGGGCCCGGGCGAGTCGCTCGAGGCTGTCGCTGGTGATCCCGACGGCGCGCTGGAGCGTGTACGTGCGGTATCGCAGTTGCTCCAGTTCCGCGGCCAGTTGCGGATCGAGGATCTTGCCGAACTCTTCCAGGGTGCGGAGCGACTCTTCGAGGCGCATGAAGTTGGCCGACAGCACGCCCTCCATATCCCCCCGACGACGCTCTGAAGCGACGCTCAGGCCCGTGCCCACGTCGGCCTGGGTCTCCCGGGCCGCCAGGCGTCGGCCGATCGAAACGCGCGACGCGGCCGCGGCCAGATCGTGACGCAGCCGCTTCATTTGGTCGGTCAGGTGCACGTCGTCCAGCACGAAGCGGACGTAGTCCTCGACCACGCGAAGGCCCTCACGGCCCCGATTCAAAGCCGCGTCGAGCACGCGCAAGACGTGGACCTGGTCCCGCGGCGAGATCTCGGTCGACGGCTGCGAGCCCTCCTGGCAGCCCGCG
The DNA here is from genome assembly GCA_964505295.1 of uncultured Planctomycetaceae bacterium. Classification (GTDB taxonomy): domain Bacteria; phylum Planctomycetota; class Planctomycetia; order Pirellulales; family Thermoguttaceae; genus DATKZH01. The sequence continues at coordinate 8,767 of CAZDHR010000276.1, forward strand.
TCGTGCGGGCCGTCTCGGCTCGTCTGTGCCACGTGAGGCAAGGGCGCGTCGCCCCGACGGAGAGGCGAGACTTCGGGTGGCTGCGGTTCTTCCAGCGGTGCGGTCTCGCCTGGCTGAACGTAGCGGCCGCGGATTTCGGCCTCCAGCGCGTCGGCGTCGATGCCTTGGCCCCGGAGCCAGGACGCCACCTCGTGCTCAGCCGCTGCCAGTCCCAGCAGGAGGTGCTCGGTTGCAAGCACCAGCGGGCGGGGAAACTCGGCGAGGCAGGCGTGGATCGCGGCGACCGATTCCTCCAGTTCGGCGGAGAATGGGGGAGTCGGCGGCTCGAGGTCGCCCACCGTGGCGTGGGGGGGCTCGGGCGGCCCGCTCGAAGTCCGGTTTTCTGCTCGCTCGAAGGTGGGCCAGCGGTGGCGGACAGCCTGGGCATCGATTCCGTGCTGCCCGAGGATGATCGCCGCCCGGCATTCCGATTCGGCCAGGAGCCCCAGCAGGAGGGCTGGGGCGTCGAGCTCGGAGGAACTCTCACGACTGGACCAACCGGCCCCCGCGGCGATCGCCCGTCGTGCCCCCGCGGTGAATTCGTGCTTCATGAGGCGCAGTTTGGCAAAAACCCAGAGTGTCCGCAACAGACCGCCGGGGGGGGCCCCAGGGCGGATGGTAAGGGAGGCGAGCTGCGTATGAGGGGCGAGTCGCGCGTCGGAACGGAACGCGACGCGTCGCTCAGGACGGTTCCGGAGGGGGGCGAAGTTGTCCCGGTCCCAAGCGGAAGCGGCCCTTTCAGTTGCCTTGATCCAACCCGTTTTTAGGGCTACAATTCCGTGGCCGGAGAAGGTCTGAGGGGAAAGGATGCCCGGTAGGAGAGAAGGGCCATGGGCAAGATGCCGTGGGCGACGTATCTGTGGCCGGGACTCCCATTGGTCTGGAGAGATGGCCGTTGGGGTGCCTTGGCCGTGGCCGTCGGATTCGCCGCCTTGGTCAATTTGGCCCTGAGGGCCAGCCTCCGTTGGAGTGAACGGTTGGGCGCGGGGGGGCGTAGTTCGGTTTGGATGGGCGTGGTGATCAT
>CAZDHR010000277.1:0-9793 GCA_964505295.1 uncultured Planctomycetaceae bacterium
CGCCCAGGGCTCGAGCACGGTGGTGATGATCGCCGGCGCCTCGATGATCGCCGCCATGGGGCTTTCGGGTCAGGACCTCGGGTTCCACGTCGTCTACCTGGCGCTGGCCATCGGCAGCGGCTCGCTGGTCGGCTCGTGGATGAACGACAGCGGCTTCTGGATCTTCGCCCGAATGAGCGGCTTCACGGAAGTCGAGACCCTCAAGCTGTGGACCGTGCTGCTGGTGATCATCGCCCTGGCCGGGCTGGGGTTCACGCTCCTGTTCGCCTGGCTGATCCCGATGGCGTGAGCGTCGCGTGGCTCATTGGCCCGCGCCGCCGGTCCCTTCGACGAGCGTGAGGAGCCGATCGACGCCGACTTCCCGGAAGACGTCGACTCCGCCACCGATCCAATGGACTTCGATCCGGTCGACGCGGTCGCGGTGCCCCAATCCGAAATGGAGCCGCGTGCCGTAATGGCTCTGGTAGCTGCGTCCGCTGTGGACCTCGTCGACCTGCGACAGATCGCCGGCCACGACCCGGACCCTCGCCCCGACGCCGTCCCGGTTGGTCTTCGTGCCTTGCAGCCGGATCTGGATCCAGTGGTGGTCGTTGGGCGAGTCGTTTCGGAGGATCGTCGGCTCCCGGCGGGAGTTGAGGATCACGACGTCGACGTCGCCGTCGTTGTCCAGGTCGTCGAAGCCGGTTCCGCGGCTGCTCAGCTTGGCGAGCATCCCGTCGCCGCCCGTGTCGGAGACGTCGAGGAACTTCCCGTCTCCGGTGTTCATCAGCAGGATGTTGCGAGCCAGGTACTCCGTCGAATCGTCGCGGAGCTCGATGTTGTCCTGGAGGTGGCCGCAGGCGATGAACAGGTCGCGGTCGCCGTCGTTGTCGAAATCAACGAAACCCGTCCCCCAATTGACGTAGGGCCCGGCGCGGATGCCGGCTCGGGCGTGGAGCGTCGCGTCCTCGAAGAAGCCCTCGCCGGAGTTTCGGTACAGAGCGGGCAGCTCACCCTGGTAGTCGGTCATGAAGAAGTCGAGCCAGCCGTCGTTGTTGTAGTCGCCGCAGTCGGCACCCATGCTCCCTTGCCAGGCGCCGGCGAAGTCGTAGGCGACTCCGGTGATCAGGCCGACCTCTTCGAATTTGCCGGTGCCGTCGTTCTCGAAGAGGAAGTTGCCTTTGACGTCGTTGCAGACGAAGACGTCGGTGTCGCCGTCGTTGTCGTAGTCGGCCGCGACCATGCCCATCCCGGTCCCCGCATGCGCGGCCACGCCCGACTCGATGCTGACGTCGGTGAACGTTCCGTCGCCGTTGTTGCGATAGAGGGTATCGGGGTGAGCCGCGTAGTCTTGGGGTCCCCGGTAACTCGGAACACCCAGGATTGTGTGGGGCAAGTGTATGTCGCACGAGAAGATGACGTAATTGGCGACGTAGAGGTCCAGGTCCCCGTCCTTATCGGCGTCGAGGAACGCGACGCCTGCCCCGGCGCGGCTCCCGTTTCCCACGCCGGCCCGAACGGTCACGTCGGAGAACGTACCGTTGCCGTCGTTGCGGTAGAGGACGTTGGGACCGAAGTTGTTGACGTAGAGATCCTGATCGCCGTCGTTATCGTAGTCGGCGGCGGCTACGCCCAACCCGAAGCCCGTGTCCCCAACGCCCGCCTCGTCGGTCACGTCGGTGAATCGCCACCCGCCGCGGTTGCGATAGAGCCTGTTCTTCGGCAATTCGTCGACTTCGGCTCCCGGGAGCGGCGCGCCGTTGAGGAAGTAGACGTCGATCCAACCGTCGCCGTCGTAGTCAAATAAGGCCACGCCAGCCGAGATGTTCTCCACGATGTATCGTCTCCCGCTGCTGCCGTCGGTGTGCCGGAAGGTGATGCCCGTCTCGGAGGTCACGTCGCGGAGCAGGATCGGGCTTTGCCCCTGCGCGGTCGAGAACCCCCACAGGGCGACCAGCCCCGCAGCGATCCCCCGACACGCATGCCCCCAACCGCTTCGGCTCGCTCTCCAAATCATCGCTTCGCCACCTCCCCCTGAAGCAGATCGAGCATCTCCTGGTACTGCGGGTTGGCCGAATCCAGCTCGATCGCCCGCTCGATGGCCGCAACCGCCTCCGCACGATCCCCAACGGCGGCATGGGCTTGGCTCAACAGGGCGTGGTTCGGGGCGTTCGGCTGTAGCCGGACGGCCTCCTGGGCGAGCCGGGGCGCGTCGGCAAGCCGGCCGGTGGCGAGGTACAGCTTGGCCAGGGCGGCGTGTCCTTCGGGGCTTTCGGGCGCGAGCCGAACGACCTCCTGGAAGGCCGCCTCGGCCTCGTCGAACCGTTGCAGGTTGGCGCACACGATCCCCAAATGGAAACGGTGGGCCGGATTCTCCGGCTCGATCTCCGCAAGCTGACGGCACACGCGCAGGGCTTCTTCCCCGCGATCGGTCTGCTGGTAGAGCGAAGCCAACTGGACGCGACATGGCACGCCACCCGGGTCCAGCGTGGCGGCCCTGCGCCACAACTGCTCCGCTTGGGCCAGGTCTCCATGGGCAAGACACACGCGACCGGCGTACGTGAACCGGACGCCGAAATCGGTGCACATCGCTTCCAGGTCGTCGAACCGGCTCCTCAGGTCCGTGCGGAGATCGATTTTCTTGGCCTCCAGCTCCCGGTATCGCTCCATGGCCTGGCGCGACTCGTCTCGCCGCCCCATGCGCGCCAGCGCCGTGGCCAGCCCGAATTGGGCCCGGGGCAGTTCGCCGTAAATCTCGAGGGCCGCGCGGTAGGCATCTCGGGCCTTTTCGTATTTTCTCGCTTGGAGATACGCGTGTCCGAGGGTGACGCGGGCGGGGAGCGATCGGGAGTTGGCCTCGAGGTGTTTCTCCAGGACTTCGATCGCCTCGTCGAGCCTGTCCAGCTTCATCAGCGCGTCGGCCAGCTCCACGGCCGCGTCGGAGAACCCGGGAGCAAGCGCCAAGGCCCGGCGCTGCTCGATCGCCGCTTCCTCGTAGTCGGCCTTCTTCGCGGCGACCAGGCCCAAGCCGTGGTAGGCGTAGGCGTATCGGGGCTCGCGCTTCAGACACCGCTCCCAGCACTCGGCGGCCGCCGTGTAGCTTCCCACGTAGAACTGCACCCGGGCTTTCACCTCGAGCGCGTCCGGGTCGTCCGGAAACGACTCCACGAGGCGATCGACGGTCCGCTTGGCCTCCTCGATCAGCGCCTCGGCCGTTTCCGGGCGCGGAAGATCGGGCGCGATGGGGAGGAGTTGCGTGGCGCCGGGCGCGGCGGGCGGTGAACCCGGGGGCTCGCGGCTCGTCCCTCGACGGTTGGGTTCGAGGCCTGGCGGCGCGGTCCGAGCGTGCCTTGGCCGGCCGGCATCCACCAGGACCCGCCAGCCAAAGAAGCCGGCCCCCGCGAGCACGAGACCGGCGACGAAGACCGCGAGCCCCACCTTCGGCCACTGCCGTCTCGCGCAGGACGGTGTGATCTCCGGCGCATTTTGGTGCGCGCGCAGCGATCCCGCTTCGGCCTCCTTCATCACACACCCCTCGGCTAGTGCCTTGGCACTCAGCTCGTCTTGCCCGGAGCGCGTCTGGTAAAGACGGCGCCCGGCTCCGACAAGCCGGTACGGGAATCGTTGCGAAGGGGATGGGAAGACAACGACTGTCCAGCGCATGGCTCGCAAGCGTGGCGCAGTCGAAGCGAAGAAGCCCTCCCCCGACGGTTAGCGTACTAGCGGCGGGAGGCGGCGTAAAGGCGTTGGCGCGAGATTCTGGCCATGCGGGGGCCGAGCGGCCTTAGGCCGGGAGCGTGCCCTGGCCGGTGGCGTCGGTAGAGTTTTTGGAGGCTTCGACTAGAATACAATCTCGGGGATCGTTCGGAGATGAAGTCGGGCGGGATAGGAAATGTGGGCGGCCCTCCGCCTGGGGAGAAGACGTGTGCGCAAGTTGTTTGGTTATCTGGTCTTAGGCCTGGTCGCGTTGGCCGGCTGCGCCCTGGCGATTTGGCTAAGCTCCGCCGGCAGCCCCCGCGATCCGTCCAAGGCGTTGCCCGTCGCCCAGGCGGAAGACCAAGAGCCGGCGAAGCTCTCGGTCCTCTATCCGCTCGATGGTGCGGTTTTCCCCCCCGAAATCGCGCCGCCCACGTTCCGTTGGGAAGACCCCGAGAGCGAGGCCGACGCCTGGCGGATCACGTTCGACTTCGACGACGGCGACGACCCGGCGAGCTTCGTGAGCCAGGCCACGGAGTGGACGCCGCCGGACGAGCCGTGGGAGACGATCAAGGGGCGGTCGCGGCAGCGACCGACCCAAGTGACGATCCAGGGTTATCGCCGGACCGACTCGGATCGGATCGTTTCGGCGGGCGACGTGTCGATCAGCACGTCGCAGGACGAGGTGGGGGCCCCCTTGTTCTTTCGTGAGGTGAACTTGCCGTTCCGCACGGCCGTGAAGGACCCCGCGGCCCACATCCGCTGGCGGTTTGGGGAGATCTCGTCGAAGGAGCCGCCTCCGATCGTGCTGGAGAAGCTGCCGGTCTGCGGCAACTGCCATTCGTTTTCGGCCGACGGCCGCACGCTGGCGATGGAGGTCGATTCGGGCAACGACAAGGGCGCCTACGCCATCATGCCGGTCGAGGAGCAGATCGCGCTCGACCCGAGCAAGATCATCACGTGGGCCGACTATCGCCGCGAAGACAACCAGAAGACCTTTGGTCTGCTCTGCCAGGCCTCGCCGGATGGGCAGTACGTGGTGGGGACGGTCAAAGACCGGGCGCTGGCGGTCTACCGGCCCGACCTGGAATTCTCCCAGTTGTTTTTCCTGGTCAAGGGAATCCTGACGATCTACGACCGCCAAACCGAGACCTTCGCCGCGTTGCCCGGGGCCGATGACCCGGAATACGTGCAGACCAACGCGACCTGGAGTCCGGATGGGAAGACGATCGTCTTCGCGCGGAGCCGCAGCAAGGCGTACGACCCGGTGAGCCTCCGCGATTACGACTCGGTGCTGGTGCCGCGACGAGAGGCCGAGGAGTTTCTCGAAGAGGGGCGGAAGTTCCTCTACGATCTGTACCGGATCCCGTTCAACGACGGCAAAGGGGGCAAGGCCGAGCCGGTGGCAGGGGCCTCGAACAACGGCATGAGCAACTACTTCGCCAAGTTCTCGCCCGACGGCCGATGGATCGTCTTCTGCAAGGCCAGAAGCTTCATGCTCTTGCAGCCGGACAGCGAGCTGTACATTATCCCCGCCGAGGGGGGCGAGGCCCGGAGGCTCCGCGCGAACACCGGGCGGATGAACTCCTGGCACAGTTGGTCGCCCAACGGCCGGTGGCTGGTTTTTTCGTCGAAGGCCTATTCCGTCTACACCCAGCTCTTCCTCACCCACATCGACGACGCGGGGCAAAGCACGCCGCCCGTCGTACTGGCCAACTTCACCGCGAACGAGCGGGCCGCCAACATCCCCGAGTTCGCCAACCTCGAGCCGGGCGCGATCCGGGAGATCCAGGAGCAGTTCCTCGACGACACCAACTACGTCCGAGCCGGCAACGAGTTCCGCAAGCAGGGCGAGTACGAAAACGCCATCCGGTGGTACCGCAAGGCCCTGGACCTCAACCCGGACAACGCGCCCGCCCATAACAACTGGGGAACCTGTCTGTTGCACTTGGGGAAGCTCGAGGAGGCGAAGGCCCATTTTGCTCGGGCGATCGCGCTGCGGCCCGACTTGCCGGAGGCCCATTGCGACATGGGCATCGTACTGCGGCGGGAGAACAAGCTCCGCGAGGCCGCCGAGTCGTTCCGGGAAGCCCTGCGGCTGAAGCCGCACTTCTTCCTGGCGCAGCTCCACCTGGGGACCATCCTCTCCGACCTCGGCCGGTTCGACGAGGCGAAGGAGCACCTGGCCGAGGCCGTGCGACTGGACCCGCGCGACCCGTTCGCCCATTTCAACCTGGGGGCCGCGTACGGCCGAGAAGGGAAGCCCCGGGAAGCGTCGGTGCACCTGGCCCACGCCCTCGAGCGCAATCCCGACTTCACGCCGGCGCTGGTGAGCCTGGCGCTGATTCGCGCCACCAGCCGGGACGACGCGCTCCGCGACGGCCCGCAGGCGGTCGATCTCGCCACCCGGGCCTGCGAGCTGACCCAACGCGAGAATCCCGAAGCGCTCTATGCCTTGGCCGCGGCCTACGCCGAGGTGGGGCGATTTCCCGATGCCGCCGGCACGGCCGATCTGGCGATCCGGGCGGCCCTGGCCGCGGGCAACCGGGGGCTGGCCGGGACCATTCAACCGTTGCTCGATCACTGCCGGCGGCAGGCGCCCCCCCCGCCGGAGTCACGTTAGTCGGGATTGGCCCGTGCGCAAACGCATCCTGTATTTCGTTTCGGTCGTGGCCGTCGCCGGAGTCGCGGCGGCCTTGCTCTACGTGCTTCGCGAGCCCGCCTTTTCCGTCGACGAGATCCTCGCTGGCTACCGGGAAGGGGGCGAGTACGGCGAGCTGGCGATCCATTACCCGCTCGACGAAACGCTGTTTCCCCCGGAGATCGCCGCCCCGACCTTTCGCTGGGAGGACGCGAGCGATGCGTCGGACGCGTGGATCGTCGCCATCGCGTTCCAGGATTCCCAAGGCCGAATGAGCTTCCCCTGCTCCGAGACGGAGTGGACGCCGTCGGACGAGCAATGGGAGACGATCAAGCGCCGTAGCCGGGAGAAGCCGGCCGAGGTGACGATTTTGGGCGTCGACCGCCCTTTGCGCAACCGGATCCTCTCCGCCGGCGGCATCCGCATCAGCACGTCGAACGACGAGGTGGGGGCACCGGTCTTCTACCGGGAAGTGAACCTGCCGTTCATTGACGCGGTCAAGGACCCGTCGCGCATCCGCTGGCGGTTCGGAGCGATCTCCTGCAAGCGTCAGCCCCCGATCGTCCTGGAGAAGCTTCCGGTCTGTGGGAACTGCCACTCGTTCTCGGCCGACGGGAAGGTGCTGGGGATGGACGTCGACTACGCTAACGACAAGGGCTCGTACATGGTCGACGCCGTGGCCGAGGAGCTGCTTCTCGACCGGAGCAACATCATCACCTGGAGCGACTATCGAAGGGAAGACGGCGAGGCGACCTTCGGCCTGCTCTCGCAGGTCTCGCCGGACGGCCGCTACGTGGTGAGCACGGTGAAGGACCGATCGGTGTTCGTCGCCAAGGGCGACCTGGCGTACAGCCAGCTCTTCTTCCCCATCAAGGGCATCCTGGCCGTCTACGACCGGAAGACGAAGACCTTTTCCGCCTTGCCCGGCGCCGACGACAAGCGGTACGTTCAGAGCAATCCCACCTGGAGCCCGGACGGGAAGGAAATCGTCTTCGCGCGGAGCAAGATGCACCAGTTGAGGAATCCCGTCGATCCGGACGTGGTGCTGCTGGACGAGAAGGCGTGCGCCGAGTTTCTCGCGGAGGGCAAGCCCTTCCGGTTCGACCTCTACCGGATTCCGTTCAACGACGGTCGAGGGGGCGAGATCGAGCCGATTGCGGGGGCCTCGAACAACGGCAAGAGCAACTACTTCGCCCGATTCTCGCCCGACGGCCGATGGATCGTCTTCTGCAAGGCGCGGAGCTTCATGCTGTTGCAGCCGGACAGCGAGCTGTACATCATCCCCGCCGAGGGCGGCGAGGCCCGGCGGCTCCGCGCGAACACCCCGCGGATGAACTCCTGGCACAGTTGGTCGCCCAACGGCCGGTGGCTCGTCTTCTCGACGAAGTGGAATTCGCCCTACACGCAGCTCGTTCTCACCCACGTCGACGACGAAGGGCGAACGAGCCCGGCCGTCTTGCTCTCGCGTTTCACGGCCTCCGACCGGGCGGCGAACATCCCGGAGTTCGTCAACGCCCCGCTCGACGCGATCCGCACGATCCGCCAGCGATTCGTCGACGACGCCTCCCTGGTTCGCGCCGGACTGCTCAACGCGCAGCAGGGCTATCACCGGGACGCCACGAGGGAATTCCGCCAGGCCCTCGAGATGAACCCGGAAAATGTGGAAGCGTACGTCGGCTTGGGAATCAGCCTGACGCAGCTCGGGGAGCACGAAGAGGCGGCGGCCCAGTTCCTTCGGGCGATCGAGCTTTCGCCCGACGACGCACGCCCCCACGAGGGTCTGGGCACCCTGTTGGCCGAGCAGCGGAGGCTCCCGGAGGCCGCCGACTCGTTCCGCGAGGCCGTGCGACTCGACCCGGAGCTGGCCCGAGCCCATTTCCGCCTGGGCATCGTCTCCATGGACCTCGGCAACCTGGCCGAGGCGAAGAAGCACCTTGCCAAGGCGGTCCGCCTCGATCCGGACGACGCCAGGGCGTCCTATTCCCTCGGCAACGCGCTTTTGCGCGAGGGAGATTTCGCCCAGGCCGCGACCCACTATCGCCGCGCGCTCGAACGGGATCCCAATCTCCTCATGGCCCTGTTGGAGCTGGCCGCCGTTCGGGCGACGAGCAATAACCCCACGCTCCGCAACGGCCAGGAGGCGGCCGAGCTGGCCATGAGGGCCTGCCGGTTGACCCGATACGAAGACCCCGCGGCGCTGATCGTCCTCTCGCAGGCGTACGCCGAGACGGGTCGATTTCCCGATGCCGTCTCCGTCGCCGAGCGGGCGCTTCAGATCGTCCGGGGCAAGGCAAACGAGGGCGCGGCCGGCGCGATCCGAGAGCAGATCAAGCGCTACCAGCGGCGCGAGCCCGCCCGGCAACGGTCGCCCTGATGAATCGAGGCACCGTCACGGGCGAGCGCTTTCACCTCGTTACCATCCTTCGCCGCCCGACGCACGCACCCGGGGCGTGGGGTTCTCGAATCGTCCCACCGGGCGCTGGCCGGCGCCCGGCTTGTCGAGGTCTCCCAGATCGGCTCGCGCCTGCTCGGCCAGGCGCATCAGACGCCGGACCACGTCGGGATGCTGCTCGGCGACGTTCTTCTCGCAGCCGACGTCTTCGACGACGTTGAACAGCATGGGCGGCGACGGCCCCCGACGGCGATGATGTGGGTGTCGCTTCGGCGGGTCGCGCGGGACGAAGAGCTTCCAGGGCCCGGAGCGCACCGCGTGGAGCTCGTTGCCGAAGTAGTAGTAAAACGCCGCGTGGGGCGATTGGGCCCCCGGCCGGCCGACGAGCAGGGGCCGGACGTCCTTGCCGTCGATGATCCGATCGTCCGGCGGCTTGGTGCCGGCGAGCAGGGCGAACGTGGGCAACAGGTCCATGCTGGTCGCCAGCTCGTCGCAAACGCCCCCGGCCGGCACGGTGCCGGGCCACCAGGCGATGGTCGGCACGCGGAACGCGCCCTCGGCCGTGGTGTAGCCCCGCCCGAAAAGCGGCCCGTTCGACCCGCGGCTGAGATCGTCGGGCTTGCCGCTCGTAGGAGCGCCGTTGTCGGAGGTCCAGATGACAAGCGTCTCGTGCTCGATTCCCAGCGCTTCGAGCTTGTCCAGTATCTGCCCCGTCGACCAGTCGAGTTCCTCGACCGAGTCGCCCCACGGGCCGGTGGCGCTTTTGCCCCGGAAGGCCTCGCTGGCGAACGGGGCCCTCGTGCTGCCGGGCATGGCCTGGGGCAGATAGAGGAAAAAGGGGCGGTCCCGGTTCGCCTCGATGTAGGCCAGCGCCCGCTCGGTGTAGCGCTTGGTGAGCAGGTTGCGGTCGACGGGCGCGTCGATCACGCGCTCGTCCTCCATTAAGGGGAGCGGCGGCCAAACGTCCGGTCGCTTGTCGGCCGTCATGTCGTCGCTGTAGGGGATGCCGAGATACGAGTCGAACCCCTGGCGCGTGGGCAGGAAGGGCGGCTGATCGCCCAGGTGCCACTTGCCGATGATCGTCG
>CAZDHR010000278.1:0-9765 GCA_964505295.1 uncultured Planctomycetaceae bacterium
GAACAAAAATGGCCCCGTAAAGACGGCGTTACCGGTCCGAGTTTTTAGCACGTCAGAGGACGTATACCCCGTGAGCCTCCAAAGCTTCGTCACAACGCGATTGTGCTTCGGAGTAGTCCCCGAGAAGATCGCCGGCCTCGAACCGGCCACCGCCTTGACGCGGATCCACAGCTTGTTCGTCATACAGGCGCACCAGGACTCTAGAGCCTGGTGTCAAGCTTTTCGGAGGAAGGTCATCCCTAGTCTCTATCACAGGGTCACGGTATTTGTCCGGCAGGTCATCGTCCGGCAAATGGATATCGATGTACGGCCTCTCTCTCACGAACTGATCTGGGCCCTTCTTCGTGTACGGCTGCGTGAAGACGCATCGCCGAATCTGGTCACGCGTCAGTCTTACTTCCGTCATGATTTCTTCCCTCCTCACTTCTTCGCGTTCCTACGAGTGCTCAAGCGTACCAATCGAGATTGCCAACCTCCCCGTTATCCGCCCGGCCAGGATCTCGTCGAACTCCGGCGGCAGCTCCTCGAAGTCGACGAATCGGGCGATTCGGTCCAGGCAGTCGGGCTTCCACTCGCCGGCCAGGTGGTGCCACGTTTCGTGCCGGAGCGGGAGGGGGCACCAGGCGGCGTCGATGCCGGCCAGGGTCACGCCGCGGAGGATGAACGGATAGACCGTGATCGGCAACTCGAAGCCGGCGGCGTTTCCGCAGGCGGCCACGCAGCCGCTCAACTCGGTCGAGCGGAGGATCGTGCTCAGGGCGTTGCCGCCGACCGTATCCACAGCCCCGGCCCAGCGCCGGGAGAGGAGCGGCTTGCCGCTGGTGTCGTCGACGGCTTCTCGTGGGAGGATTTCGGCGGCGCCCAGCGATTCCAGGTACTCGTGGGCGGTCGTTTTGCCCGTGACGGCCGCTACGTGGTATCCGAGCTTGGCCAGGATGGCCACGGCGAAACTCCCCACGCCGCCGCTTGCGCCGGTGACGACGACCTCGCCGCGGTCCGGCCGGACGTCGTGCTTCTGGAGGGCGTCGACGCAGAACCCGGCCGTCAGCCCGGCGGTGCCCAGCATCATGCTTTCCCGCAAGCTCAGCCCTTCCGGCAAGGGCACGACCCAGTCCTGGGGCACGCGCACGTACTCGGCGTATCCGCCCCAGCGGTTGGAGCCCATGTCGAACCCGGTCACGAGGACGGGGTCGCCCTCGACGAACTCGTAGACGCCGCTTTGTGCCACGGTGCCGGCCGCGTCGACGCCCGGGACGTGCGGAAACGCCCGGTTCACGCTCCTGTGGCCTTTGGCCGCCAGGGCGTCCTTGTAGTTGAGCGACGAATACTGGACGCGGACGAGCACCTCGCCGTCGGGCAGCTCCGCAAGCGGCCGTTCCGTGATCTCGCCGGAGACGTTGCCGTCGGCGTCCTTGGTGACCAGGTAGCAGCGGAAGGTCTCGGGAAGCATGGGGGGGAGTAAGGAGTAGGGAGTTCGGAGTTGGGAGTAGGGAGTAAGGAGTCTCCTCGTTCTGATTTCCCTGGTTCCCAAGCTCCAGCTTGGGAACCGCACTCTTGCGAAGCTCCGCTTCGCCCGGGCAAGCTGGAGCTTCCCTGACGCACGTTCCCAAGCTGGAGCTTGGGAACGAGGATATGCTTAACGAGCATACGCCAACTTCACGACGGCTTTGTCATCCTCCACGGGTCCAGGGCTTCTTCGAGCTGGTCTTCGGTCAGCACTTTCTTCTCACGGCAGAGCTCGCGGATGGTCTTTCCCGTCTCGAAGGCCTCCTTGGCCAGCGCGGATGCCCGCTCGTAGCCGATGTAGGGGTTCAGGGCCGTGACCAATGCGAGGCTCTTCTCCACGGCGGCTTCGCACGCCTCGGGGTTCGCCTCGAGGCCCGCCAGGCAGCGCTCCGTGAAGGCCGTGGTGCCGCCGGCCAGAAGCCGAATGCTCTCCAGCGTCGTGTGGGCCATGACGGGCATCATGATGTTCAACTGGAACTGCCCGCCCGCCGCGCCGCAAACGGCGATGGTCTGGTCGTTCCCCATCACCCGGGCGGCCACCTGCATCAGGCTTTCGCACATCACCGGATTGACCTTGCCGGGCATGATCGAGCTGCCGGGCTGGAGGTCGGGGATCTTCACTTCGTAGAAACCGCACCGCGGCCCGGAGCCGAGCCAGCGGAGGTTGTTGGCCACGTTGAAGAGCGTCACGGCGATCGCGCGCAACTGCCCGTGGCACTCCACCAGCCCGTCGCGCTGGGCGTTGGCCTCGAAGTGGTTGTCGGCCTCTTTGAACGGGAGCTCGGTCTCCTTGGCCAGCAACTCGCTCACGCGACGGCCGAACTCGGGGTGCGTGTTGATGCCCGAGCCGACGGCCGTGCCGCCGACGGGCAGCTCGAGCACGGCCTGCGTGGCCCGGCGGGCCCGATCAGCGGCCAGGCTGAGTTGCCACGCCAGCCCGCCGATCTCCTGGCCCAGACTTAGGGGGGTGGCGTCGGCCAAGTGCGTGCGCCCGATCTTGAGGATCTTCTCCCACGGAAACGCCTTCTCGCTGAGCACGGTCGACGCCTGACAGAGCGCCGGGACGAGCTTCCCTTCGACGGCCGTGCCCACGGCCACATGGATCGCCGTGGGGAAGACGTCGTTGGTGCTCTGCCCCATGTTGACGTGGTCGTTGGGATGGATGGGCTTCTCCGCGCCGAAGCGGTCTCCGCCGGCCAGCTCAATCGCCCGATTGGCGATCACCTCGTTGGCGTTCATGTTGGTGGAGGTGCCCGAGCCGGTCTGGAAGACGTCGACCGGGAACTGGTCGTCAAACTTGCCTTCGTACACCTCCCAGCAAGCGGTACAAAGGGCCTCGATTTGGTCCTCAGTGAGAGGATTCTTGCCCGAACTTCCCAGTTTTCCCAAATCCCGGTTTACCGTAGCGGCTGCCCATTTGACCATCCCGAGGGCGTGGATCAGCTCCTTGGGCAACGGCTGGCCGGAGATGGCGAAGTTCTCCGCGGCCCGTTGCGTTTGGGGGCCGTAGTACGCCTCGCGAGGGACCCGCACCTCGCCCATCGAATCGCTCTCGACGCGGTAGTCGCTCATCGTAAGTCCTTCATCTACTCGCCGTTTCCGCCTGGCAACCCGCCCGGTGCCGCACAGCCCCCGCGGACATGTCCCATATTAGCGATCCCGGGCGTTTTGGGAACCGGCGGTCGCCTGCCGGGTGGGCGGGCCGAGGCAGAGATGGAGGCAAGGGCCCGCGCAGAAATGGCTTGACCAAGCGTTCCGCGCATCACGGCAGCGGGATGCCGCGGATCTCGTAGTCGAAGCCCTTGGAGAGGATCAGCCCCGGGGTCTTGTAAACGAACGTGTGGCCGGTTAAGGGGCCGTCGACGGCGAAGTAGTAGGCCACGCCGACCTCGTCTTCGGTCTGCCGGGTGGTCTCGAACGTGGCCCAGGCAATCGGCTCGCCCTGGGGAGGCTCGAGGTACGCTTCGTTGTCGTAGATCCAGTTGCGGTGCGATTCCAGGGCGCCGTTCGCCTTGTCGAAACGGACGAGGACACGGATTTCCCAGACGGAGCGGTTCTTGCGCACGTGCTCCAGCATCACCGTGACGCCCCCCACCCGCTTCTCGACCTCCTCGGCCTTCTCGAGGTCTTCGAACCGGAACGTCTCGACCTTGCCCGGCAACAGGGCGGTCAACGTCCCCTTGAGACGAGCGATCTGGTGGACGTCGCGCGGGGGGAGCTTTAGCGGGATATCGAGCGGCACGGTGGTGGAATCGGGGATGACGTTCACTTCGGAGACCGCCTCTTGGGCTTCGACGGCCAACGGGTTGCCGTTCTCGTCGGTCACTTCGAGATCGCCCATCCGCTGCAAGAGGCTGACCGGCGCGAGCCGCGGCTCCCAGGAGACCTCCAAGGTGAGCCGGAGCGACTGGTTGCGGGGATTGCGGAGGTCGCGCACCGCCTGAATGCTGACCGGCTCGAAGCGGAACGGACCGCTCGAAGCGGCCCGCTCGGCCCGCGACGCCCGCTCGCCCGGCCGCGGGACCACGTGAATCGCCTTCTCTTCGCCGTAGGGGTAAACGCCCAAACCGGCCTGATCCAGGATCTGGTCGAGGGCCTGCCAGAAGGACACGTTCTGGAGGTCCAACGTCAGCTTGGGGCCGGCCTCTTCGTCCGGCCCGGAACGCGGCAGACGAAGCACGATCTTGTTCCCGGTCTGCGCTTCGATCTTGGCCGCGGCGTCGGCGAGCGTCATCTCGCCTTGAAGCGTGACCGACGAGGCCCGGCCCGCCGATTCGGCCATGGTCCGCTCGAGCTTCTGCCGGATCCTCGCGACTCGCTGGGCGACCTCGGCCGACGTCCGATCCGGATCTTGCGGCAGCAGATCGAGGACCTCGGGGCCGAGTTCGATCAGTTTCTGCTCGGCCGATTCCCGTTCGGCCAACTGGGGCGCATCAAGCTGCCGGACCAGCCTGCGGACCCGGATATCGAGGTCATCGCCGGCCGCCGGCCCTGCTTGGCCCAATAGCACCCCCCCTATTAGCGTTAAGGCCGCCATCATGATCCCACCTCGGCGCTTGAAAGGAACGGTGTAGTCCGCGGACCATCTCCCGACCTTCCTCATGACTATTGTACGCGGCCGTTTATCACACATCCAGGTACCGCGTAATGGGAGAACCCGGGCGGAATACGCTGCTTGGCGAGATCGGAGGAGGACTCGGCGCAGCGTAGTCTAGACTTGTAATGACCGGGGGAAGCCTTCCGCTGGGGTTGTCCCTCCGCCCTATCGCCGCCCGACCCCTTGGATCCGAGAATCGTCGCCATGCGAAACGCGCTGATCGCGGCCGTTGCGGTGCTTGTTTGGGCGATTCCCGCTCACGCCCGCTCGCCGGCCGGTTGGATGGTGGAGTTGGAGCTTGACGGGCGGAAGATCGAAGGCATGCCGCTGGCCTGGGACCGCGAGGAAGTGCAACTGCTGGGTCGCGACGGGCGCTTGTGGCAATTCGCGCCGGGCGAGGCGAAAGAGTACCGCAAGACGTCGAGCCGATTCCAGAGCTACTCGACCTCGAAGCTTCGGGCGATGCTACTGAAGGAGTTGGGCGACGGATATGAGGTCAGCGGCACCGGCCACTACGTGGTCGCCCATCCCCGAGGAGAGCGGAGCCAATGGGCCCAGCGGTTTGAAGACCTCTACCGCTCGTTCGTCCACTACTTCTCGGTCCGCGGCTTCGACCTGGAAGAGCCGCCCTGCCCGCTCATCGGAGTCGTCTGCCGAAACCAGCGCGAGTTCTTCGAGTACTCAGCCAGCCGGGGCTTGCCCAGGGGCTACGGCGTGTTGGGGAGCTACTCGGCGGAGTCGAACCGGATCGTTTTGTACGACATAAGCGGCGGGACGGGCGACGCGGCCGGTTGGGAGCAAACCGCCTCGACGATCATTCACGAGGCGACGCACCAGACGGCGTTCAACACGGGCGTGCACAGCCGCTTCACGATGCCGCCGCTCTGGGTGGCCGAAGGCCTGGCCACGATGTTCGAGGCGTCCGGCGTCTATAGGTCTCGCTCCTTCACCGCACAACGCGATCGAATCAACCGCCAGCGGTTTCGGCACTTCAACGAGCTGGTGGTTCCCCAGCACAAGCCGGAGCTGCTGGCCGCACTGGTCGCCTCCGATCGGCTGTTCCGGACGCATCCTTCGGTCGCCTATTCGACGGCCTGGGCGCTGACGTTCTATCTGATGGAGACCGACCGAGGCAAGTACGCCGACTATCTCGCCCGGACCGCCGCGCGGCCTCCCTTCCAGACCTACACGGCCGCCGAGCGGACCGCCGATTTCACCGCCGTGTTCGGCGACGACTGGCGGATGTTGGAGGCACGATTGCTGCGGTTCATCGCAGGGCTGAAGTAGGCCCTCAGTAGCAGCCCACACGCCGTGTGCCGTCCGCCGGCTACGGCACACGGCGTGGGCCTGCTACTCCGCAAATGCGGGAGTCACTTTTCGGCCGATCCGTAGTGCTCACAGGCCCCCGGATCACTCCTCCGACTCCGTCTTCCGCCGCAGGGAAAATCCCATGTAGTGGAGGCCGCCGGCGTCGTCGACGAGCATGGCGCCGCCGGGGGCGAAGTACTGCTCGATCACCGCGAAGGGGGGCAGGGGGTTCTCGTCGAGGGCCGTGTCGAGCGTTTTGAGGAACGGGTTGTCCTTGGCGTTTTCGCGGAGCGTCCGGCGGGTCTCGTCGGCCGTGCCCAGCTCGTAGTAGAAGCGGAGCCCTTCCTGCGGTCGCTCGAAGCTGATCATCGCCGGCTCGACCCCGCCGCTCTGGCGCCGGATGTTGCTCGCGATCAGCTTGAAATCAAGCGAGTCGGCCAGCGGCTCCATCCCGCCCTGGCTGGTGAGGATCACCGTCTCGTAGAGGCCCGGGTGGTTGGTCAGCATCAGGTAGTCGCCGACGATCCCGAAGCAGGGGATGGGCTGCGGGGGGGCGTCCGGTCGGTCGTTGCGTCTGCGCGGCGTGATTTGGAAGTACTCGTTGCCGCCATAGGACTTTCGCTCGAGAAACAGCTCGTGCTTCGTGGCGACCCGCTCGAGCGCCTCGGCAAGCGCCTCGGGGGCCTTCAGCTCGATCCCGATCGCCGTGGCCGCGCTGCGGAGCGTGATAGGCCGCTGGATCCGGCTGCACAGGCTCACGCGCCCGGCCAGCGCGGGCAGAAGCTCCTTCTCGACGTCGAGGCCGATCGTTTCCATGGCCCCTTTCCCCAGCAACTGACTCAGCGAGCCCTCGCCTCGAAAGCTGTCGTAAACGGCGACCAGCTCGTCGAACGTGGTTTGGAAGTCCCAGTGCAAGGTCATGTAGCTGGCGGCGTCGCCGGGCACCCAGGGCTCCGGCTCGATCTCGCCCGGCCTGAAGGCGATCATTTTCAGGATCGCGTCGCGGGGCGCTTCGAGCAGGACGTGCCACACGGCGACCGAGTCGAACTGGCCGGCGTCGAGGGTGAAGCTGCCGCCCAGGGCCTTGATGCCGTCGAGCCCCAGGGCGGGGAACATCGCCAAGGTGATCTGCGCGCCCGCGTCCTCCTGGCCGATGCTTCGCATCAAGCCGATCGGGTCGGCATACCAGACAAGGTGCGGCTTCTGATCCTTGCGCCCGCTGCGGCGCATGACGGCGGCGAAATCGGCGTCGCGGGCAAGCGTGTCCGACTCGTCGTCGCCGTTCCAGTGGGAGATGACCTGTCCCAGCGATTCGGCGCCGGAGCCGACGACGACCGTCGACTCCTTCTCGAAGAAGATCAGCGTCTGCTTGTCCTCGCCCACGCCCTCGTAGATGGCGAGCTTCGTGTCGCCGACCGACTGTTCGGTCTTGCGAGCCCCGGACTGCTCGAGGGCATCGGTCACGCGGTCGAGCAGCTTGCGGGCGTTGGAGACCTGATCGCCCACGTCCATGAGCACCACGAGCTCCGGCTTGCGGTCCTCCGGGGCAACCAGGGCAACGGCCAGCTCGCCTTGGGGGATCGCCAGGATCTCGGAGAGCGACAGCCCGATCTGGTCTTCCGCCTTGGCCACGGCCTCGGCCGCCGCGCCGTAGAGTTGGCTGACCAGCGGCTCGAGCTGCGGGTCCTGGAACATTTGTCCCAGCGACGTGCTTCTGTACCGCTCGGCCATCTCCGGGGCGTCGGGAATCCAGACCAACGCGGCGGTCGACTTGGGCAGGAGCTGCGGCGCGTTGGGCCGCTCGGCCAACACCGGAGGCGTCAGCCACGCGGCCGCCGCCAGGCCCATCGCCAACCAGACCAACCGCCGATGCGTGCCCGATCGCCTCCAATTCATCGCAAGGCTCCCCTCACCCGGTTCGATACCGTGGATGATCCCAGATCTCCCCCCGAACGCCTATTCGCCGCCGCCCGGCCGATCTTGGGGCATCGCCCGGCGAAAGTCCCTCGATGGTTTGCCTCGGACGGCGCCGGGCTTCGGATACTCACAGAATGAACTTGCTGAGGTCCTCATCCTGGCTCAGCTCGTCCAGGCGTTCGGTGACGTACGCCTTGTTGATCACCACCCGGCCCCTCTTCATGTCCGGGGCCTCGAAGCTGAGCTCCTCGAGCATTCGCTCCATAATGGTGTACAAGCGTCGGGCGCCGATGTTCTGCGTGGTCTGGTTGACCTGGTAGGCATAGGCGGCCAGGGACTCGACGGCTTCGTCCTCGAAGACCAGCTCGACCCCTTCGGTCTCCAACAGCGCCCGGTATTGCTTGGTCAGGGCCCCCTTGGGCTCGGTCATGATACGGACGAAGTCTTCTCGGGTCAGCTCGTTGAGCTCGACGCGGATGGGGAAGCGGCCTTGCAGCTCGGGCATCAGGTCGCTCGGCTTGGCGCGGTGAAAGGCGCCGGCGGCGATGAACAGGACGTGATCGGTCTTGACGAAGCCGTAGCGAGTCTGCACGGTGGTGCCCTCGACGATCGGCAGCAGGTCGCGCTGCACGCCCTGGCGCGAGACGTCGGCCCCGTGCGCGTGCTCGCTGGCGACGATCTTGTCCATCTCGTCGATGAAGACGATACCCGTGTTCTCGGCCAGGTCGATCGCCTCGGCCTGGACCTTGTCGCGGTTGATCAGCTCCTCGCATTCCTGCTCGAAGAGGATTATTCGGGCTTCGGCGACGGTCATCTCCCGGCGCGACGTGTGCCGGGGCAGAATCCTCTCGAACATCGACTGGAGATCGAGGTCCATCTGCTCCATGCCGATACCGGTGAGCATCATCGGTATCTGCTTCTGCTCCATGGCCACTTCGACGCGGCGCTGGTCCAGCTCGCCGGTCGCCAGCATCGCCCGCATCTTCTCCCGCGTTCGCTCGTAGCGATCGGCGCCCGCGGGGCTTTCGTCGGCCGCATCGAGGATGGGCGGCTGGGGCAGCAGGAGGTCCAAGATCCGCTCCTGGACGCGTCGCTTCGCCTCGTCTTCCACGTGGTCGCGCTCGCGGTCGCTGACCAGGCCGATCGCATGCTCGACCAGCTCGCGGACCATGCTCTCCACGTCGCGGCCGTAGTAGCCCACCTCGGTGTACTTGCTCGCCTCGACCTTGATGAACGGCGCGCCGGTGAGGTGGGCCAGCCGCCGGGCGATCTCGGTCTTGCCCACGCCGGTCGGGCCGATCATCATGATGTTCTTGGGGGCCACCTCCGCGCGCATCTCCTCCGGCAGGCGTTGGCGCCGCCAGCGGTTGCGGATGGCCACGGCCACGGCCCGCTTGGCGTCGTCCTGGCCCACGATGTGCCGGTCCAGCTCCGCCACGATCTCCCGGGGCGTCAAGTCTCGCACTCCAGCTCCTCCACGACGATGTTCGTGTTCGTGTAGACGTCGATTCCTGCGGCAATCTCCAACGCGGTGCGAACGATCTCGACCGCTCCCCGCTGCGAATGCCCCAGCAGCGCCCGGGCCGCGGCCACCGCGTAGTCTCCGCCCGAGCCGATCCCCAACACCCCGTCGGCCGGCTGCACCACCTCGCCGGTTCCCGTGAGCAGAAGCGTATGGCGGGCGTCGACCACCGCCATCATCGCTTCCAGGCGCCGAAGCACGCGGTCGGTCCGCCATTCCTTGGCCAGCTCGGTGGCCGCCCGGGGAAGGTTCGCCGGGTAGTCCTTCAGCTTCGCCTCGAATCGCTCCAGCAGGGCGAAGGCGTCGGCCCCGCCGCCGGCGAACCCGGTGATCACCTTGCCGTCCATGAGGCGGCGGATCTTGGTGGCGTCGGCCTTCATGATCGAGCTACCCAGCGTGACCTGCCCGTCGCCCC
>CAZDHR010000279.1:0-9716 GCA_964505295.1 uncultured Planctomycetaceae bacterium
TTTCGGAAACCAAGTGCCGTAGTACCTTTCAGGCTAAGTGGCGCTGTCATACTAGTCCTGAGTCCCCTGCCCGAAATTCCTGGCCTTGGGATCGGCCGCCGAACTGCGGCGCCGGCCCAAGGCATACCGGGCTGGAGCAACGACGTGGAGGTTGACGCGGTTCGGCCCCGTGGAATTCGATTCCCGCGGTAGCGAGTCTCGACGCGAGCCGTCGCTTCACCCCGCGTCACAAGGCTTTCCTGACTCGCGGGCTGATTCTGCCGAACCGGAGCGGATCTCGGGGACCCTCGGAAGCAACCCGCTTTGTTGACACGTGGTCATGGATCGGCTAGTTTCGGGTCAGCACTCCCGCCGTCACCGCGCCTACCACCTCAACCTCCCACCCTTTCGGATAGCAACGAAATGCGTCATCACTCCAGACACGTTTCGGTCTCCAAGCGAAGCAGTCGTGGTGCGGTTCCCGGGGAATCGCGCAGCGACGGCCCCGTCGACGTGGTGAGCATCGCCTGCAGCGAGCGCATGGATTGGCCCGATCCGGACCGACTCCGGGCGGCCATGGTCGAAAAGGCCGGCTGACGCGGATCGGAACAACGGCGCCGCCAGCCGGTCGAGACGGACACGTCAACCCGAACGTACTACTTCAACCCTCGCGGAGAAACAAGCATGTACCGATTCGCATTCCCGCTTCTGGCGACGATTGCCTTCCTGGCAGCCTCCGGCACCGCCCAGACGGCCGACGAGAAACCCTTCCTCGCCGGGGCGGCCACCAGCAACATCACGCCGTGGCTGGGCGGGGGGCTGGTGGGCAACTTCGGCACGCCGCCGCCGGCCAAGTACGTCCACGACGAGCTGCACGCGCGGTGCTTCGTCCTCGACGACGGCACGACGCGGATCGCGCTGGTCGTCATCGACAGCATCTACATCAGCCGGGAAGTGCTCGACGACGCCAAACGCCAGGTGACCGAGGCGACCGGCTTGCCGGCGGATCGGATGCTCATGGCCTGCACGCACACGCACTCCTCGGTGAGCGCCCGGTGGCCCAATCCGCTCAAGCCCGGGAAGGAATTCACCGAGTATCAGCAGTTCGTCGCCCATCGCATTGCCGACGGCGTGCGCTGCGCGATCCACAACCTCCAGCCCGCACGCATCGCCTGGGGCACGGTCGACCTGCCGGGACAGGTGTTCTGTCGGCGCTGGCTGCTCAAGCCCGGCGCCGAGCTGTTCAACCCGTTCGGCGAGCCGGACCACGCCAAGATGAATCCGGGCCACCGCCCCGATCTTTTGAAGCCGGCCGGGCCGGTCGACCCGCAAATCGCGTTTTTCGCGCTCGAGACGGTCGACGGCCGGCCCCTCGGCCTGGTGGCCAACTACTCGCTCCACTACGTGGGCGGGACCGGTCGGCACAACCTTTCCGCCGACTACTTCGCCGTGTTCGCCGACCGCATCCAGCAGTTGCTCGACGCCGACCGGCTCGATCCGCCCTTCGTGGGCGCAATGAGCAACGGCACCAGCGCCAACATCAACAACATCGACTACTCGAAGCCACGCGAGAAACGCCAACCGTACGAGCAGATCCGGCTGGTGGCCGACCAGTGCGCCCAGGCCGTCTTCCAGCAGTACGACAAGCTCGTGTGGCACGACCGCGTGCCGCTGGCGATGCGGGAGCGGGAATTGGAGTTGGGCGTGCGCAAGCCCACTCCCGCGCAGCTCGAACACGCCAAGCAGGTCCTGGCCGATCCCGATCGCCGCGACCGATTCCCGCACGAGCGGAACTACGCGCAAAAGGCCATCCAGCAGCTCGAATCACCCGACACGGTGAGCGTCATCCTCCAGGCGGTGCGGATCGGCGACCTGGGCATCTCCGCCATCCCCTTCGAGGTGTTCTCCGAAATCGGCCTGGAATTGAAGGCCCGGAGTCCCTTCAAGCCGAGTTTCACGATGGAGCTGGCCAACGGCGGCTACGGCTATCTCCCCACGCCCGAGCAGCACGAACTCGGGGGCTACGA
This sequence comes from uncultured Planctomycetaceae bacterium, assembly GCA_964505295.1. GTDB lineage: Bacteria > Planctomycetota > Planctomycetia > Pirellulales > Thermoguttaceae > DATKZH01. The sequence continues at coordinate 2,007 of CAZDHR010000279.1, forward strand.
GACCTGGCTGGGCACGAACAAGGTGGAAGAGCAGGCCTCGGTCAAGATCGTCGACGCCTTGCTGGAGATGTTTGCGGAACTGAATTGAGGAAATGAGAAGCGCGCGGCGAGCCACGGGGAAACCACGGGCCACCGCTTCCCCGACGACGCACGACGTGGAGCGTTCTTCGACGATTCGTGGCTGGGCTATCTTCTCGGAAAGGAGCGATTGGATGCAACGACCTCGATCACGAGTTACCATGATTCTCTTCGGACTGGCGATCGGCTGCTCGGCCGGGCTCGCGATGGCCGGCGAGCCGGCGCCCGGGCAACTGTACGCGGGCTGGGCGACGGTGGATATTACGCCCTCGGCCCCGGTCGTTCTGGACGGCAGCGGCTACAAACGGGTCACCAGCGAAGTGGAAGACCCGGTGACGGCCACGGTGCTGGCCTTGGAGACACGCGATGGCGACCAGGTGCTCGATCAGGCGATCATGATCACGTTCGACCTGGTCCGGATGACCAAGGAGGTGCAGGACGGCATGGAGCGCATCGCCGCCGAGAAGCTCGCCGATTTCGACAGCAACAAGCTCATCTGCGGCGCGACGCACACCCACTGCGGTCCGAGCATCTCGTACGCGCTAACCGGACCGGGACAGTTGTACGACATCAGCGACCGGACCGACGTGATGACGCCGCAACAGTACATTCTGTTTCTGTACGAGAAGGTCGGGCCGGCAATCGTCGAGGCCTGGCAGGGCCGCCAGCCGGCGGGCGTGAGCTGGGCCTTGGGTGATGCGGCGGTCGGCTACAACCGGCGCCTGAGCTACACCGACGGATCGGCCATCATGGGGTTCGACACGGCCCGGCCGGACTTCTCCCACGTGGAGGGCTACGAGGATCACGCCGTCGAGATGCTGTTCTTCTGGGACGCCGACCAGAAGCTGACCGGTATGCTCTTGAACCTCGCCTGCCCGTCGCAGGTCGGGCGCAAAGCGATCAGCGCCGATTTCTGGCATCCGATTCGCGAGGGCATCAAGGCGAAATACGGGCTGAATGTTCACGTCTTCGGGCAGTGCGCGGCGGCCGGCGATCAGTGTCCGGCGGTGATCGTCCGCAGCCGGGCTGAGAAACTGATGCTCCAGCGCAGGAAGATTACCTGGAAAGAGGAACTGGCCAACCGTGTGATTCGGGCGGTCGACGACGTCTGGCCCTACGCCCAGGTCGACGTGCAAACGCAGCCCGTCTTCGCCCACCGGGTGCTCGAGCTGGACGTTCCCAACAAGAACTCCTACAACGAGGCGCGTTGGATGCCGTCGACGGTGCCCGTCGAGCTCCACGTGCTGCGGCTGGGCGACGTTGCGATCGCCACGAATCCGTTTGAGCTGTTTCTCGATTACGGGATCCGGATCAAGGGGCGCAGCAAGGCCGTGCTGACCTTCCTCTCGCAGTTGACGTGCGACCATCACGGATACCTGCCCACCCGGCGGGCCGTGGCCGGCGGCGATTACAGCGCGGTGAACCATACCGTCGGCCCGCGGGGCGGAGCGGTGCTGGTCGATGCATCGGTCGCGGCGATCAACGCGCTGTGGCCTTGAGCGTTGCCTGGCAAGATCCGTCCATCCGGCCCTCATCCGGCCCGATCAGAGGTCCTTGCCGTAGACCTCGAACTCGACGATTCCATTGTCCACGAGCGGGAAGCGTTCCCGGAAATCGACCAGCTTCACCCACGCACACTGCTGTTTCGGAAACGTGAACTCCTGCGGCTGAGACGTGTTGCTCAACGCAACGGCTACCTTCTCGCCGCTGGAGAATTCCAGATTCGCGCCGGTCCATGTCCTGTCCTGGCCCTCGTTTTGGTGAAGGGTAATCACGACTCGTTCCGCCTCCACCTCACGCCCGAACTCCACCATCAACCATAAATCGGTACGACGGGCCGGGCGCCAGTATGCGTCGGGTGCGCGCCTTCCATCAATTGCGTTGTTGGGCGAAAACTCCGGTCGATACCGATGATGCGAGTTCGACGTCACCCGCGGATACGAACGGAGATGGTACGTGTAGGCGTCCTCGTTCAGGGCCAGGTTTCGCACTTCGTTGCCGGCCACGTTGGAGCCCCCACGGGCGTCTCTCCCCTCGGCGAGTCCATGAATCGGAACCGTGGTCGGACGCTTGTCGTAGTCGTCGACAAACTGCTTCTGCACACGACGACCCCCGAACGTGTAATGCGCAAAATCGCCCGGGTGAAAGTCCACGCCGTCATCCACGTGCCGGAGATACCGGTCGATATGCTCCAGCTCCAGCTCGGCAGACTTCAGACGCTTCGTCTCAAAGTACAGGTACATCTGGCGCATTTTGTCGCGATACACGTACCACGGCGTCAAGCCGGAGTGCGTGGCATGATTGAGCCGGTCCCAGTAGTTTAGTTCCATCCACGACCCCGCAAACGGAACGTTCAGGTCGATCCAGCACGCGACTTTCTCCTTCTCTTCCTGCGAGAGCTGCACGCCGTAGTGCGACGGCTCGAGGTAATCCATCAGCGGACTCGACGTCGAGCCATAGGCGTACGGCGGGAGCATGGCACACGCGCTGGAGACGTGCAGCCAGTTGATGAGGCCGTTGCCCGCGTATTCATCGGCGCAGTACCCGAGGGCGTCCGGATTCGGGACGTTCTCCGGTTTGCCGCCGAAGTAGGCGAGATAGACCTTGTCGCGGCGCACGTCAGCTTTGCCGCCCGCCCCCGCCAACGGGATCTTCGCGTTGTAGCCGAAGTCGGTCAGATGGATGTACGACTCGCTGAACGCTCGACCTGGGTGTCCTTTCGTACTGGCCCCGTAGGGTCGATGCGTCAGACGCCATTTCGCTCGACCGTAGATCTCGGGATTCGTGATCGGGCGGTAGTCGCCCAACAGGCTGAGCGGGACGTCCTTCTTGTCGGGGTTCTTGTCGCCCGCGTGGCACTGAATGCAATGTTCATCCCAGATCGGCTGGATTTCTCGCGTATAGCTGAAACCACGGGGAACGTCCATCGCCTGGGGCGCGTTCGTGCCCAGGTACTTCATCGCACGCTTTTCCGAATCGGTCAGGAAGCGGTCCATCTCTTGGACCGGCTCGTCGCCCTGCGCAAAGAACGATCGGAGCTTTTGCGGCCTCTTCTTCAAGGCCATCGTGACCGGACGGTGGTCGATGTACGTGTTGCTCTTGTGCTCGTGACAGCCGACACACGCAAACGTCTCGCCCGGCAAGACCATCGTCCAGCTTCGCATGTTCTGCACCATGCGGCCTTTTGCATCCAACATCTGAAAATAAACGGGCACGCGTGAAGGGCACTCGAAACAGCAGCTTCCGTCTTCCTCCACGTCGGCGGTGCCCAGTACGTGTTTGACGTCGTAACTGCCGTTGTTAATCGCGCACGGCGACGTCTGGTGTCCGCCCCATGGGTGCAGCCCCAAGGCCAGCGTGCCCTTAGCACGATAGTCCAGCCCGACAACGCGCATTCTCTTCACCGTGCCGGGCCTGACGCCTTCCAGACCGGGCCCGTAGTAGACGTTCTGAACGTAGAACCGGCCATGCGTCTTGTGTTCGTCTACCACGGAAGCCTTCTGAACGGGCTGGTGGGGACGCGCGATCGCCACCGGCTGGCCCGACGAGATCACCGGATCGTAGATCAACAGCTCGCGCTGTCCGTTGCGGTGTATCCAGTAGATGCCGAAGGCCGGGCTTCCCGCCTTGCCGTCCTTCATGCCTTTCAGCCCCCGGATCGGCCCCCCCTCCGGCGAATAGCAGACCACGTAATTGTCTTCATCCAGCGGATAGGGATACTGAAACTGTTCCCCCTCCGTGTCGTGGACGATGTTCCCTCCGGTTCCCATGCTTTCGCGATACGGGTAATCTCTTTCCGGCGCAAGTAGTTTCACCCCCACGCCTGCCTGAGTGCCCTCTTTCCGGTCGATCATGATGAGCTTGCCGCGCTGGTCGATGTGATGGGCACCGGCGATCGCAATCACTTTCGTCGAGTTGGGAACACTCCGAGCATGAAGCATGGCGGCCGGGAATTGCGAGTTGTTCCCGTAGAACTCCGTCTGATTCGTGCCGTCGGGGTTCATCACGAACAGGCTGTGCAGGTAGCCGGCCGTCCTGTCGGAATACTCCCAGCGGGTATAGATGATCCGCCCGTCGTTCATCACGTGCGGAAACACCGTGTGGCCGTGGTCGACGCCCAAGCGGCGGATGTAGCGCCCTTCGGCGTCGCACCGATAGAGATTGCACACGCTCGACCACCAGCACGGAGCCGAGAACACGCAGCGCGTGGACGTGAACACCAGCTCGCCGTTGGGGAGCCATTCCGGCTCCATGTCGGCCGTTCCGGCTCCGAACGTAATCTGCCGGACGCTCTTGTCGCGCAAGTCCATGAGATACAGGTGGAAATCGTCGTCTCCGTCGTGGCTCGTTCGTCGCATCGAGAAGGCCAGCGTGCCGCCGTCGTACGAGACACAAGGATCTCGCACGACTCCCTCGGGGCAATCGAGAAGCACCTCGGTCGAAACCGTTCCGTCGCCGTGGATCGTCATCCGGCAGAGCTGCGAGCCCATCCGATAATCGCGGCCGCATTCCCGAAACACCGCGTCGGTCAGGTGATCGGTCATGGCGAACATCGCCTGGCAATCGCCGAACACGAAGTGCTTCGCATAGATGAACTCGTGCGCGTGACGGTCGAAGACCTTCAAGCGTTCCCGGCGGCGCATCTCACACGCCCGAAGATACAGGGCCTTCCACGCCGGATCGTTGCCCGGCCTCTTGCCTTCCATGAAAACGGCGAGCGACTTCTCCAGGGCATCGGTCGCGACGCCGCGGGCCGTCAACTCGGCGAGGACCTTGCGGACCATGGCCCGTTCCACGTCGTTGCCGTCGGCCGCGACGAAGCACTCGCTGCTCTTCAAGCCGTGATCCTGATAGATCCAGTCACGTTGCAGGCGGGATATTGGATAGGCAGTGGTGTGCCGTCTCTCGATGTCTTCCTGCGTGTATTCCTGAGAGAACACGGACGTGCAGAACAACACCAGAATGCTATACGACGGCAATACTCGACGCATTGGACATCCTCGTGTGGTCAGAAGAGCGCGACAGACTCTGCGGCCTGTGCGGCGGCTCTCGGCGCGTATCCCCTCCATCCAGGATAACGGCGCGCCAGGCGGACGCAACCCGTGTCGCTCAACAGCCTTGCCGGACGCCGATCCGACCCGTCTCGGCAGAGCCAAGGCGGATGGGGCCGTGGCGTGGGCGCTTGACACGGCCCCGTGTGGCAGCAAGACTCGTGTTTGTCCGCCTGTCTCACCTGCAACCTTCCCTCGGCAACGATTCGGAGAATCCATGAAGAGAGCCCTGCTTGCCTTGTTCTGTCTCGTGTTTCTGCCGACGCACGTGTATTCCGCCGAACTGGCGAAGGACGGCACGACCGGCTGGAAGATCGTCCTGCCCGACGAGCCGACGATCGTCGAGCAGACGGCCGCGCGCGAGCTGTCCGAGCATCTGAAGCTCGTTACCGGCGCGGATTTCCAGACGATTGCCGAAAAGGACGCCTCCGCCGGCGGGAAGTCGTTGATCTTCGTCGGCGCGACGGCGAAGGCCCCGAACAAGGACTACCGGTTCGACGAAATCCTGATCCAGATGGACGGCGGAAACTTGATCCTCGCGGGACATGAGAAGCGAGGCTGCCTGTACGCCGTCTATTCGTTCCTGCAGGACGTCGTGGGCGTTCGCTGGTGGGCGCCCGATGAGACGTTCATCCCCAAGAAGCCGACGCTCGTCCTCGCGGACGACCTGGCCGTTTCGTACGCGCCGCAGTTGATCTCCCGGGAGATGTACCATCGCAAGGCCCAGCCGACCGTCTTCTCCGCGCGCATGAAGGGCAACGGGTTCCTGACGCCCGAATACGGCGGCGCGGTCCGGATCGTCAACTTCGTCCATTCGTTCTACAAATACTTGCCCCCGGAAAAGTACTTCGATGCCCATCCCGACTGGTACTCGGAAATCGACGGCCAACGCAAGCACGAGCGGGCCCAGCTCTGCCTGACCAACGACGAAATGACCCGGGAGCTGATCAAGAACGTCCTGGAAACCCTGCGCAAGCATCCCGACGCGAAGATCATCGACGTATCGCAGAACGATTGTCGCGGGTACTGCACCTGCGACAAGTGCAAGGCGATCGACGACGCGGAAGAAAGCCACGCGGGAACGCTCGTCTTGATGCTCAACCGGGTCGCCGAGGCGGTCGAAAAGGAGTTTCCGGACGTTCTGGTCGAATCGCTGGCGTATCAGTACACGCGCAAGCCGCCGAAGAACATCAAGCCGCGCGACAACGTTTTGATCCGCCTCTGCACGATTGAATGTTCCTACATCCAGCCGCTCGACGGCGAGCAGAACCAGAAGTTCGCCGAGGACATCGAAGGCTGGAGCAAGCTGGCCAAGCACCTGTTCATCTGGGACTACACGACCAACTACAACGACTACCTCGGGCCGCATCCGAACCTGCGCGTCCTCGCTCCGAACGTCCGCTATTTCGTCAAGCACGGCGCCGTCGGCCTGTTTGAAGAGGGGGAGGGCGACGACTTCTGCGAGCTGAAGAACTGGCTGCTGATGCGCCTGATGTGGGAGCCGCACCTCGACGACGAGGCCCTGATCGACGAGTTCCTGCGCGGCTACTACGGCCAGGCGGTCGCCCCGCTGATCCAGGAGTATTGGGACATCCTGATCGCGCAGGCGGAAAAGGAGAAGATCTACCTCGGCTGCTTCGGCATGAACTCGGCCAAGTGGCTCGATCTGGCCACGCTCAACCGGGCTACCGAGCTGATGAACAAGGCGGTCGCGACGGCCACGGAGGTCTACGGCCCCGATTCCGACGAGCTGCGCCGGCTGCGCAAGTCGAAGATGGGCGTCGACCACGTCTGGCTGAGCCGGTACTACCCGCTTCGCTGCGAGGCGGGGGAAAGGAAGCTGCCGTTTCTGGGGCCGAAAGACCCGGTCACCGCGGCCGACGAGTTCGCCCGGCTCTGCAAGCGATTCCAAACGAAAGCCGCGACGATTTCCCGGGAGAAGAGCCTTGGGCAGTACCTCGAGGGTCTGAAGGCCGGACTCCTGGCGCAGAGCAATCCGCCGGAGATCTGCAAGGACTTGCCGGACGACGCCTGGGCCGTCTTCGACGCCCTGTCGTTCGCCAACTTCCGCGATGCGGCCACGATCGTCGACGACTCGGAAGGCTGGAACGGCAAGAGCGTGCGCATGGGAACCAAGGTCGACTGGAACACGAGCTACAACCCGCCCGTCCGCGGCAAGTACCGCCTGCTCGCCTCACTCCGCTGCGAAGGAACCCTCAAGGAAGGCAAGCTTGGCTCTTGGGGCGTTTACGACGCACAGGGTAAGAAGTCGCTCAAGAGCATGGTCCTCCGCGCGAGGGATTTCGCAACCGACGACGGCTCGTTCGACAGGAAGTTCCGCTGGATCGACCTCGGGGTGATCGACTTCGTCCCCGGCGCGTACTTCTGGTTCGCCCACGGACACAATCCCGAACTGGACGCGATCTTCGTCGACCGCGTCGTGCTCATCCGAGCAGAGTGACGGCCGAGAAGGCACCGTCAACGACCGGACGGTTACGCATAGCCGGCAAACGGCCTGCCGGCCTTCAGGCACACGGCGTGTGGGCTGCTAAAACCGGCCGTCATTGACGGGGCACATCGA
>CAZDHR010000280.1:0-9703 GCA_964505295.1 uncultured Planctomycetaceae bacterium
TCACATCTCACATAATCACAGACTTCCCGTCTCAGATAATCCGGGCCTTAGCAGCCAGGTTCTCCAAGTACCCTTCCGCTCGGCCGAGGGGGGCAAACTCAAATTAGGACACTACCGCGCCCCTGATGCCATTGAATACTGCACGGAAATCGCGTAGTCTGCTTAGCTTGGCGATGAATCAGCCCCCCCGAATAGAAAGGACGGCCCCGGAATGACGCACTCGCTCGATAAGCAGAACATGGAGAAGATCATCGCGGAGTCTCCCAAGCAGTTCCGTGCGGGCCTGGAAGCTGCGGGGGACGTGAAGGTTCCGGGCGGACCGTTTGGCAGTGTGCTCATGGCCGGGATGGGAGGCTCCTGGATGGCCGGGGCGCTGGTGCGCGACGCGAAGCTCTCGCGCGTGCCGATCCAGATCCATCGGGATTACGGGCTGCCCGACCCGCTCCTTCTGGAGAACCCCCTGGTCATCGCGTCGACCTTCTCCGGCAACACCCAAGAGAGCCTCTCGGCCTACGACGCCGCGTGCGACCGGGGGCTGCCCATCGTATCGATCACCCGCCGAAGCTTCGACGACCCCAAGACTGGGAAGCCCGTCAAGAACGAGCTGGCCCGACGTAGCCTGCGCGACGCCGACAAACACAATGTGACCCTCATCCGCATCCCCGCCGATCCGCCCACGATGCAGCCGCGGAGCGCCACGGGCTACACGGTCGGCATCCTCGCCGGTCTGCTGGAGCGAGTCGGGCTGGCCGAAGAGGGCGCGGTGGCGGCGGTCGAAGCCTTGGAGGCGCCGCTGTTGGGATTCGTCGACGCGGCCCGCGAGCGCGCCCAGCGTCTTCTGCCGGGCCTCTCCCAGGCCACGCCCGTCATCTATTCTTCCCAGAGATACGCGACGGTGGCCCACATCTTCAAGATCAAGATCAACGAGCACGCCAAGACGCCGGCGTTTTGGAACTTCTTCCCCGAGCTGAACCACAACGAGATGATCGGCTGGGTCCGGCGCCGCGGCCCCTTCCATCTCGTCTTCCTCCGCGACGACGAAGACTCCCCCTGCGTGCTCCGGCGCATCGACCTCGCCCGGGAGATCCTGTCCGAACACGGGCTGTCGTCCGACGTGGTGCCGATCGAGGGGGCGAGCCTGGTGGAGAAGATCTTCCGCGCCATGCTCGTCGGCGAGTGGGCGGGCTACGAGCTCGCGCTGGCCGGCGGAGTGGACCCGACCCCGGTCGACATCGTCGAGGGCTTCAAGCGCCGCCTGAAGGCCCTCGACGAGAGCTGCTGAGCGCGAAGGACTTTGCCCCTCGTTCCCAGGCTCTGCCTGGGAACGCCCTAACGCGAGGCTCCGCCGGGCCGACGCCGAGCCGCAATCACTTCGGACAGGCGGGTTGCGCCAAACAGAGCAGGCAAATCCTGCCACGCAGTGCGTTCCCAGGCGGAGCCTGGGAACGAGGGGTGGTGGTAGGGTGGGTGCTTGCACCCACGCGTCGGGCAGCACGGCACGCGCGTGCGAGTCAGGCTGTCCACGGCACGCGCGTGCACGTCGGGCGGTCTATTCTGCTGCACGTGCGTGCAAGCACGCACCCTACTTGCCCGAGGGCGTGACCGTGAAGCCCCGCAGCTCCGGCTGCTCGTAGGCCATGACGATCAGCTCGTCGCCGGGCCGGATCACGTAGCTTTGTGAGAAGGGATTGTCGTTTTCGTCGTTCTGGGTGGGGTTGACGACCATCGCCATCCGCTTGCCGTCGCGGCTGAACGCGCGGTAGCCGGGCGGGGCCTGCGTGGCGTTGACCTGCGCCAGAAACCCCAGCAGAATCAGGCTCTCGCCCTCGAACGTCCCGATTGCCCGGCGAACGTCGCGATACGCATGCCCGTGGGTGACCTCCGGGGCGGGCAGGATGTAGATCTCGTTGGTCTCCTCCGACGCGGTCAAGAGGTGCAGATAAAGCGCCGACAGCCCGTGCGTCAGACACGACTGCGAGATGATCTTCTCGGCGATCTCGTTGATGCAGATCATCTCGTCCACGCCGGTGCCCTGGAAGTGCTCCAGGTAGGAGCTTTCCGAGATCTCGACGATCGTATGGACCTCCGGATTGATCCGCTCGATGCAGGCGGCGATCATGAAATTGGTCGTGTCGGGATTGGGGCTCGCCTCGTCGGCCAGGACGATCGCCGAGTGGGCTTTGGTGACCATCGCCTGGAGCAGGTACTCCTGGTCGAGCGGATTGCCGTCGACGGTGAACACGCCCCGCCAGGCGGAGCTGTTTCGCTTGGGGAGCTCCTTGTCGGTGACGATCACCACCAGGCGCTTGTCGTGAATCACTTGGGAGTGCAGCTCCCGGATGATCGCTTCGCCCTTGCTGTTCCAATTGCAGATCACCACGTGCCCGCCCCGCTGAAGCTTCTCGGCGATGTCCTCGACCACGGGGGCATCGGGGTCGGTCGATTCAGTCGGTTCCGGTTGATCGGCCATGGCTTACTCCTTCGCTTGAGAGCCCGGCTCGTCCGGGCTCGGTGTCCCCTGGGCGTCGGAAGCGGGATCGTGCCCGCGATGTTGGCTGGATGAATCCACGTCGCCCTCCGGACGGCCGGACGGACGGTGGGAGGCCGCGCCGGTCTTGCCGCCCCCTCGGCGGCCCTTTCCACGATCCGTGGCGGATCGCCGGGCCGCGCGAGCCTTCAGAAGACGTCCTTCCCGCAGCGCGGCGTAGGCCTTCGGCCGGGCGATCACCAGCAGCTCGTCGTCCGGGCGGAGGCGGTAATCGATCGGGGCGGGCTGGCCCGGCGCGGGCGGCCTGCGCGACGGATTGAGCGTGACGGCCGGCTTCAGAAGTCCCACGCCGTCGCCGATTCCCTCCCACCGCAAGTAACCGATCAGCGTCACGCCGTCGGCCTCTTCGATCACCTGGCGGAGGTCGCGGAACGTCCTGCCGGCGAGCTCCTCGGACAGCGGAACCGCGTAGACGTCGTTCCCCATGTCCGTCGGGCTGGCCGTGGCTTCTTCCTCGTGGACTTCCCGCAGGAAGATCGTGTCGAACAGGCGCGGGATCATCGATCGCCTCTGGCGCCGCGACGGGACCGTCAGAAGCAGGTCGAAGAAGTGCGACAGGCCGGGCGTCAGACAGGCCTGCGAGATCAGCCGCTCGTGGAAATCACCCGCGCAGACCGCTTCGATGTAGAGCGGGTAGTTGTCCAGGACGTTGAAGATCTCGACGAAATCCGTCGTGCTCTTCAGGTTGACCTCGAGGATGATCCGCAGATTCGGGTTCACCTCGACGATCGGCTGCACGGCCAGCGCCGCCAAGAGCGCCTGGTAGTCTCGGCCCTGGAGCGAAAGCCCCGCGTCGTCCGGGGTGAGCACGACCAGCGCGGCCGCCGTCTCCACGTCGGCCTGCTTCAGCACGCGGAGGCTCTGCGGGTTTCCGGCCACGGCAAACGTGGAGCGGAACAGGGGCCGCCGGTCCGTGCGGTACTCGTCCGCCTTGGGATCGACCAGCACGACCTTGGTGTCGGTGCCCGCCTTGTTCACGATCTGACACAGAATCGGCTCGAACTTGGCCGACGCGTTGCAGACGACGACGTGGTCCACGTACTGCGCCACGTGGGCGATGCGCGGCTTGACGCGCATCAGGTCGCGCCGGGCGATCCGATCCCAGAGGATGGCCACCACGTTTCCGGTGAACACCGTGACCAGGCAGATGCCGATGATCACCACGAGGACGGCCACGGTCCGGCCCGCGACGGTCCGCGGCGTGGCGGCGTCCTCCACGCCGGCGCTCATGATCGCGTTGATCACCCACCAGTAGGTGTTGAAATACTCTTCGGGGCCGTAATAGGTCGGGCTCTCGTCGGCAGGCGGCGGCACCCACTGCTCGAACAGCCAGATCAGGTTGGTCCCGATGATCCAGACGATGAACATCCAGAAGAAGATGATGGCCAGCGTCTGGAGCTTGTAGCTCTCGGCGAAGTTGAGCAGCTCGAACCAGAGCCGGTGCAGCAGGGCGTCGAGCGTGAGTCGCCGTTTCCTCGCGGGGACCGGCGCCGGCCTGCGACGCGGCGCGGCGGCCCGCCTCGAAACACCTCGGCCGGAATGGTCGTCGGACTCGCTCGCCATGAATCGCCAATGGCCCACAAGGATCGTCTGATCGAGCAACGGGGCGTCGCCGAAGGCGCCCGGCGGTCATTCGCGTTCGCCCGCGCCGGAGACCATTTTCCTCGATCGAGCGATTCCAGGCAAGAAGGGGCCGGTGCGTTTCACGTGCGGGGGGACGGATCACCCAGCCGGCCGATTATCGTCTTTTCGCCCCGTCGGCGTGGCTGTCCGGCTCGTCGCGAGCGACTTGGGAAGCGCTCGCGGCTCTCAGCGGCCGCACGGCACGGGGGGTGGGCACTTGAAAAACTCCGCCCAGGCGCACGGCCAACGCACGCAGGGAGCAGGCTTGGGTCCGGGCACCAGCACGGTCGACAGCCGCAGCCAGTGGCGACCACGCCGCCAGCGCGAGCGCCAGGGCAACCCCCAAGGCACAAAGGATCGGGCTTGGCGAGGCGGGTACCTTGGCGAACCGACCGACGCGCACGCCTCCGAAAGAGTGGCATGCAGGCACGCGTTCGGCTTCCGATCCATCGGGTCCTCCGCAAATGACGACGGTGAGCCGCTCTCCGGCGATCATGTTTCCCATCTTCCATTTCTTCCCTCGTCAATTTCGGCAAATCCCGTCCAGACAAAACGAGCGTCGCATTCCAACCCCCCTTTTGTGGTAGACTCTGGCGCCTATCCGCTGAAATGCCGCTGGTTTCCACATTTCCGGCCCATCGGCATGATCGATCATCACCGCGGCGGCCGCGCTGAAAACGCTGCCCTTGGCCTTCGGGCAGGGAATGGGGGCAGAGATGCGAAACGGTGTGGGCATCGCCACGGCCGGCGGGATCCTTGTTTCTGGCGTGCTTAGCTTGATCGTCGTCCCGATTCTGTACGATCTATTGACTAGGAAGGGCAAGCAGTCTCGCTGAGCTGACCGGCTTTTGGGAGTTTGGGTATGTTGGGCAATCGACTCCGCCTTGGGCCGATCGCTGCGGCACTCTGGCTTCTTTGGGGGAGCGCGCCGGCGCAGAGCGCTTCCGCGGCTTCCTTCGCCTCGATTCCAGAGACACGCCCGGGCGCGGCGGCGCGCCGGGTCGCGTGGCAGCCCGAAGCGTCAGCCAACACCGTCGACCTGTTGCCGCCCGCATCGACCGAGCCGTCCTTCCAGGGCGAAACGGCGTGGCCGGGTGAGCCGTGGTCCTGGCAGGTGCTGCCCGAAGGGGTGATCTACCGCTCGTACCAGGCCGGGGCCAAGGAGCCCCGCTTCGCCAGTGCCTGGGTCCACGAGCGCGATCTGGGTTGGATCTGGGACGTCAGCCTGGGCGGGCGCGTCGGTCTGATCCGCTACGGCACCCGCGACGCGCTCTATCCGGAGGGGTGGCAGCTCGACTTCGAGGGGGCCGCCCTGCCGCGGCTCGACCTGGAGCACGATCGCGACGTCGTCTCGACCGACTACCGCGCCGGCGTGCCGCTGACCTACGGCGAGGGGCCGTTCCGGTGGAAATTCGCCTACTACCACCTCTGCTCGCACCTAGCCGACGAGTACCTGCTGCGCATCCCCGATGCCAAGCGGTTGAACTACATTCGCGACTCGCTCGTCCTGGGTGGCTCCTACTATTGGGGCGATGACCTCCGGCTCTACGCGGAGGCGGCTTGGGCCTTCAGCAGCGACGACGGCGCCGAGCCCTGGGAGTTCCAGTTCGGCATCGACTACAGCCCTCGGAAGCCGACGCGATTCGACGGCGCCCCGTTTGTCGCCGTGAACGGCCACCTCCGCGAAGAGATCGACTTCGGCGGCAACCTGGTCTTCCAGACCGGGTGGCAGTGGCGCGGGCCGGCCGGGCACCTCTTCCGAACCGGCATGCAGTACTACGTCGGCAAGAGCGATCAGTTTGAGTTCTTCGACGACTATGAAGAGAAGCTGGGGCTGGCGATCTGGTACGACTTCTGAGGACGGCCGAAGGGTGACAAGGTGACAGTGAGCGTCACCCCTTCACCCCGTCATTCCGAGAAGGCCCCTGCCAGGTTTGGACGCGCGCCCGTGGCCGCCCTACAGGGCCCAGCCCTCCCGGTGCGCGGGGCGAAGTGCCCGGTCGGCCTCGTCGTTGCCGACGATCTTGCAGGCCGCCGGGTCGTACTCCAGCGGTTGCCCGACCAGCGAGGCGACGTTGCCCAGGAGCATCAGCTCGATGGACGGGCCGGAGTGATCGAAGTTCGACAGCGGCGCCGGCCCGCCCTTGCAGGCCGCGACCCACTCCTGCTGGTGGCCCTTTACGCTCGGGAACGAGTGCGGCGGCCCGCCGGCATTGGGAAAATCGCTCTCGGGCAACAGGGCGCAGACGGAGTTGTGGGCGTTGGTGTGCACGACCCCCTTCGAGCCGACGAGCAACGTGCCGGAGCGGGGCGTCCAGCTACCATCGGTCCACTCGAGCGGCCGGCCGGCGATCTTCTCCAGCTTGTCCCAGATGCCTTGCCGCTTCAGTTCCGCCTCGGGCGCGTTGTACCAGTGAATTTGCGCCGGCGGGAGCGATCCGCGCGCGGGAACGTCGTAGCGGATGACTTGCCAGCGGGGCAGGTTTTCGGGACACGGCTCCGGGATCTCCGTCTCCACGCGGATCGTCCCTTGGGCCTCGCCGTCCCATAGCGCGCCGAGGTTCAGGCCCTTGAACGCCATGTTGATCGAGTGCGATCCGCCGCCCCCGAGGCAGCCCGTGCTGTAGTCCCGCCAGGCTCCCCAACCGTTTTCGTATCGGGGGTGATACGGTCGGAAGGGGGCAGGGCCGAGAAAGCAGTCCCAATCGAGGTACTCCGGCACCGGCTGGCTGTCCGTGGGCCGCTTGATCGGACCCGAGCCGCCAAACACGAACCAGACGTGCGCCTCGCGGATCTCGCCAATCGCCCCTTCCCGGACCAACTCCAACGTGCGGCGGAACGAATCGGTGGCCATTCCCTGGTTGCCCTGCTGCGTGGCTACCTTCTCGGCCCTGGCGATCTGGCGGAGCGTGCGGGCCTCGGTGACGTCATGGGCGATCGGCTTCTCCACGTAGACGTGTTTGCCGCGCTTCATCGCCCGGGCGGCGATCACCGCGTGCGTGTGGTCCGGCGTGGCGATCACCAGCGCGTCGATCCGGCCGTCCATCTCGTCGAGCATCTTGCGGAAGTCGTGATACTTGGGCACGTCCGGGTGCTTCTTGAACACCTCGGCCGCTTTCTGGTGGTTCGCGTCGCACAGGGCCACCAGGTTCTGGCCCACCCGGGGCACGATGCTCACGTGCCAACTGCCGCGACGGCCGATCCCCACCACGGCGACGTTCAGCTTCTCGTTCGCCTGATACGACCGGGCAGAGCGGCCTGAGCCGAGAATCATCCAACTCGCCGCCGGCAGGGCGGCACGCTTGAGAAATCCACGTCGATTCGTCCGGCAACTCATGTTCGTCCCTCCCGTGAACCGAGATGTCTCATCCGACTTTGCCCCGGACCCCATCCGGGGCCTGCGAGCCCCATTGTCGCGCCCGGTTTCCGGCCGTGCAAGGGTTCCGCGAGCAGAATCGGAAGGCCGCGATGGTCTTGCCCCGAGGATGGCTCGGTTTCATTCCTGGCGGCGTGGGCTATTGGGGCGAAGGGATCTGAAGTAGCGACGGACCGTGAGGCGGTGCCTCCAGGGGACGAGCTCGCCTTCGAGGACGATTGGCGCCGGTCCGCCGGGCTGGATCTTCTTGGCGTCTCCCGGGGCGACGCTTCGATCTGGCGCGCCCGGCCGATCCTCGTCGGAGATCACTGCTTCGAGCGGGACGCCGTCGAGCAGGTTGGCGCGAGTGACCACGACCTCTGCGCTCGGGGCCACCCGCCACTCGATCTCCGCCGCAAGGGGCGCGGACGTCGGCGTGCCGGCAGCCGGCCGCTCGTCGGTCGGCCCGATTGCGGGCGTCCCTTCCGCGTCGGCTTCTGTCCCTTGCACTGCGACGGCCGGGTACGTCGGGGGCCGGATGGCGAGCGGTCCGGCGATCGCCGCGACGGCAAGCACCGAGAGGACCAAGGCCGCTCCCCACGGCTTGGGCAGTCCCCCGGGCACCACCGCACGCGGGTCGATCCCGGCCAGCCGCTCGGCGCAATCGGCGATCTGCATCTCTTCGAGCGGCGTGCGATCGGTCTTCTCCAGGAAGGCGAGCGCCGTGCGCGTTCGGTCGTCCAGCCCGTAGTGCCGATCCACGGCCGCGGCCGCGGCGTGCCGGTCCGGCTTGCGGCGCGCGGCCCGCCACGCGGCGATCGACGGCCCGGCGAGCAGCGCGACCCCCGCCGCGCCCGGCAGCAACGCCCAACGAACGAGCCACGACGACGCGTCGGGGAGCATCGCCGAGAAAAGCGGCGCGGCCCCCAGCGCCAGGTTCACCAGCCCCAGCGCCACGGCGACCAGCGACCCGCCCAGCAGCCCGCGGCCCGTCGCCCGCAGCACGGCCCGACGGCGCTCTCGCGAGCAAACGGGGCTCAGCCGGGCGAAGATTTCGTGTTCCGTGCTCGCTTGCATCGTCAGGTGTCCGCCAAATGCGATTTCGTCATTCTGGCAGAACGTGTAGGGTGGGTCGAGGCACGAGACCCACGCGCAGAGGTCTTGGTCTCATACACGACGCGTGGGTCTCGTGCCTCGACCCACCCTACATAATTCCACCCTATAAGTCGATCGGCGCCGGCGCAACCGCCGCGTGGCCACGTCGATCACGAAGATCACCGCCGCCGAGGCGAGGAAGCACGGCCAGAGGAGCGTGGTCCGTGGGACGGTCGTCGGCGACGGGGCGACGACTTCGTCCGGGCTCGTGTCGTACGTGCCGCCCGTCGCTTCGGCGATCGCCCGCAACAGCCCTCGGTCCGCAGGCCGGGTTCGATACTCGTCCGGGTATCCGACGACCAGCCCGCGCCGCCGCGTGTAGACTAAACGCTCGCGGTGCTCGACGCCCAGCTCGAGGAAGTACGCGCCGGGCCTGGGCATGGGGAACTCGGCGGCGTAGCGGCCCGGGGCAACCTGCTCGACGGCCAGGGGGAGGCCCGTGCGATCCGCGCCCGTCACGGCGTCCGGGCCGACCAGGCTCGCCGTGACTTCGGCATGGTTGACGTACCGGCCTTCTGTGTCGACCGCTTCGAGGGTCACCCGCCCCCGGCCGTTCGCATGGTCGACGCGGAGCGCGAAATCCGCGGCCTGGTCCTTGCGGATCGAGTGACGGACCAACTGGGCCCAGAACCGGTTGAAGCCAGGCCACCGCAGCCAAGGCTCCGCCCAGCGGCCCCGGACGTCGGACGTGAACGCCACGGTCGTCCCTCGGCCGTACCGCCACCAGATCAACAGCGGATGGCCCCGCTCGGAGGTCATCACCGTTTGGCTCGCGGGCTTGGGCTTCGTCTCCACGTAGCCCAGAAGCGACGGGGCCGCGCCGAGGTCCAATCCGCCCAGCGCCTCGAGCGACCCCTGCACCCGGGCACGGAAAGGCCGCTCGTGGATCCCCATCTTGCTTGCGCTGGCCGTTTCCAGGGCGAAGATCTCGGGCACGGCCTCGGCGGTGTCGCAATAGTAGGAATGCCCTCGGCCGATCCGGGCCATGTCTTCCAAGAGCGGCCACACGGTCTCCTGCCCCA
>CAZDHR010000281.1:0-9637 GCA_964505295.1 uncultured Planctomycetaceae bacterium
CCTCTGGTTCAGCGAGGGGGTTGCCCAGTTCTTCGAGACGCCCGACTTGCGGAGCTCCAAGGGATGGCGCACGGTCGGGCGGGTCAACCAGGTGCGGCTGGCGCAGTTTCACGACTACCTGAGGCGGCGCCCGGCCGACTCGCTGGCCACGCTCATCGGCGACGATACCCGGCTGAAAAGCACGGAGACGGCCCAAGACGCCTACGCCGAGGCCTGGGCGTTGACCTACTTCCTCCTCAAGCGGCACCCGCAGCAGTACGTTGAATACCTGAAACGCCTGTCCACCAAGAAGCCGCTCCTCTGGGACGAACCGGAGGCCCGGCTCGCGGAGTTCAAGCAGGTTTTCGGCAAGGATCTCCAGAAGCTCGACACGGAGCTGGTCCGCACGATGGCACGGCAGCGGTGACTTGCCCCCGCCCCCCCGGCCGGCTATCATGGGGGCCTGCCGTGCATGCCGTATACCCCTGGTAGCGAGGGCTTCGCGTGGTGGAGCCTTCCCGCCGTTTGTCCGAAGGAGCCAAGCATGACCCAGTCGAACCGCCCAATGCGCGCCCCGCAACCTTCCCGCCGTGACTTCCTCCGAACGTCGACCGCCGTGGTCGGCGGGGCCTTGGCCGCGAACTTAAGCATCCACCGCAGCGCCCATGCCGCCGAGGACGGCACGCTCAAGGTCGGCCTGATCGGCTGCGGAGGTCGAGGTACGGGCGCGGCCATCAATGCCCTCAACGCCGACCCGAACATCAAGATGACCGCGCTGGCCGACGTCTTCCCCGACAAGGTCGAAGGCAGCTTGAAGAAGCTCCAAGCCAGCCCGCACGCCGACCGCGTCGCCGTCGACCCCGATCACTGCTTTGCCGGCTTCGACGCGTACGAGCAATTGCTCGCAAGCGGGGTCGACGTGGTGGTCCTGGCCGCGACTCCCCACTTTCGCCCTCGGCACCTGAAGGCCGCCGTGGAGGCTGGCAAGCACGTCTTCTGCGAGAAGCCGGTGGCCGTCGACGCCCCCGGCATCCGGTCCGTGCTGGCCAGCACCGAGGCCGCGGAGAAGAAGGGCCTCTCGATCGTGTCGGGCCTCTGCTGGCGGTACCACTTCGGCGTGAAGGAGACGATGAAGCGGGTCATGGACGGCACCATCGGCGAGATCGTCGCCGTCCAGGAAACCTACAACGCCTCGATGGTCGGCCGCTCCCAGCCCCGCGAGACGGACTGGTCGGAAATGGAATACCAGCTTCGCAACTGGTACTTCTTCACGTGGCTCTCCGGCGATCACAACGTCGAGCAGCACGTGCACAGCCTGGACAAGGCGTCGTGGGCCATGGGCGACAAGCCGCCGGTTCGGGCCTGGGGGCTCGGCGGGCGCCAGATCAAGAACGAACCCAAGTACGGCAACATCTACGACCACCACGCGGTGGTCTACGAGTACGAGTCGGGCACGCGCGTCTACGCCTACACGCGCCAGATGCCCGGCTGCTGGAACAGCACCGAGGACTACTTCTTCGGCACCAAGGGCACCTGCAACGTGCTCAACAAGTACCGCGTCCAGGACCGCCAGGGCGAGACGACGTGGCGCTACGACGGCCCCAAGTGCAACATGTACGACGAAGAGCACAAGGCCCTGTTCGCGGCGATCCGCTCCGGCAATCCCATCAACAACGGCCACTACATGGCCACCAGCACCATGCTGGCCATCATCGGCCGGATGGTGACCTATACGGGCCAGGCGATCACCTGGGAGCAGGCGATGAACTCGCAGGAGACGCTCGCCCCGTCGGAGTACTCCTGGAAGGCCGACCCGCCGATCATGCCCGGCGAAGACGGCCAATACCCGATCGCCATGCCCGGCGTCACCAAGCTCGTTTAACCGCCGGCCTGGGTGACTGGGTGACAAGGTGACGGGGTGACAAGGTGACACGACCGCGCTGCTCACCCCGTCACCGCGTCACCCCTTCACCCCGGCACCGCGCATGTGCAACATGGTTTTTCCCTTGCCGCTGACACCGATGGAGCAGTACATGCTCGCGGACGATTGGCCGGCACACCCGAGGACGTTTTACCTGCGTCTGGGGCTCGCGGGGCAATTCGATCACGAGGCGTTTGAGCAGGCCGTCCCGATCACCATGGCGCGTCATCCGCTGCTGAGCGCGGTGGTGCAGTCGAAGGGACGCAGGACGTGGTGGGTCGCGGCGGAGAACCAGCGTCCGGAGATCCATTGGGAGACGGAGACCGAGCGGGACGTGGCGCGGGCGGCCGCGCCGATCGATCTTCGCCGCCGGATCGGTCTCCGGCTGTGGGTCTGCGAGGCGGACGGTCGCACCCGATTGTGGCTGGAGCTCCATCACGCGTGTTGCGACGGCCTGGGGGCCGTCCGGTTTGCCGAAGACCTGCTGGCCGCCTATGCGGCCCAGCGGGAGGGCGGCAAGCCCAAGTGGCGAACGCTGCGGCCGGAGCGCCTGCGCGACCGCGGCATCTACGCCGGGTCGCGGTTTGCGCAGTGGCTCCGCTGGCCGCTCGAGGTGTTGTGCATCGCCGGTTCCGTCGAGTACTTCCTGCACCGTCCGGTCCCGCTGGCCGTGCCCGGCGAGGAGGACGCCGACGGCCGCGAGCCGTTGCCCCGGCTTGCCGCGTTTCAACACCGACTGACGGTCGACCAGACCGGGGCGCTTCGCAGCGTTGCCCGGGAGGAACGTGCCACGCTCAACGATCTCTTGCTGCGCGACTTGTTTCTGGCGTCGCAAGACTGGATCGACCGTCACCGTGCCGAGGAGAAGACGGGCCTCGTACGGATTATGGTGCCGATCAACCTCCGCACGCGATTGCACGCCGACATGCCGGCCGCCGATTGCGTGTGCATGATCAACATCGACCGGCGTGTACACGGGTGGACGGATCTTCGCAAGATGCTCCGGATCGTGCGCTGGGAGATGGGCATCGTGAAGCGATGGCGCCTGGGCGTCATCATGCTGCGGACCATGCAGCTCGCGCAATGGATCACCGGAAGTCTCAAGTCGCTCTTGCCGACGGACCGCTGCCTGGCGAGCTGCGTGCTGAGCAACTTGGGAGTGCCGCTTCGCGATTCACCCCTGGCGGACGCCGATGGCCGTATCAAGGCGGGCGACGTGGAGGTGGAAGAGATCGAGCTATTGCCGCCGGTTCGGCCGCTCACCTCGGCGGCCTTCGGCGCGGCGACGCTCGGCGATCGCCTGACGATCAGCCTGTTGGCCGACCAACGGGCGCTCGGCCCCGGGGGCGGCGCAGAGCTGCTCGCGCTGTATGCCCGGCGGCTTGGTCAAACGGCTCAGCCCGACCCGCCCGAAACGTCCGACGCATGACAGCCCGGTCTCATGTTGCCGTCTTTTTGCGAATGAATCACAACGAGGGGGCAACCATGTCGCTGAAGCAAGCCCTCCGAAAGGCGGCCGTGCTCGCGTTCTGGCGGCCGGCCGTGGCGTTTGCCATTTTGAAGCCGCTCTTGCCCGCGCTCTTCCATCCGTGGGACCCGATGGGCCTCGATTGGCAGCGGGGCCCCCACTCCGACTCCCTGGCCTACCGGGGATTCTCGGGTCGGTTCACGGCCACCATCCTCACGCTGTTCGTGAAGCGTACGGACGTTCAAGCGCCGCTTCCCCCGGAGCTGACGATCGTCGACGACGCCCGGCTTCCCGACTGGCTCCAGCAGCGCGACGACCACCCGGTGATCCTGCTCTTCGGAAGACAGACCGACCTGGGCAACCGGAGGCCCACTTTCGGGCTCTATCAGACCTTCCGCCTTTTCCGCCCCTATCTCGAAACGTTCGTGGCGATCCCCTTTCTCGAACCGAAGGCTTCCCAAAAGCCGTCCCCGTGTTTCCACTTCGTGCGGGTGCCGTGCAGCACGTTCTGGCCGACGGAGATAGGCATACTCCAAATGGGCTGGCCCAAGATCCAGTGCCCCATGGAAATGCGCAAGGAGGGGCAAACGCTGCACTATTCCATCATCGACGGAGAGAGCGGCCGACCTTTGTTCACGGCCGAGACGGACCGGAGCGATCCGGTCGATCTGGCCGCGGGCGACGCGTGCCTGGAAAAAGTCGCTTCGATGCTGTCTCAGCCGCACGTGCTGTTCGTCGGCCCGGCCATGGATTCCTACCGGTTCGACCTGAGGCTCGAAGCGGCCCGCATCCAGGCCGTTTCGGCCCGGGGGACGGTTCATCCCGGGCTTCTGCCTTCAATCACCGAACGAATCGACTTCGCGGTTCCCAAGATCAGCCAGTCCGAATTCGGCGCGATGTTCGTCGAGGCAACGTTCATGAACCGCGCGCTGGAAAAATCGCCCCGGCCGTTTCTTTCGACCGTGCGTGCGTACGTCCGCAGGTAGGATGTGCCACCGCGTCAGGTCGCTTCCAATCGCATGGGGTGGTCCAGGCCGGCACCCCGGCTCAGGCTCGATCGTAGAGGATCGCCCCCGAGCGGCGGAAGTGGTCCATCTGGTCGATCGTGCATCGCACGTCGCGGAGGTCGACGAGGTAGAAGTCGACGCCCTGGGTCCGGGCGCCGCGGAGGTCGGCCCCGCGGAGGTTGGCCTTGCGGATCTCCTCGGGCGACTTGTAGTGCTGCTCGTCGAAATCGTCCGTGTAGAAACCGGTCCGGCTCCCCTCGCCGGCGATGGGGCTGTCGACCAGCCCGCTCCGCGACGAGCCCAGATGGAACGAGCAGCCCCGCATGTCGGCGTCGCGGAGATCGACCCCTTCCCAGTCGACGCCGGCAAGCCCGGCGCCGCGCAACCGGGCCTTGCGAAGATTGGCGCGGGGCATCGACGAGCCGGTCAGGGCGAAGCGGCTCGCGCAGGTCGGTCACCGACGGGTCCCAGGCCATTTCGTCCAGCGCGATCCGCCATAACTGGGGAATACCCAGAAGCCGGCGCCGATGCTCCGCCACCGAGACCCGGCCCATCACCGAGCCGCACTGGTCCGGGTGCACCGCCAGGAGGTACTCGATCAGGTCGTCGTCGCTCCAGGGGGCGAGGTAAAGGCTCTCGGCGGCGATCGACAGGTGCGGCGTGCTCGAAGTGTAGACCACAAACCGCTTGGCCGACTCGCGAGCCACCAGTTCCGCGCCGGGATCGTCGAGGAAAAGAACCCGTTCGTCCGACCAGACGGCCGCCAGGTGGCGAAGGGCGGTCGTCTTGCCCGACCCCGGGCCGCCGACGATCTCGACCGCCCCGCGGGGCATGCCTTCCAGGAGCGGAATCGCCTCTTCCAGCGGCATGGCGTCGCCGGTGTCCGGGTGGAGGACACGCGGGGTGACCGGCGCTCGTTGAGGCTCGATCATTTTGGCCCTCGCAGCCGTTGAGGGGGTGAGGGGGTGACCGGGTGAGGGGGTAAAGGGGTGACAGGGCGAGGGCGTGAAGAGGTGACATTCGTTTAGCCGCAAGCCGCAGGCGTGCGCGTCGTTCCAGCGCGATCCGCCGTTGTCCGCTTCGAGACGCCCCACTTCACCGTCCCGCCCCCTGTCCCCCTCACCCTCACCCTCACCCTCTCCCCTTGTCCCCGTGTCACCATCATTCCCGCACACAACCGGCACCACGCACAACGCCGCCATTCTACCGCGCCTCGGGCTTCACCCCAAGTAAGCCGGGTCAGTATGGAGCCCATCGGCTGGCGGGGCAACGAGCTTCCGGGCGGGTAATTTGACACCTGATCCGGGCCCGGCTATCATCGACGTTCGTCGTGGCCGCATTCATGCGCTTTGAGACCGCCGCGGAATGCTCCGACCCGACGAATCGGGTCACGACGAGCGTTACGAGCCTCGCGGGCAACGATTCACGCCGAGAGGGGACCGCCATGATCCGCGAATTCGCGCGCCCCGCGTTGATGCCCATGCTTGTGATTGCGTGCTGCTTCTGCCCCCATTCCGGCGCGGAGGAGCTGTCCATCGATCTGGCCCGGCCGCAAGCGAAAAGTCAATGGATGTTCCTGGACGACACGGCTTCCCTCCGCGACGGCGAGTTGCTCCTGGACGGGCGGGCGCAGATGTCGCGAGCCTTCTTCCTGCCGATGGAGTGGGAG
Organism: uncultured Planctomycetaceae bacterium; assembly: GCA_964505295.1. GTDB lineage: Bacteria > Planctomycetota > Planctomycetia > Pirellulales > Thermoguttaceae > DATKZH01. The sequence goes on from CAZDHR010000281.1 coordinate 6,045, forward strand.
GACGTAACGCTTCGGGCGAAGTTTCTCGTCGAGCCTGAAGAGCAGGGCGTGCTCGCGTGCGGCTTCGTCGTCCGCGCACAAGACGCCGTCACGTACTACTACGTCCACTTCGACCGCGCCCAGGCGATTCTCGTCCGGTCCGACGAAAACGTCTCCTGGAACGAGATCCAGCGCGCAAGCGGCCTCGCCAAACCGCCGGGCCAGTGGCACACGGGCGAATTGCAGGCCCAGGGCGATACGCTCAAGGTCTCGCTGAACGGGAAGCTCTTGTACGAAGCGAAAGACCCTGCGATTCGACGGGGGCGGATCGGGTTCTACGCGAACCAGGGCCTCGCTCACGTGAAGGACATTGTCGTCCTGGGGAACGGCCAGCCTGCCCAAGGTGAGCTGCGCGTGCCGCCCCCGCGGTTCGTTTACGTCTGTCGCGACGCCGGGGCCGGCGCCTACGAGGCGTTCCCCGACGTCTGCCGCCTCAGCGACGGCCGGCTGATGGCCGTGTTCTACGCGGGCTACGGGCACGTGGCCCTGCCCAACGAGCAGTTGCCCAAGGGAGGTCGAATCTGCTACTGCACATCGAGCGACGAGGGACGCACCTGGACCGACGCCGAAATCCTCTACGACGGCCCGGACGACGACCGCGACCCGTCGATCGTCCAACTGAAGGACGGCCGTCTGATCTGCAACTTCTTCTCCCTGCGAAAACGCGACAAGCCGGGCAAACGATGGACCGGGCGGGGCACCTGGATGGTCGTCTCCGACGATCTCGGCAAGACCTGGTCCGAGCCGCGGCAGCTCTTCGATTCGTACTACTGTAGCACGCCCATCCGCGAGCTTTCCGACGGACGGCTGATCCTCGGGCTCTACCACGAAACGCCGCAAGGGGCCGGCGGGGCCGTGGCGATCAGCGACGACGGGGCCAGGACCTGGAAATCCGTCGACATCGACAACGCCGGCTTTCGCCTCGACGCCGAGACCGACGTCGTCGAGCTCAAGGACGGCACCCTCTACGCCGCTCAGCGCCCGGAGATGTGCTTCTCCGTGTCCAAGGACCGAGGCGAAAGCTGGAGCGTCTCCGAGCCGATGGGGTTTCCGGGCCACTGCCCCTATTTCCGCCGCACCGCCGACGGGATCATCCTCTTGGCCCATCGCGTGCCGTCGACGAGCCTGCACTACAGCCTCGACGAGTGCAAGACCTGGAGCGAGAACGTTCCGGTCGATACGGTCGGCGGGGCCTATCCCTCGATGGTGAACCTCAAGGACGGCTCCGTGCTCATCGTCTACTACGAGGAGGGGGCCGGATCGAGCATCCGGGCGAAGCGATTCCGCGCGACCCCTTCGGGGATCGAGTGGCTGACGTTCTGACGCGACGGCCGGATCACGGCCCGCACGGCGAAGCCGTCGACTTCCACGTACGCGGGCTTTTCGGGACGGTCAGCGGTCTTCGACGTCGCCTTGGCCACCGGCCCGACTTCGTGTAGAATTGACACGAAGGTGTGCTCTCCGACACTCGTGTCCGAGTTGAAAGGAGCCCGATGGGCACGCTGGACGAGCTGTACAAGCCGTCTCTGGCCTTGCTGACCGATCTCTACGAGCTGACCATGGCCTACGGCTATTGGAAGGCCGGGCTCCACCAGCGCGAGGCCGTGTTCCATTTGCTCTTCCGGGAGAACCCGTTTCGCGGCGGGTTCACGATCGCCTGTGGGCTGGAGCCGGCGGTCGAGTACATCGAGCGGCTTCGGTTCGACGAGGCCGACCTCGCCTACCTGGCCGAGATCCGCGGGGGCGACGGCGAGCGGATCTTCGAGCCGGCGTTTCTCGATTTCCTCGGCCGGATGCGGTTTGAGTGCGACCTGGACGCCGTGCCCGAGGGGAACGTCGTCTTCCCGCAGGAGCCGCTTCTGCGCGTGGCCGGCCCGCTGGTCCAGGCCCAGGTGGTCGAGACGGCGCTTTTGAACATCCTCAACTTCCAGACGCTCATCGCCACCAAGGCCGCCCGAATCGTGATGGCTGCCCAGGGCGAGCCGGTCCTCGAGTTCGGGCTCCGCCGGGCGCAGGGGATCGACGGCGGGCTCTCGGCGAGCCGGGCCGCGTACATCGCCGGGTGTGCGGGCACGTCGAACGTGCTGGCCGGGCGGCTTTTTGGGATCCCCGTGAAAGGGACGCATGCGCACAGTTGGGTGATGTGCTTCGACGACGAGCTCGAGGCGTTTGCGGCCTACGCCGAGGCGATGCCCAACAACTGCGTGTTCCTGGTCGACACCTACGACACGCTCCAGGGCGTGCGCAACGCGGTCGAGGTCGGGCGGCGGCTCCGCCGGAGGGGGCACGAGATGGTCGGCATCCGGCTCGATTCGGGCGACCTGGCCTACCTGAGCATCGAAGCCCGAAAGATCCTCGACGCAGCGGGCTTCCCCAACGCGGCCATCGTCGCCTCGAACGACCTCGACGAGCACCTGATCACCAGCCTCAAGGATCAGGGGGCCGCGATCGGCGTTTGGGGCGTGGGCACCCGGCTCGTGACCGGCTACGACCAGTCGGCGCTGGGCGGCGTCTACAAAATCTCGGCGATCCGCGACGGCGACGGCACATGGCACGACAAGGTGAAGGTCTCCGAGCAGACGATCAAGTCCTCGACCCCCGGCGTCCTCCAGGTGCGGCGGTATCGTGCCGACGGGAAGGCCATCGGCGACGTGATCTTCGACCAGCAGCATCCGATCCGGGGCGATTGCGTGATGGTCGACCCGGCCGACAGCACCCATCGCACGACCTTCCGCGACGGCACCGACTCGGCCGACCTCTTGGTGCCGGTTTTCCGCCGGGGGAAGCTCGTCTGCGACCTTCCGTCGCTCGAGGAAATCCGCCTGCGGACCCAAGAGGAGCTCGGCCGGTTTCATCCGCGCTTCGAACGTTTCCTCAATCCGCACCTCTACCCCGTGGGATTGGAGATGGGGCTCTACCAGCGTAAGACGGACGCCATCCTCAAGGAGCGGGGGCTCAACCGATGACACGAATTCGCGTCGGCGCGGCGGTGCTCAACCAAACGCCGCTCGACTGGTCGAACAACCGCGACAACATCCTCCGCGTGCTCGAAGCGGCACGATCGCAGGAGGTCGGGCTCGTCTGCCTGCCGGAGCTCTGCATCACCGGCTACGGCTGCGAGGACGCGCTGCATTCGACCGGGCTTCAGCGCACGGCCCTCGACGTGCTCCAGGAAGTCCTCCCGGCGACCGGGGGGATGATCGTCTCGCTGGGGCTTCCGCTTTTGTTCCGCGGCGCGCTGTTCGACGCCGCCTGCCTGGCCGTCGACGGCCGGATCGTCGGGTTCGTGGCCAAGCGGTTCCTGGCCGGCGAGGGGCTGCACTACGAGCCGCGATGGTTCAAGCCCTGGCCGCGGGGCCTGCGCGATACGATCGACGTGGCCGGGCAGGACTACCCGATCGGCGACTACGTGTTCGATTGCGGCGGCGTGAACGTCGGCTTCGAGATCTGCGAGGACGCCTGGGTGGCCAAGCGCCCCGGGAGCGAGATGTCGCTCGCCGGCGTCGACGTGATCCTCAATCCCAGCGCCAGCCACTTCGCCTTCGGCAAGTTCG
>CAZDHR010000282.1:0-9633 GCA_964505295.1 uncultured Planctomycetaceae bacterium
CGTACTCGCCCTCGCCCGCCCCCACCGTGTCGACGGCCACGAAGGTCCGCCCGGTGGTCTTCATGGTCGCGCGGGTCTCGGCGTCCACGCGGTACGGCTCGACGACCAGCAGCTTCCGGCCGACCATCGAGTCGACTTTTTGCGTGGATACCAACGCGCCGGTGACCTTGCCCACGAACATCGTCTTACGCCTCCAGTAGCTGTTTTGCCTGCCGGGCGACGATCAACTCCTCGTTGGTCGGCACCACCCAGATCTGAACGCGGCTCGCCTCGGCGTGAATGGGGCCTTCGCCCTCGATCCGCTCGTTGGCCGCCGGATCGAGCACGATGCCCAGCTCCTCCAAGTCGCGGCAGACCATGGCGCGGAACCAGGCGCGGTTCTCGCCGATCCCGCCGGCGAAGGCGATCAGGTCGGCCCCGCCCAACTCGACCAGGTACGCCCCCAGATAGTGCCGCACGCTGGAGGCGAACACGTCGAGCGCCAACTGCGCCCGGGCGTTCCCTTGGTCGGCCGCCTCGCGGATATCGCGGATGTCGCCGCTGACGCCGGTCAATCCCAAGAGCCCACTCTCGGAGGCCAGGATCGAGAGCACTTCGGGGAGCGACTTGCCGGTATGCTCCATCGCGATCGCCATCGCGAAGGCGTCGAAATCGCCTGCCCGGTTGTTCTGCGGCAGGCCGCTCTGCGCGCTCATACCCATGCTCGTCGCCATGCTCCGGCCGCCTCGAATCGCGCAGAGCGAGCTCGATCCGCCGAGGTGGCAGGAGATCAGCCGAAGGTCATCTCGCCCCAAAAGCTCAGCCGCGCGCGTGGCGATGTAGCGGTGGCTTGCCCCGTGAAAGCCCCATCGCCGGATCAGGGCGTTCTCGGCCCACTCGTAAGGAACGGCGTAGTAGCGGTTGCGATCGGGGATCGTCTGGTGGAAGCCGGTCTCGAACGCGGCGACCAGGGGCATCTCCGGCAGCTTGTCGTGCACGAGCCGCATGGCGTTGATATACGGGGGATTGTGGGCCGGCGCCACTAGGTTCATTGCTTCCATCGCGGCGAGCACCTCGTCGGTCACTCGCTGGACCCCGCTCACGGATCCGCCGTGCACGGCCTTAAATCCGATCGCCGAGACCTCCGAAGCGTCGCTCAGGCACCCGCGCTCGGGATCGGTCAACTGGGCCAGGCATTGGCGAACGGCCTCGGCGTGGTCGGGCACCTGGAGCGTCTCCTCCCACCGCCGATCGCCGATCTCGACGGTCGAGCGGCTTTCGGGCGAGCCGATCCGCTCGATTCCGCCGCGGGCCATCTGGGTCTCGTCGTCCATGTTCAAGAGACGATACTTGAAGCTCGTCGAACCCAGGTTGGCTACGAGGATCTTCATGGCTTCCTTCTCCCGGTCTTGCGCTTCGGCCTTCGACGCGCGGGCCGGCCGCCAGCGCACGGCTGCTTCCTTTCACGTCCTCACAGAAGAAATGCCTTGATCACGCCGTCGGCGGGCCGGGGGATGATATGGCTGGCGACCAGCTCGCCGACCTGGCCGGCGGCGTTGGCCCCCGCCTCCACGGCGGCACGCACGCTGCCCACGTCGCCGCGGACGACGGTCGTCACCAGTCCGCCGCCGATCTGGATCCGCTTGGCGATCTGGACGTTGGCCGCCTTGGCCATGGCGTCGGTCGCTTCGACCAGAGCCACGAGGCCCCGGGTTTCCAATAGTCCAATGGCGTCTTGCATCGTCGGTTCTTCCCTTCTTCGGTGTTTCCAGTCTGGATGGTGTGGCTGCGAGTTACTCGGTCACGAGGAGGTGCCTGGAGCGGATTTCCGAGCCTTGCTGACCTGCGGCAGGACGACGCCGAGGTCCTCGTGGGGCCGCGGGATGACCTGCACGCTGACCACTTCCCCGATCCGGCTCCCGGCGTTCGCCCCGGCGTCGGTGGCCGCCTTGACGGCGGCGACGTCGCCCGTCACAAACGCGCTGACCAGACCGCTGCCGACCTTGTCCCAGCCGAGGAACTCGACGTTGGCCGCCTTCATCATTGCGTCGCTGGCCTCGACCAGGGTGACGAAACCCTTGGCCTCGATCATTCCCAGCGCTTCCATAGCTTTTGCCATCGCTTGCTTCTCCCAATGCGTGAGAACATGAGTGGCGAGTGGCGGTCGTTTCCGCCCTTTCCCCTGCCACTTGCCACTCGTCACTTGCCACTTGTCTCTTGCCACTCGTCACTTGCCAAATCTACGGCTTAAACAACTCCACTTTCTCCGCGTGCTCCAGATCGGCCGCGTTGCCCTCGTCGGTGTCCACGTGAACCTCCAGCTTGATCCCCTCGCCGACCCGGACGATCAGGTCCTCGAACACCGTGGGGCAAGGCGAATAAACCCGTAGGCTCATCCGATCGCCGTCGCGCACGCCGTAGAACCCGGCGTCGCTCGGGCCCATGTGGACGTGCCGTTCGGCCCGGATCACTCCCCGGTCCAAGTCGACCACGCCCTGCGGGCCGACCAGCACGCAGCCGGGCGTCCCCTCGATCTTGCCGCTCATCCGGACCGGAAGATCGATCCCCAGCGAGATCCCGTCCGTAAACGCCAGCTCCACCTGGCTGGCCGGACGCGTCGGACCCAATACCCGCACCGAAGGCAGCATCCGGCGTCGCGGCCCCACGACCATCACCGTCTCCTCGGCGGCGAAGTACCCCTCCTGGTACAAATCCTTCACCGGCGTGAGCTTGCGACCGGGCCCGAACAGCGTCTCCACGTGCTCGTCGGTCAAGTGGACGTGCCGGGCCGAGATGCTCACCACCAGCTCCGGCTTGCCGTCGGGAGCGCCGCTCTGCTTGAGCACGATCTCGCGGACGATCTGCTCGACGAGGCTTCGATTTACAGGGGGCGCAAGGCTCATGCCGTCTATCCTATCTCCCTACGCGTTGTCGGTCGGGCCGGCGACCATCAAGTTCACCCCGCGCGCCAAAAGCTTGCTCCGCCAGTCCTCGACGATTCCCGGATCCACCACGAGATCCCGCACCGCGTCCAGTCCGCAAAGCTGCACCAGGCTCTGGTGCCCGAACTTGGAGCTGTCGACGACGAAGATCACCTCGTCGGCGGCGTTCATCATCGCCCGGTCCGTTCCCACCAAAAGCGGGTTATTGTCAAAACACCCCTCGTCGTTAACCGCGGCCACGCTCAGGATCGCCTTGCGCACCCGCAACGACCGCGCCATCGCTTCGGCGTACGGCCCTTGGGCCACGCCGGTCCGCGGGCAGATGTTGCCTCCGATCAACACCAGGTCGCTCTCGGGATGCATCGCAAACAGGCTCGCCACGGGCAGCGAGTTGGTGACCACCTGGAGGGGCCGGCCGACCAGCAGACGGGCGACCTCGTAGGTGGTCGTGCCCCCGCCGAGCAGCACGGCGTCTCCATCCTCGATCAATCCCACGGTCCGTACGGCGATGGCCTGCTTCTGATCCCAGTTCTGTCGCTGCCGGGCGTCGAAGTGGGGCAGTCGCGGCGACGTCTCGGTATACAGAACCCCGCCGTGAATCCGTCGGGCGGCCCCCTCCTCTTCGAGCTGCTCCAGGTCGCGGCGGATCGTCGACTCCGATACGGCCAGCTCCCTGGCCAAGTCGCGGGGTGAGGCGAACCTCCGCACCCGCACCAGTTCCAACAGCCGACCGCGCCGGTCGTCTCCCACCATCGCAGTTCACCCCGAAGGAGGCAGTCTTCCTATAACAATACGATTATCTTCCCATGAATGGAAGAACGCAAGGATCTGATGCCATCCAAATGACGAAATGGTTGCATTTTTTGTGTAACGAATAGCCACTATTGTACGCGTAATACGGTTGAATTGTGTCATATCTGCGATTTGGCGCGAAGCTGGGGGTTCTGGTGAGTATGGGAATATTCTTAGGAGGGGTGCCTCGCAGCTCTTCGTGGCCGATCGCCGTCGCTTCACGGGCCAGAGGTGTGACGCCCGAGAAATCGAGCGAAACCGCCCGCTGGAGTTGTTCCTTACCGTCCAAACGGGTTGTGGGAGACGCCGTTGGCTCGTATAATCCGCCGGCTGCTTGCTGCCGGGCTGCCGGCACCTGGCTCCAAGCGTTTGGAGCCGCGGCCGGGCAAGAAGCATCGTCGCTCGAAGCCGAAGAAGCGAGGGAGGCGGCTTGCCGGCGAGCTGCGCCCGCGCAGGTTCCGCGTGCGCCACCCCACCTTGGCGAAGGGGACGGCGAAACCATGCTCTGGTGGTCTGAATTCTGGTCCTGGTACACCGCCAGCGAGTGGGTGATCCGGCTGGTCATGCTGGTCATCGTCGTCAACCAGCGTCGCCCCCCGAGATCGGCCATGGCGTGGCTCATGGTGATCTTCTTCCTGCCCTGGCCGGGGCTGGTGCTCTACCTGCTCATCGGCGAGAACCACCTTTCTCGTCGCCGGATGGAGCAGCACGCCCGACTGGTCGAGGAGCTGCTCGCCGTCCGTCGCCGATTCGAGGACCATCCCACCGCGGCTCATGCGGCGCTCGCGCCCGAATCGATGGCCGCCGTCACGTTGGCCGAGCACCTCGGATACATGCCGATTCTGGGCGGCAACGACGTGGAGCTGATGACGCGCACCGAAGACGTTATCGATCGGCTCATCGCCGACGTCGACGCGGCCGAGCACCACGTGCACCTCCTGTTCTACCTCTTCGCCGACGACGAGACGGGGCGCCGCGTCGCCGAGGCGCTGGCCCGGGCGGTCGAACGGGGCGTCAGGTGCCGCGTGCTGGTCGACTCGGTCGGTTCGGCCCGGATGCTCAAGCGCCTGGGCCCCCAGATGATCGCCTGGGGCGTCCAGCTCCATGAGACACTGCCCGTGGGCATCTTCCGGCGTCGCATGGCGCGGATCGATCTGAGGAACCACCGCAAGCTGGCGGTGATCGACGGACGGATCGCCTACACCGGCTCGCAGAACATCGTCGACGCCGACTACGGGCACAAGAATCTCGCCTGGCACGACATGATGGCCCGGCTGGACGGCCCGGCCGTGTTGGAGCTTCAGGCGGTGTTCCTGGCCGATTGGTACTTCGATACCGACGAGTTGCTCGACGGCGACGACGTCTTCCCTGATCCGCCGGTCGCCGGAACGACGCCGGTGCAGACGTTGCCCAGCGGCCCGAGCTACCCCACCGAGAACTACCAGCGGATGGTGGTCGCCGCGCTCTACGGCGCCCGGGAGCACGTCATCCTCACCACGCCGTACTTCGTGCCGGACGAGCCGTTCATGCAGGCCCTCCAGGTGGCCGTGTTGCGGGGGGTCGAGGTGGAGCTGATCGTGCCCAAGCGGTCCGACCGATGGCTGGTGGCCGCGGCATCTCGGGCGTACTACGGCGAGCTGCTGGACGCGGGGGTAAAGCTTCACCTCTACAACGCGGGACTCCTGCACTCGAAGACGATGAGCATTGACAACGCCGTGGCGTTCCTCGGCACCAGCAATTTCGACATCCGCTCGTTCGCCCTGAATTTCGAGGTCAACCTGCTTCTGTACGACAAGGACGTGACCGAGCGGCTCCGCGCCGAGCAGCAGGAGTACATCGACCACTCCGTTCAACTGACGCGAGAGGAGTGGCAAGAGCGCCCGATCGCGCAGAGAACCGTTCAACACGTCGCCAAGCTGCTCAGCCCGTTGTTATAGTCGGACGTACGAATGGACTCGGCCGCGGTTTCCGGGGGCTCGCTGCTCTCGACCCCGGCCACCCATGATGCCCGCTCTGCTGATTCAGCAGGCTGCCAACGTTTCTCCATCATCTTGATCCGATGATGCGACGCGGCTTGCGCCATCACGTCTTATTCCTGCGTGTCCGTGAAGGACCGGGGTTTTCCGACGACCGCCGCGGGCGAAGCCGCAAGCGGCTTTGATCCGCCGATCGGGACTCCCGCGATCGTGACCGGCTCCAACTGCTCGCGATCAGCCGTGCGGATGGACGACGATCTTCATCCCGCCTTGCGTTTCCATCGTCTGAAACGCCTCGTTAATCTTATCCAGGGGGAAATGGTGCGTGATGATCGGCTCGGTGCGGACCATGCCTCGCTCCAGGAGCTTCACCGCCAGCTCGTGATGCCGGGGCACGCACCCGTGCGAGCCGGTCACGAAGCACTCCTTGTAGTGGATCGTGTTGGAGAGGACCGACATCGGGCGCACGTGCTTCCCCAGCCCGCCGAACAGATTCACGTGGCCCCGATGGGCCACCATCTCGATCGCCTGCTCGTGCGCCTCGACCGAAGGGCAGGTGGTCATCACCACGTCCGGGCCTTCGCCGCCGGTCTCCTCGCGGCAGCGGGCCACCAGGTCCTCCTCCTTCGAGTCGATGTAGACGTCGGCGCCGTACTTCCTGGCGATCGCCATCCGCTTGGGGCTCAACTCGGCGCAGATGACCTTGACGGCGCCCATGGCCCGGGCGGCGTCGATCATCATGCAGCCGATGGGGCCCATGCCGATGATCGCGATCGAGCGGCCCAGCGACATGCCGACCAGCTCCAAGCCGTTGAGCACACAGGCCAAGGGCTCGGCCAGCGCGGCGACGTCGAAGCTCAGGGCGTCGCCGAACGGCGCGACGGGCCCCTCCTCGAGCACCAATCGCGGCAGCTTCATGTACTCGGCGAACGCCCCGGGGATCTGGTAGCCGATGGCGTAGTTGATCTCGCAGTTGTTGCCCAGGCCGTTGCGACACCAGCGGCACTGCCCGCAAGGCACGTCGGCCCCCACGGCCACGCGGTCGCCCTCCTTGACCCGGGTGACGTTCTTGCCGGCCTTGACGATCACACCGGCCGTTTCGTGGCCGATGATCGCCGGCGGCTTCACGCGGGGGTTGCCGTGATGAAAAATGCGGATGTCCGACCCGCACACGGCGACCGATTCGACCTTCAGCAGGGCCGAGTCGTCGTCGATTTGGGGATCGTCGACCTCCCTGACCACGATTTTATCGAGTTCTTCCAGGACGGCGGCTTTCATGGTGCGTTTTTTCCGGATTAGGGGGAATTGGTTGCGTTAGGATTGTCGCGTTGTCTCTGCCGTCAAGCGGCCAACCGTGTGTTGTGGATGACGAGGGGCGTGCCGGCGGCCGACCCACGCGCGGCTTCTACGGCTGGATCAGCACCTTGGCGAAGAACTCGCTCTGATCCCGCATCATCACCAGGGCGTCGAGGGCCTTGTCCAGCGGAACGCGATGCGTGACGAGGCCGTCGAGATCGACGGCGCCCGAGGCCACCGCCGCCAGCACGGCCCGCCAGTCGTCGTTGTTGCCCTGGGCGCTGAACGAGGAGTTCCAGGTGCCCAGCACGTCGAGCTCGCGTCGCATGGCCTGCGAGATGAGCGCGGCGGGGATCGTCACGTCGGCCGAGGGATTGCCGAGGATGACGACGCGACCTCCGACTCGGGCGGCGGCAATCGCCTGGTTGAGCGTGATCGGCACGCCGGCCGCCTCGACGCAGACCTCGGCGCCGTATCCGCCGGTCAGCTCGCCGACCTTCTCCAGCGGGTCGACCCGGCGTGGGTCGAAGGCCAGCTCGAAGCCGAGGCGCTCGGCCATCGCCAGCTTCTCCGGCACGAGGTCGAAGAGGATCACCCGGGCGGCGCCCATCATCCGGGCCCACTGGGCGCAGATCAGGCCGATGGGCCCGGCCCCGAAGATCACGACCGACTCGCCCACGAACCCGCCGCCGGCCCGCTTCAAGGCGTGAAGCGCCACGGCGGCCGGCTCGGTCATCGAGGCGGCTTCAAGCGAGACGCCGTCGGGCACGGGGATCAGGTTTCGCGGCGGAACGGCCACGTACTCGGCAAAGGCCCCGTCGCGCCGGGAGCCATAGTAGTCGTAGTCGGAGCACTGCACGTAGTTGCCCAGCTCGCACGACGCGCACCGGCCGCACCACAACAGGGGAAACACGACGACCCGGTCGCCGGGTGCGTAGCCCTCTACGTCCTCGCCGCACGCTTCCACCGTCCCGGCGAACTCATGCCCGCAGATCGTGGGGAAGTGGTACGTCCCCTTGACGAACGTGCGGGGGATATCCGAGCCGCAGACGCCGCAGAACCCGACGCGAACGAGCACGTCGCCCGGTCCCGGCTCGGGTCGGGGGACCCTCTCGAAGCGTGCGTCGCCCACGGCGTGCAGGACCAGGGCATTCATGGTCGGGTCGGGGGTCATCCAGGTCGCTCCGCGGAGGGGCTAAGGACCGGCAGGAAGAAGGCGGCCAAGGGGCCCAGGGCCGCTCCATCGCGTGGAGATTACGCCGGCTCTCGCACCGGTCATCTTATCGCGGCGCCGCCGGCCTGCCCAGGGCCCACGCCTGTCTTGGCCCAGACCGGTGGATGATCCCCCGATGGGGCCGTGCCGAACGGCGCTACAGGGGCCCATTCCTCTGGCGGATCATCCCACCGTCGGCCCGTGGACAAACAGGTCGTAGAGAAAGGCCGGGACGTCTCCATGGCACGGCAGCGTCTGGAACAGGACTCCCTGCGCGATGCCGATAACCAGGCATGCTCGAACGAACAAGCGCTTCCCGCGAGTCCACGACTCCGATCCCTGGAGCCAGAGGAAAAGGCAGCAGTAAAGGGCCGGGATCGAGATCGCCAGGTGTCGGCTCATGAACCCGAGCTCCCGGGCGGACAGGTACGAGATGAACGGCAAGAAGCACGCCGGGACCAGCGCGATCGCGGCGAGCACGCTCTGCTTCCAGCGGAACGCCTTGGGGAGGACGGCCAGAAGCCCCATCAGCAAGAGCGGCTGGAAGGACATCAGGGCGACGAGGTAGTAGTACGGAGGGCGCGAGCGAATCATGCGCATGAAGGGGTTGTCGTCCGCCGGGCCGGGCGCCACCCAGTCGGGCAGAAACACTCCGTAGACGTGATAGAAAAACCCCGTCCAGGCCCCCACGGCCAGCGACACGGGAAGCACGTACGCCAAGAACGACGCCGCCTTCTCTCGAAACGGCACCGATCGCACGGCCAGCACCAGGACCGGAAACCAGAGCACGACCACCGCCGAGAGCTTGGTCAGGCAAGCCAGCCCGCCCAGGACCCCACAGACGCTCCACAACACAAGAGACCGCTTCCTGGCCGCAACAAACGCCAGGGCGATGCCGAGCGAGACGAGCCCGGCCAAGAGGTTGTCCATCCACAACCGCGCAGAGATCGACGAGAGAATCGGGTCGAACGCGACGGCCAGCAGGCAAACCCCGGCCGCCGACGGAGCCCGCTGGTGCGTCAACGCCCACTCGCGCACGACGATCCAAACCGCCGCGACACAAAGCGCGTGGCCCGCCAACGAAACGAGCACGCCGAGGTCCGTCCCACCCAGCCAAACAAACGGCGCCAGCAGCAGGACGTAGAGCGGCGGGTGATAGAACAAAGGGCGATCGTATCGAGGGTTTTCCCGAAGCGACTGCGGCGCATCCTGAGGAATCGTGTACTGTCCGTTCTCCACGACGTTGCGGGCAAGCAGGGCGTAGATCACCTCGTCGTTCTCCCGGTGCGACTGCAAGAAGACCGGCACCTTGCTGAGGAGGATCAGGGCGAGGATCAGCCACAGCTTCCCGGGAGAGAGACCGAGTATCTTGGGTGCGCCAGCCGTGCTCATTGGCCGTGACCGTTTCGGGGGATTCCCGCCGGCATGGGATTGG
>CAZDHR010000283.1:0-9486 GCA_964505295.1 uncultured Planctomycetaceae bacterium
GAGGGAGTGGGACGCCACTCCCTTACCCACTCCTGCTACGTCAGCTCAACTGGGTGATCAAGTCCTGAAGCGGTAGAATGACGGCCGCCACCACGAGCCCGACCAGCAACAGCGCGGCAAGTAACACGACGATGCCCCACACGGTTGCCAGCCATCGTGCCGGGCGCGGCAGCCGGCTCAGACCGAAAAGGACGGCTGCGTCGGCGGCCAGGCCGATCGGGAGCAGCAAGTACCAGTACCGGGCCACGATGTTCGAGACGGCGATCAGCAGTTCGGCCGTCGGCGGCACTTCCGCCTCGAACTCCGTGAGGATCCGAACGAACCGCGGCACCACGACGCCCAGAACGACGATCACGATCAGGCCGGCAGCCAGGTGAGCAAACAGCATCGGGCCCGTCCCCACCAGGGGCTTCCGCACGGGGCTCCCATCGGGAGACGTTCGAGGCGTGGCCGAATCGGACATGGGCTTGCTCCAACCGTTCGACGTTCGACGGGCCGCCGCGGGCCGCGCTTGCGGCTATTTATCCAGAAGTCCCAGGCCTCGCATCCAGTCTTCGCACTGCTTGGGCCAATTGCGCGTGCCGGGCAGGTCGGGGGCCAGGCCCAGCCCGTGGCGCCCCTGCCGGTAGACGTGCAGCTCGGCCGGCACCTCGGCCCGACGCAGGGCCAGGTAGAACTGCACGCTGTTCTCCGCGGGCACGCCCTTGTCTTCGTCGGTGTGGAAGAGGAACGTGGGCGGGGTCTCCGCCGTGACCTGCTTTTCGTTCGACAGGCTGCGGACCAGCTCCGGGTCAGGGGCCTCGCCCAACAGGTTCCGCTGCGAGCCGCGATGGGTGAACGGCTCGTCGAAGGCGATCACCGGGTAGCAGAGGATCGCGAAGTCGGGGCGGCAGCTTGCGCGCTCGATCGGGTCCTCGGCGTCGGGCCGGCCGGCGTCGAAGTGCGTCGCGGCGGTCGACGCCAGGTGCCCGCCCGCCGAGAAGCCCATCACGCCGATCCGGTCAGGCCGAACGCCCCACTCGGCGGCCCGGGCGCGAACCGTGCGGATCGCCCGCTGGGCGTCTTGGAGCGGGGCCGGGTGGCCGTAGCCCTTGCGGCGGTGCCGGTAGTCGACGATGAACGCCGCCGCGCCCATCCCATTGAACCACCGGCCGATCTGGTCCCCCTCGTGGTCCATGGCCAGGTGGCCGTAGCCCCCGCCGGGGCAAACGCACACGGCCGCGCCGGTCGCCTTTTCCTTCTCGGGCAGATAGACGATCAACGTCGGCTTGTCCTCCGGCCGGTCGCCCAAAGCGCCCGGGGCCCCGTCCGGCCAGAGCAGCTCGGTCTTCGGCTCCGCAGCGAGGACTTCGCCGGCAAAAAGCAGGCCGAGCAAGAGGACGAACAGGGGCAAGAGAAACGTGGCGACGCGCGGCGGGCTGGTCACGGCGTACATGCGGGCCTCCTTCATATGGGTGTGCGTCAGACAAATCAACTCGAATGGCGTACGAAGCCATGGCTTTGCAGTGGGACCATCGTACCGCGAGCCGGACGCGGGATCAACCATCGCGAACGGCGTGCCGGCGCATTGCCAGGTCGGCGCCGGCGTGGGATAATCGAATTGGGGGTTATGTGTCCGAGCCGTGCATTCTGCCTGCCGCAGCCGCTTGCACCCTCGGCGACCATTGAACGTGGGGGACGAGCCCTTGTCGCCGCCAGTCGTCGACGGGCGTCGGATCAAGCACGAGGGGGCGTCGCCGGGCAAGCCAACCCGCCGGCGCGGGCGAGACGAGCCGCCGCAGTTCACGCTCGGCGGTCTTCTGGCGTTCTTCACGGGGATCACCGTCTGCATCTCGCTGGCGGCCACGGGTGCGAGGGTCGTGAAGATCGACATCCACCTCGGAATCTTACTGTTCAGCCTGACGTGGGCCCTAACGTGGATCCTGCTCTACGTGACCTACCGGAGGCTGCGCCTTCGGGCTGCGATCTTCTTTCACTGGATCGGCCCCGCACTGAGCGCAGGTCTCGGCCTATTCTCCCTCGGAATGCAACCCGGCCCCGCTGAGGTGGGACCGCTGGTCTTCACACTCCTCGCCGCGGTCTGCTGGGGATGTGCAGTCGGCTCGGGACTCAGTGTGCCGGTGTTCGTCGTGACGATGGCCGTCCGGCTGGCGAGGGGCGCTACTGGCGGCCCCCGTTCGCAATCGCAACTCCCCGTCGGCTCATACCAACCGCCGCAGCTCGTCGAGGAGCCGGGCGATCATCTCCGCCGTGTGCGTTGCGAAGACGGCGAGCCGTAGGGCCCCTTCCGGGCCGAGGCCGGAATACGTGCGTTGGTAGGGGATGAGGATGCCGCGGGCGTCCAGCGCGCGGTGGATCCGCTCCATGTTCTCCGCGGTGCCGAGCGCGAGCGAGATGATGGGGGCGGGCGTGTCGGCCACTTCGATGCCCATCTCACGCAGCCCGCTTCGGACCGCGCGGACGTTCTCCCCCAGGCGCGTGCGCAGCTCCGGCTGGTCGACCGCGAGTTGGAGGGCTCGGGCGCTCGCCGCCGCGACGGGGACCGGCACCGGACTGGCCCCGGCGAAGTAGTGCGACGCCGACTTCATCCGCTCGATCGTCCCCCGGGCGCCGGGGATAATTCCCCCGTACCCGCCCAGGGCTTTGCTCAGCGTGCCGCACAGGAAGAGGCGGGGAGAATCAGAAAAGGGTGCCTGTCCCCTTTTTCCACGCTGATCCTCTGTCAAAACAGGTGACTGTCCCGGGTTTTCTTGGCTTTCTTCTTCGTTCACGCCCCGCTCGAACAGCCCGGCGTGCTCGAGGGTGCCGCGCCCGTTTGGGCCGAGCACACCCAGGCCGTGGGCGTCGTCGATCGCCAGCGACGAGCCGGGATAGGCGCGGAGGATATCGCAGTACTCGGCGACGGGGGCGATCGTGCCTAGGGCGGCGAACACCCCATCGCTCATCACCAGGGGCCGGGCGCCCGGCGGCGCGTGGCTGCGCAGCTTCTCGGCCAGGTCGCCGGGATCGGCGTGACGGAACAGGTGGAGCGGCTTGGCGAGTCGCTCAGCGGCTTCGTGGACGCAGTAGTGCGAGCACTCGTCGACGAACACGGCGTCGACCTCCCCTTCGATCGACCGGGCGAGAATGTCGTTCCCCACGTACCCCGACATGAAGTAGAAGGCCGTCTGGGTGCCGAAGAGCCGCGCCGCCTGGCGCTCGGCTTCGAGGATCGGCGGGGTGTCGCCGTAGCCGGCCCGGCTGGTGGCGCTTCCGATGCCGTACTGCTCGGTCGCCTGGCAGGCCGCGCGGATCACCTCCGGATGGCCCTGCAAGCCGAGGTAGCCGGTGCCGGAGAAGTAGAGGTAGCGGCGGCCGTCGATCACGGTTTCGGCCCCGGGTGGACTCTGCATCACGGGCATGGGTCGTGCTCCTCGGGTGGTGACGTGCCCATCCTAGGCTTCGCCCGGCCGTCGGGCAAGCCGGGCGCGGCACTTGTGTGCCCCCTCCCGTCGCGTACAATGGACCTCGCTCGAAACGGCCCCGGCATGACGATCAAGGAAATCCTCGCGAAGTCCAAAACCCAAGGAGCCGGAACATGAACGCGACACGACCTATCCTCGGGACGCTCGCCGTCGTGGCTGCGACCGTCGTGGTCGGCCTCTGCCGAGCAGCCACGGCCGACGCGCCGAAGCGACCCAACATCCTGTTCGTCTTCACCGACGACCACGCCTCGCACGCGATTAGCGCCTACGGCTCGAAGATCAACCAAACGCCCCACATCGACCGGCTGGCCACCGAGGGGATGATCTTCCGCAACTGCTTCGTGACCAACTCGATCTGCGCACCGAGCCGGGCGGTGATCCAGACGGGGAAGCACAGCCACGTGAACGGGGTGATCGACAACCGCGTCGAGTTCGACACCTCGCAGCAGACGTTCCCCAAGCTGCTCCAGAAGGCCGGCTACCAGACGGCGATCATCGGCAAGTGGCACCTGAAGGCCGAGCCGACCGGCTTCGACTACTGGAAGGTGCTCACGGGGCAGGGCACCTACTACAACCCCCGGTTCCGCACGCCCGACGGCCCGGTGAACCTGACCGGCTACACGACCGACATCATCACCGATCTCGCCCTGGAATGGTTGGACAAGGGCCGCGACAAGTCGAAGCCCTTCATGCTGATGTATCAGCACAAGGCGCCGCACCGCGAGTGGCTGCCCGGCCCCGATCACCTGACCATGTACGACGACGTCGAGATCCCGGAGCCGGCGACGCTGTTTGACGACTACACGGACCGCACGTCCGCGGCGAAGTGGGCCTCGATGACCATCGCCCGACACATGAACGACCTCGATTTGAAGCTGGTCCTGCCGCGATACCTCAACGACGAGCAGCGCGCGCGGATCGAGGCCGCCTACGGGCCGAAGAACGAGGCGATGAGGAAGGCCAACCTTCAAGGCAAGGACCTCGTCCGCTGGAAGTACCAGCGCTATCTGAAGGACTACCTCCGCGCGATCGCGTCGGTCGACGACAACCTGGGCCGCGTGCTGGAGTATCTCGACCAAAGCGGCCTGGCCGACAACACCGTGGTGATCTACAACTCCGACCAGGGCTTTTACCTGGGCGACCACGGCTGGTTCGACAAGCGGTGGATGTACGAGGAGTCGCTCCGCATGCCGCTCTTGGTCCGCTGGCCCGGCGTGGTCCGACCCGGGAGCGAGAACCGCGACCTGGTCCAGAATCTCGACTTCGCCGAGACGTTCCTCGACATGGCCGGCGCGCCCGTCCCCGACGACATGCAGGGCCGCAGCCTCGTGCCGCTGCTCGAGGGCCAAACGCCCGACGACTGGCGCAAATCGGTCTACTACCACTACTACGAGTTCCCCGGCTGGCACGACGTGGCGCGCCACTACGGAGTGCGCACCGACCGCCACAAGCTGGTCCACTACTACGACATCGGCGAGTGGGAGCTGTTCGACCTCCAGAAGGACCCGGACGAGCTCGGGAGCGTCTACGACGACCCGGCCTACGCCGAGGTGGTTGCGGAGCTGAAGGCCGAGCTTGCGCGATTGCGCAAGGAGAACGGGGCAGACCGGTTCGAGGAGCCGCCCGGGCCGCCGGTGCCGGCCAACGTGGAGCTGGAGCTCGTGCTGCAATACGAGCCGACGCTGCTGGAGGACGGCCGAGTCGGCGACGCCTCGGGCAAGGGCCACCACGGCAAGCGGCAGAAGGTCGAGGTGGTGGACGTCGCCGAAGCGCCCGGCTGGAAGGCCCTGGAGTTCGCCGGCAACGGGGCCGTCGTGGTCGAGCCGTTCCCCGATAGCCTGGACCCGACCTATCGACCGCTCACCGTGGGCGCGTGGTGCAAGCCCAAGTCGGGCGACGGCGTGATCGTGGCGCACGGAAACCAGACGTTCGGCTACAGCCTGTATCTCGAAGATCGCGTGCCGCACTTCGCCGTGCGGCTCTCCGGCTTGCTGCTCGAAGTCGGTGCGCCCCGCCCGGTCGATCTCGACCAGTGGGTCCACGTGGCGGCGACGATCGATCGCGAGCGACGGATCACGCTGTTCGTCGGGGGAGAGGAAGCGGGGCGACTGGCGGAAGGACACTTCGTCACGCAACGGCCCCGCGAAGGGCTCACCGTGGGGGCCGATCTCCGCGGACGCGTCGGCGAGTACGACACGCCGATGCACTTCCGGGGGCTGATTCGGAGGGTGCGGGTCTACTGGGGCGTGATGGACGACTTCTACGCCTGGTGCAGCCCTCGCGTCTCCGCCGGCGACTTCGCCACGACGCACGACCGCTGCGGGCCGTGGATCGTCGCGCCCAGCGGCAAGCCCGTCTTACGCTACATGACCGAGAAGCCGATCGCCAGCAAGCTGACGGCCAACAGCGTCTGCTGCCTGCACCCGGTGTGCACGCCGTCGGGCGAGGTGGTCACGGCGTTTGCGCCGGACGATCACCTGCATCACCGCGGGGTGTTTCTGGCCTGGTACAAGATGACCGGCGCGACCGAGGCCGATTTCTGGGGCTGGGGCAAGTTCGCGCCGACCGAGGGTCGGGTGATCGAAGCCGGCGACTGGCGCATGGCAGGAAAAGAAGACCGGATGACGATGCACGTCCGGAACCAGTGGCTCGCGGACCGGTCGCCGATGATCCACGAGGACCTTGCGGCGACGGTCCGTCAGGAAGGGCCGGCCAACGTGATCGATTTGACCTATACGCTGGAGCCGACCGCCGACGTCACGATCGACCGCTCGGCCTTCGGCGGCTTCTGCGTCCGCTGCCGCAAGGACGGCGAGGTCACGTTCACGGGCCCCGAGGGCAAGGTGTCGCTCGCTTGGCCGCACTATCTGAAGCCCGAGACCGACTGGCCGGCGGCCGACGGGTACGATCTGTCGATCGAGCTCGAGGACGGCAAGACGGTAGGCATGGCCGTTTTGGACCATCCGGACAATCCGCCGTCGGGCTGGCACAACGTCGGGCGCCTGGCGATGATGAATCCCTGCATCACCGCCGCCGGGCCGATTACCCTCACTAAGGGCGAGCCGTTCGTGCTTCGCTACCGGCTGGTCGCGCACGACGGCCCCACGCCGGTTGACCTGCTCAAGACGCTTTCGGCCGAATGGCGCGAGCAGTGAGCCGACACGCGATTTCCCGGCCCGTTCGCGTCAAAACTCCATAGATCCGCCGCATCGCCCCGCGTGTGGCGAGTTTTCCTGGCAACTTTGTGCTCGGGGTGGCTGGCGTCGAGCGCAGCGAGCCCCCAGGAAAGCATGCCGGGGGCAGCCCGCGGCTCGTGCGCCAGCCACCTTTCCGTCTGCCAGGAAAACTTGCCGCACGCGCGGTCGGCGGCTTCTTGACAGCGCGACAAGCCGCGCGGGATAATCCGGGGCATTTCGGTCGAACCGCGCAGGCGCCGAGGAGGGAGCACGGCGCGAGGACATGCTTGCCTTCGACACGCGGCTGAATCGGCGGGGGTTCATCGGTGGGTATAGACGAGTTCATCAACAGACTGGTGCAATGGGTGAGCGCCAACCCCGAGTCGGTTGTTGGCTACGCGCTCGGGATCGTCACCGTGGTGGTGCTCTACTGGTTGGTCAGGCGGCCCCTGTTGCGCAAGATCGAGCGGCTTGCCAACGAGAACCACGAGCTGCGCGAGGCCCAGGGGACCGTCGAAGTCAAATTCCAGAGTGTAAGGCTTGAAAACGAGAACCTCCGCTCCACCCAGCGGACGTTGACCGAGGAGGCGGACCGGTTGCGCCGGAGCAACGCGAAGCTCGAAGCCTGTCTGGAAATCGTCACAAACGACCGCCAGAAGCTGGAAACTGCGCACCAAGCGGCGACCCGAGAGAGCATCACGCTCCGCGAAGCCAAAGTACGATCGGAGACCAGGCTGGAAAGCACGTCCGAGGAAAACGAGGACCTGCGCCAAACACGCCAACGGTTGACCGCGCAGAACGACGAGCTGCACCAAGGCATTGCGAGCCTGCAATCCGCACTGCAAAAGGTGATCGCGGAGAAGGAGAGTCTTCAGGAAAAAGCCACCGCACTCACGGAAGAGCTGGAAGCGTACCAAGAGAGCGAAGGGGAGCTGGGACAGCAGGTCTCGGAGCTGACCGAGCAGGTGCAGCGACTGGCCGCCTTCGACGGCAAGGTCTGGGACAAGCCTCCGCGCACCGCCGTGCCGGGATTCCAACCGCTCGAACGGCGCCGCGTCCCGATCATCGCGGTGGCCAATCTCAAAGGGGGCGTCGGCAAGACCACGCTGACGGCCAACCTGGGCGCCATCCTCTCCAAGCAGAACCAGCGCGTCCTGCTGGTCGACCTCGACTACCAGGGATCGCTCACCTCCCTGTGCTTGCCGCCGGGCGAGATCCGCGAAATTCGGCGAAACCAGCGATTCGTCGACCAACTGTTCGAGGGGTTCCCGGTGGAGCCGGAAAGGCTGAGCCCCTGCTCGCACCCCGTGGCAGAGCTCTCCGGAGTCCGGCTGGTCGCCGCCGATGAGCCGCTGGCCGACGTGGAGACCCGCGTCATGGCCCAATGGCTTTTGCAGCCCGACCAAGGCGACGTCCGCTACATGCTCCGGTCTTGTTTGCATTCGCAGGCGCTCGCCGAAGAGTACGACTACGTGTTGATCGACTGTCCCCCACGGCTGACCACCGCCTGCATCAACGCCTTCACCTCCGCCGACTTCCTGCTCATCCCCGTGCTCTTGGACCGCACGTCGGCCGAAGCCGTCCCTCGCCAGCTCGCGTCGCTCCGGCAGTTGAAGCGCGCGATCTGTCCGGACCTGGTCGTGCTGGGCATCGTGGCCAATCGGGCGCAGCAACGAGAGGGACAGCTCATCATCCGCGAGAGACACGTATGGGAGTCGCTCCCGGATACGTGCAGGAGCTCCTGGGGTGAGCCGATCTATCAGTTCGCCACCCTGATCCGCCAGCACCGAGCCTTTGCGGAGGCGGCCGGGACGAACGGATTCGCGGCCTTCGATCGCGACGTCCAACCGATGTTCCTCGATTTCGCCAGAGAGCTGAAAGCCAGGATCGCCCGACATGAACGTCAAGGATCTTCAGCAGTTTCTTCGCAGTCTCCAGCAGCCACTTAGCACCTCCGGGGCCAAGTCGGTTGCCAACGATTTGGATCGCATGTGCGGCGGCCTGGAGCCGTTCCAAAGCCTTTCCATCGCCCAATTCACGGAGTTCCTCGCCAAGGCCGACTCCTACGCCCGAACCGGCATCGTGCCGACCACCGGCCGCGCCAAGGCATCCGGCACGCGAAGGGCCGCCAAGACGGTTGATCCCGAGGCCATCCGCGCGGCAACCGAGCGGATGTGCTCGCTTTACGAACGGGTGACGAGTCCGGAGGTCGACTACGGCACGATCGACGCGGAAATCAAGAAGCTTGACAAGCAGTTCGCCAAGGCCGCCGTCCTCGAAATCGCCCGCGGATTCGGGATCACCGGCAGCCTCAAAACGAAGAAGGCCGCGCTCGAAGAAATCTCGCGCCGTATGACCGAACGCAAGGAAAGCCACGAGCGGACGCAGTTCTGAGGATCAGCCGAAAAACAACTTGCCCATTTCCCCGCTGGCCCCGTGCCGGTGGGACAGGCTTTCCGGGCAGGGTCGGGCGAAGTCGTGGCACAGGCGTTTTGCCCGACCAGACAGAGCGCCATCAACGTCGCAGAAACGGGCATCAGTTCACCCCTCCTTCGGTTTCAGCTCCTTGATCCGCACGTTTCGGAACTCGACGTGGCTGCGGTGCCCGATGAAGCCCAAGAAGCCCGTTTTGCGGAGTCGGCCCGGGTGGTCGTAGCCGTCCATGGGCTTGTCGATTTTCGCAAGGTCGGCATCGACGATGACGGTGCCGTTGAGCGTGACGCGGATGTGGCTCCCTTCGCAGAGGATCTCTTCCGAGTTCCACTCGCCGACCGGCTTCAGGTGGCCCCGCTTGGCGGGGACCATGCCGTAGACCGAGCCGTGATATTGGTAGGGCTTGAGGTTGG
>CAZDHR010000284.1:0-9481 GCA_964505295.1 uncultured Planctomycetaceae bacterium
GAACGGCCCGAAGGGTGCTTCGCACAAAAGAGCTGCGTCCCCTTTTCCCCCTCGCGAGAAGACCTACCCGGTCGACGGCGACACGTGGGAGGACTACCGGTGCGAGTTGATGGTGCGGCTCTCGCAGGACCGGATTCTGGCGCCCGCCCGCGCGGTCAACCCCGACGTGAAGCTGATCATCAAGTATCCCAAGTGGTACGACCGGTTCCACGAACGGGGGTACGAGGTGGTGCGCCAGACGGCCCTGTTCGACCGCACCTGGGTAGGCACCGAGACCCGCGACTACACCGACAAGCGCTGGGGCGGCACCCCGCAGTACGAGGGCTACTTCCTTATGCGATGGCTGGGCCGTCTCGGCGGGGCCAAGTGTGGCGGCGGCTGGTTCGATCCCTACGGGACCACCGAGCAGACATACGTCGAGCAGGCCAGGCAAACCGTGCTCGCCGGCGCCCGGGAGTCGCTCCTGTTCTGCTACGGCTCGCTGCTCGGGAACACAGGCCCGAAGAACGTCGAGGCGCTTCGGGCGGTCATCCCGGAGCTGTTCGACGTGGCCGGGGAGGTCGGCCGGCGTCAGCTCGTCGGCGTGGCCGCGTACAAGCCGCCCAACAGCCATCCGGAGAACGAGCCCCGGGTGTTCGATTTTGTGGGCATGATGGGAGTGCCCCTGGTGCCCTGCCACGAGTTCCCCGAAGAGGCGAAGGCCGCCTTCTTCTCCGTCCACGCCTTGAAGGACGCCGAGCTACCCGACAAGCTCACCAAGCTGCTGGCCGCGGGCAAGCCCGTGCTGGTGACCGACGGTCTAGCCGAGCGCCTTGCCGGCCGGGTCGACCTGGATCGCCCCAATGTGCAGGTCCTCCCCGTCGGCGGCAACCCCAAGTCGCTGCTGGAGCTCGACCAGGCGAAGCTCGACGCGATCCACGCCCCGCTGCTCCGACCGTTCGATCGTTCATTCCGCGCACCGAACAAGGTGGCACTCTACCTGTTCGCGGACGGAAGCTGGGTCGTGGAAAACTTCAACGACGAGCCGGTGACCGCCGAGCTGGACGGGAAGCCGGTTTCGGTGGACGCGCGAGGCTGGGCGTATCGCTGGAGGTGACGAGAGGTGCGAAAAGACTGACCGTCACGGAAGTCGGGGCCGGTGAAGGAATTTGCCAAGCGTCTGGTTGCCAAGCTCCAGCTTGGCAACCGCCGCTCACGGCCGGCTTTGCCGATCCGGATAGAGGACGTCGGTGATAAACGAGGCGGCGATGGCGTCGGCGATGCGCTCGTGGTCCTTGGCGCTGGGATGGCCATCACCGGAAATCGTCTCGAGGGGGACGTCGGAGACGTCGAGGCAGGGGATATCGAGCTTGCCGAGGACGTATCGCACGTCGCCCCAATCATACGACATGCGTTGGGGAAGGAGCACAATCACCAGCGGCGCGCCTTTTTCCGAGCACTTCTTGTGCATCTCGGAGAGGAACGCCTCGGTGAGCGAGATCTCGGCGTACTTCAATAGGGGCGAATCTTTCAGTGCGCCTTCCTCCTCGATGAGCCCGCGCGACTCGAGCTTGCCGTCAACCAGCTCGAAGTGCGGGTAGCCGCGGCGCTCGACGAGCGGGTCGAGCGACCGCTTCCGGAAGAACGGGTTGGCGACGATGTGCCTGACGTAGCTCTTGCGGAGGTAGTTCCGCCGGAGGTGATCGGGAATCATGGCGTAGATCACCAGCGACGGCGGGTCGCGGTCCGGGGCGTCCAGCTCGTCCGACACCAAGAGATACGCGTGAACCGTGCCGTAGCCGCAAACCGCACGGTTCTGGATCTTGTAGCTCGGCCAATGCCTGGCAGCCAAAACGGCCGGGTAGCACTCGTCGTCCTCGACGCCGTGGCCGAACGTGTAGGAGCAGCCCGTGATGAACACCCTGCCTTCAGGCACGTCGGGCGTCGGCGTAACGCGGCAGCGGTCGCCGTCGATCGTGTAGGTCACGTCAAACTGGGGGGCCCGGTGGACCCCTTGGCGGTTCGGGACATGGTCATAGCCGTAGCGCTCGTCGAACTGCCAGATTCCGATGGGGTTGAGCGGACGGGTGGGCGCGGCGGCGACGGGTCTCGCGTCGGGCTCGGGCTGGTCGGGCCACATCCACGCGGGGATCAGATTGATCGACAAGCAGTGGCAGGTCACCAGCGCCGCCGCCAGGGCGATCGCGAACGTCAGCGTGAACAGCCCCGCTTGTGCCCGGGCAGCGAGGATCACGCCGTTTGCCAGAAGGAAAAGGAAAGCCAGGCCCGCGCAAAGCGGCTGCGCGTCGGCAAGACGGGGAGGCGGATCGTACGGCCAACAGATCGGCTCGACGGCGACGGCGAATCCCAGCAATGCCACGGCAATCGCCCAAGCGATCCACTGGAGGGCCGTGCGGACGTTCGCGAGGTTCGGTGGGGTCGCCGGACGGCCGGAACGGTTCTTCAGCATTTTCTGGGCGAACGTTGAGAGAAAGCGCACTCAATGGTTGTTGACGTGGATCGGCTTGCCACCGCACAGCGCTATGTCGCCTCGCTGGTAGACCTGGCAACCCTTGAGTCGTCTGGCCGGTGCAGTAACGCCGAACGTATGCGTTCGACCGCCGCCGGAGACGCCGGCTTTGCTACCTTCGTATTTCCAGTCCGTGCGCAGCAGGTACAGCACATCCGTGCGCCAGACTATCACCGGCTTCCTGCGCTCGATCTGCATGGTCGCATCGACCAGATACCGCCAAATGATATACCAGCCTTCATGGTCATAGTGTGACTGGACTGCCCACGGGCGGATACTCCCTTTCGATTCGAGACAGTATTTCGGCGGCGTCTTGACACCTTTGCCACGGTGTCGCAGATCCGGAAAACGAGTCTGAGCCATGTCAGTATGCCGGACCTTCTCATAGACGCTGTGTTGATCAAGCGCCCGAGTCCCGAAGATTCCGACGATGGCGCTGAATACGTTCTTCTGCTCGAAGTAAAGCTCGATCAGGTCGCCCAGTTCGCGCTCGATATAGTCGATCGACTTTCTGACGGCGCCGATCGTCAGCCCGGGAGGCAACTCAACGCTTTCGTCGAAGTCTTGGCGGCGTGCCATTGGAACCGTTCTCCGATACATCGAGCGCGGCGAGTTTGGGAATCGCTTGGAGCGCCATGGCGAAGTACTCCGGATCGATCTCAATCCCGATGCTCTTCAGCCCGACGGCTCTTGCCGCAGCAATGGTTGAACCCGCGCCCATGAACGGGTCGATGATCACCCCTCTACCGAGTGGAAGGCAGGCTCGGACTATCTGTCTCATGAACTGCTGGGGCTTCAGCGAGGGATGAGGTGCAATCGAGTGTTCGTTCTTCCGAGTCGGCAAGGACGGGATCAGATCACGAAATGGCTCGTCATCGGAAATGCGACGGAGGCCGCCCGTTCCCCATTTTCGAAGGTTGTCTTGGACACGCCCCTCGCAAGGCTTCCGAAACAACCCCCAGGGTTCCCAGCACGACTTCGGTAACACGGAAACGTTTCGGAATTCCTGATGGGCGTTTTTCGGCCGGTCTCCTCCCCGCAAGCGATGTACGATCCGAATGATCTCGCCGCGGGGCTCGAATCCCGCTTCAATGAGTGGTGCGTACACCAAATAGGAGACCAGTGGATTCGTCGCGACGAAGACATGCGCGCCCGGAACCAGCACCGGATACACTGCCTCGGCGAACTGGCGAAAGAACCGACGTAGAGCCTCCTTGTCGCGATCGGTCAGGACGGTGAAACGAGGCAAGGGGCGCCGTTTTGCGCCATCGAAGGCTGGCGGGAGTCGCCACACGCCACCACGACCAGCCTTCATCTTTGCTAACTCCTTCGGCCGGTACTCAATAAGCCCGTAGGGAGGGTCCGTGACCACCGCATGAATCGAATTGGCGCGACGTTGTGCAAGCCACTCGAAAGCGTCTGCCAGATGAATCGAAAACAGCTTGTCTTGAACTTGTGTGATTGGAGTGGTGGCCATGGCGCGCGGCTCCATGTCGGTTGACTTCCACATCCCTAGGTCTAGGTCTTCGCGGCTCCAACCTGTAGCGGTCGCCTCTGTGATCATGAGACGCTTGGGATCACAGCCCTATGATCGTCGAGCGGTGCACGGCTGTCAACCGCTTCCTGACAAGATCCCTGCCCCCTTCCGCACCTGCCCGACGATTTGTTAGCATGGCGGAATGTCCACCTCGACCACCCCCATGATGAAGCAGTATCAGGAAGCGAAACGGGCGTGCCCAGACGCGATCCTCTTGTTTCGCATGGGTGACTTCTACGAGCTGTTCCACGACGACGCCAAGATCGCCGCCCGCACGCTCAACCTGGCGCTGACCAGCCGCGAGAAGGGCGAGAATGCCATTCCCATGGCGGGGTTCCCGCACCACCAACTGGACAGCTACCTGGGGAAGCTGATCGCGGCGGGCTTTCGCGTGGCCGTCTGCGATCAGGTGGAAGACCCCAAACAGGCCAAAGGCCTTGTCCGACGCGAGGTCACCCGGATCGTCACCCCCGGCACCGTCACCGACGAGGCCCTGCTCGACCCCCGCCAGAGCAACTACCTGGCCGCGCTGGCCCCAGGCGATCCGGCGGGCGTGGCCTGGGTGGAGCTGTCGACCGGGCGGTTCGTGGCCGCAGCGTTCGAGCGCCGCCAGTTGGCCGACCAGCTCGCACGGATCAGCCCCGCCGAATGCCTCGTGGCCGAAGGCGCCGATGCCGTGCCCGGCTTCTTGGGCAAGCAGATGATGCTCACCCGCCGACCCGACTGGGCCTTCGCGCTGGCCGGCGCCCGCGACGCGCTCGCTAAGCACTTCGGCACGGCTACGCTGGAAGGCTTCGGATTCACCTCCGAGAACGACGTCGCGGCGATCCGCGCGGCCGGGGCGATCCTCGACTACCTCACCGAAACGCAAAAAAGCTCGCTCGACCACATCGAGCGGCTTACCCCCTACCGCTCCGGCGACGCCCTGGAGATCGACGAGTCGAGCCGCCGCAGCCTGGAGATCAGCCGGACCATCCGCGACGGCCGACGCGAGGGCTCGCTGTTGGCCGTGCTCGATCGCTCGGTGACCGCGATGGGCTCGCGCCTGCTGGCCGACTGGCTCGCCGGCCCGCTCACCGACCCCACGGCTATCGACGAGCGGCTCGACGCGGTCGCCGAGCTGGTCGACCAGCCCGCCCTCACCGACGAGCTGCGTCAGACGCTCCGCCGGGTGTACGACGTCGAGCGTTTGTTGGCCCGGGTGGCCACCGGTCGGGCGAGCCCTCGCGACCTGAGCTTCCTCGGACGCACGCTCACGTGCCTGCCGCCGCTGAAGGCGAAGCTCACGGCCCGCGCAAGCCGGCTCCTCAACCGGCTGGAGGCCCAGATCGACCTCTGCGTCGACCTCCGCGCCCGGCTCGACGCCGCGTTGGTCGACGACTGCCCCCTGTCGAGCCGCGACGGCGGGTTCATCCGCGAGGGCTACCACGCCGAACTCGATTCGCTCCGCCGGCTTCGCAGCGGGGGCAAGCAATGGATCGCCGGCTACCAGGCGGAGGAAACTCGCCGCACGGGCATCCCCTCGCTCAAGGTCGGCTTCAACAAGGTCTTCGGCTACTACATCGAGGTGACCAACGCCCACCGCGACAAGGTGCCCGACTCCTACATCCGCAAGCAGACCCTCAAGAACGCCGAGCGCTACATCACGCCGGAGCTGAAGGAGTACGAAGAGAAGGTCCTCACCGCCGACGAGAAGGCCAAGGAGCTCGAGTACGACCTGTTCGTCGAGCTTCGCGACGCCGTGGCCGCCTCGCGCGGGCGCATGCAGTCGACCGCGGCCGTGCTGGCCCGGATCGACGTCCTGGCCGGGCTGGCCGAGCTCGCCCGGGAGCGAAACTACGCCCGGCCCAAGGTCGTCGACGAGCCGGTCCTTGAGATCCACGACGGGCGCCACCCCGTGCTCGACATCATCGAGCCGGAAGGCACCTTCGTACCCAACGACACCCACGCGGGCGGCGACTCGGGCACGATCCTGCTGATCACCGGGCCGAACATGTCGGGCAAAAGCACCTACATCCGGCAGGTCGCCCTGATCACGCTCATGGCCCAGATCGGCAGCTTCGTGCCCGTGCGCCGGGCGACGATCGGCATTGCCGACCGGATCTTCGCCCGGGTGGGGGCGAGCGACGAGCTGACGCGCGGCCGGAGCACGTTCATGGTCGAGATGACCGAGACCGCCCGAATCCTCAACACGGCCACCGAGCGGAGCCTGGTGATTCTCGACGAGATCGGTCGCGGCACGAGCACGTACGACGGGATCTCGCTGGCCTGGGCCGTGGTCGAGTACCTGCACGAGCACGTGGCGTGCCGCACGCTCTTCGCCACGCACTATCACGAGCTGACGGACCTGGAGCAATCGCTCGATCGGGTGAAGAACCTGAACGTGGCCGTGCGCGAGTGGCAGGACGAGGTCGTCTTTCTGTACAAGATCGTCGACGGCGCGGCCGACAAGAGTTACGGGATCCACGTCGCCCGGCTGGCCGGCGTGCCCCGCCAGGTGGTCGAGCGCTCGAAGGACATCCTCGCCCAGCTCGAAGAAGAGCATCTCGACGCCGAAGGCCGCCCAAAAATCGCCCGCCGCCCCGAACGCCGCCGCGCCGGCGATATCCAGCTCACCCTCTTCGGCCCGGCCGACCATCCGCTGTTGGACGACGTGCGCAGCGTCGATCTCGACCAGACCACGCCGCTGGAAGCGCTCCAGCTCGTCAAGCGATGGCAGGAGTCGCTGGCGGCGGAGGCGAAGAAGAAGCGACGGTAGGGGCGGGTGGATCCCCCCTCGCTTCCAAGCACCGCACGTTGTGTGTCCCCCTCGTTCCCAAGCTCCAGCTTGGGAACGCACTCCAGGTCAAGGCAACCGCTCCGCGTAATGCGAAGCAGAGGCTGCGGGCCTCGGGCATGCCAAATGCCCATTAGGCAGGGCATGTTGTGCCTCACAGGGGCGTGTGCGTGCCGCGGGAAATCGGCCAAAAAAGAGTGTCTGCCACGATCGACCGGCGTGGTGCTACGCCCCGGCCCGTTCGCCTGGGTGAATCCTCGCGTGCGGGCGTGTGGCGATCGAGCGCCGGCGCGGTATCCTTGTCGGGGAAAAGCCCAAGAACGGCCATAGCCATAATGCGCGGGACTCCTCAAGGAGACGAACCGATGAGACAGGTCACGAGAACCGCTTCTCGCCTGCCCCAGGGCGGCAGTGCGCGCGTCGTGTGCGCATTGGCGGCCGCCACGGCACTCACGGCTTGCCTATTGCCCAACGTCGCCCAAAGCGCGGACAAGGCACCCCCGAAAACCGCCCACGCCTGCGTGAATATTGAGGGGCACACGGCCCCGGTGCGGGCGATCGGGTTCACACCGGATTCGGAGTACCTTTGCACGGCGGGGATGGACAAAGTCGTCCACGTCTGGAAGTTGCCGCAGCCGGGCGGCGGTGAGGGCGCCGCCGAGGGCGCGGGCCACGGGGATGGAAAACGAGCGTGTCAACGAGCTTGGCTCGACCCAGTGGCTGCACATGCTGAATTCGGCCACCATACAGCGCAAGCTTCAGCGCGGCCCGAAGCTCGCGGCGATGCTCTCCTGCGGCGGCAGTGCGAATGAAATCGCCGAGAGTCTTTACCTGACGATCCTCTCGCGGTTTCCGACGGATGCCGACGTAAAGACCGCAGAGGAACACGCCAAAACCGGAGTGACGAAAGGGCGCGACGTCTGGGTCGATCTCGCCTGGGCGTTGGTCAATAGCCCCGAGTTTCTTCTGCGGCATTGATAATTACCGAAGCGGTGGGACATGCCGCGAAACGGTCGGTTTCCTGGGACGCAAAGCCGGGTACGGGCTGGGACTACTTGGGTGAGTTGGATAAACGCATCCCCACCGACGCGGTTTCGCGAAGATAGCTCAAACGCAGGTCTTGGGCCTTTCCCGTACGCCGCCTACGCTTCCGTGCCGACCTCGACCAGCGGGCTCTCTCCCGCTTGTGCCCTGGTGCCGTGCAAGCGACGTACCTTGGGGGCACGTACAGGATGAGCCCTGCGCGTCAGCCCATACACCAGGCCCACCAGCCCGAGCGCCGCGGCCACGGAGACGAACATCGCCGGGTAGCCGGGCAGCCCCGCCGCGCCGCCGAAGTGGACGATCGCGCCGGCCACGGGGGCTCCGACCAGGTTCCCCACGTCGAACATGGACAGGATCAGGGTGGTGCCCAACCCCCGATGCCGGTTGGGGAACGCCCTGGAGCCCGCCGCGATGGTTGAGGGTACCAGAAGGGCATGCCCCGCGCCATAGACGATGCCGGGCAAGACGAACGTCCACTCGGAGCCGACCCGCACCAACAGCAATTGCCCGACGATCAACGTGCCCAAGCCAACGAGGATCATCGGCGCGAGCCCCAACCGCTCGGGCAGGCGTCGTGTGACGATTCGCGTGAGGATGGCCGTCGGTGCGTAGACGCCGAAAAACAGCCCGATCCGCGGGATGTCCAACTCGGCGGCGTAGGGGCGCAGGAACGCGGTCGGCAGCCCGATGCCGATGCCCGTGGCCACCCCCACCAGCAGCACGGTGCCGGGGAAGTAGCGTCGGAGGATCCAGAGGGCCGGGGGCCGGCGTCGCCGCTTGGGGCGAGGCTCGTGGCGTGTGGCCCCCCAGACGAACGTCACGGCGCACAGGCCCAGCGTGCCCGCCACCAGGAACATCCGGTCGACCTGCCATCGTTCGATCGTCTCGGTTCCCAGCAGCAGGTCGCCCAGTTGGGTTCCCAAGACGATGCCGAAGAACCCGGAAGTGCCCAGCATGCCGATCATCTCGGCCATGCGTGCGACGGGGGCCCGGCCGGAGATGAAGGTCATCGCCGCGCCCATGATTCCGGCCACCGCCGAGCAATAGGCGACGCGCCATAGATAGACGGCCGGGCCGGCGTAGTCGGCGACGGCCAAGTGGCCGAAGCAGCTCGCCGAAAACAGGACCAGGGAGCCAACCCAGACGAGACGGGCCCCCCAACGGTCGATGGCCGTGCCCAGCAGGAGCCGCACGAGCAAGCTGCCGACCATCCCGACGCCCACGATCCACCCCAGGTGCAGCTCGGTTCCGCCCAGAAGCGTGACAAAATCGGCGTACCGGTACAGAAGCGCGATGGCCACCATCACGGCCGTGTTGGCCAGGTACGCCCTCCAGAACGGCAAGCCGTAGGGGCTTTGGCGGCCCGGGTCCCGTCGGATGCGGCGACCGATCTCCTCGGATTCGAGCGGTTTGGGTTGGCGGCGCAAGGAGCAGATCATCGGGAGGAACGCTGTCGGCGCTGTAGAAAAGAACCCATTGTAACGCAGCGCCGGGTCGCCGCGCAGGGGCAATTCTCGATTTCCGTGGTTCCAGGCTTGCCGAGGCAACACACAGGAAACAACCTCCCCGCAGAAAACAAGGTGACAGGCACCTTTTGTGCGAAGCACCCGAAGGG
>CAZDHR010000285.1:0-9466 GCA_964505295.1 uncultured Planctomycetaceae bacterium
GCCGGCAAGCTGCTCGCGCTCGGTCAAGTCTCGGTCCCGGTTGAGCGGCGTTTTGGTCACCGGTAGGTGGGTGAGCACGGTCGGGTAGACGGCCAGGAACGGCCGGTCGCGGTGCCGACGCATGAAGTCGATCAGGTAGTCGGTGAAGAACTGCGGGCCGAACCGGCCCTCGGCGTCCGCGCGCCGGCCGTCGCGCAGCACGTACGGGTCCCAGTATTTCTTCGTATGCGCCGGGTGACCGCGCGGGCCTTCGGGGAAGACGCAGTGCTCGTCGAAGCCGTGCTTCTGGAGGGCGTCGGGCTGATCGAAGAGGTTGTTGATCTGCCACTTGCCGGCCAGCGCCGTGGCGTAGCCCGCCGATTGCAGCACGCGGATGAAGCTCGTCTCCCGGTTCCAGTCGAAGTAGCCGCCGCCGTAGATGGCCGCGTCGTGGTGGATCGTCCAGCCGGTGCGAAAGGGGTACCTCCCGGTGAAGAAGACGTGGCGGCTGGTGCTGCACAGCGGGACCACGTAGCAGTGGCGGAACCGCACGCCGCCGGCGGCCAGCTTGTCGATCTCGGGGGTCTGCCCTTCCAGGCTCCCATAGCAGCCGAACCAGTCCTGGCCGATGTTGTCCATCAGGATGAAGAGGAGGTTGGGCGGCCGGTCCGGCGCGCCGGCCGCACGGGCCTGGCCGGGCGCCGATGCGAAAACGCCGATCAACGCCAGCACCGACACAACCGACAGAGCCTGCTTGCCGCAAATCATGGGCCGTCTCCTCTTGCTGGGCGCGTCTGCCGGGGCTCGCCGCTTGGGTCTACCTCACTCGGTTCAGGTTTAGTGCCGTGCTGACCGGCTGTCAAGGAGTTGCGTCGGTCCGCCCTGTTCGGATCGTTGTGAACGCGGTTGGCAACGCACGTGTGGCCGTGCGGCCGGCAAGTCGGGACCTCAGGGCCGCCGGAGGCGCGCAAGTCGGACTTCGAGCCCGGGAGATTGCATGGATGGGGCACGGCGTTTATCGGCTGCTCGAACGCCTGGGCTGCGGGTTCTACCTCAGCCTCGATACGCTTCCCTGCGAGCCCCCGGCGGAGTTCTCGTTCGATCGCTGGGCGATGAGCGACGCGCCGCTCGCGCCCGTGCGCATGGTGTTCAATTGGCACAACTTCCTCAGCGGCTGCTCCACGTGGAACGTCGAGCACTGGCAGCGCTGGATCGCGCAGTCGCAGAAGATGGGCTACAACGGGGTCATGGTGCACGCTTACGGCAACAACCCCATGGCCGGGTTTCGGTTCCGCGGCCGCGACAAGCCGGTGGGCTACCTCAGCTCGACGCGCGTGGGGCGCGACTGGTCGACGAACCACGTGAACGACGTCCGGCGACTCTGGGGCGGCGAGGTGTTCGACGTGCAAGTCGGCGCGTCGAGCGGCCGGCCGAGCGTCACCGACCGCATCGACGTGGTCAAGCTGGCCGGCGGGCGCAACCGCGTGTTGAAGCGCATCGACGACGTGCATCTCGACGCGCCCGGCGTCGTCGAAGTGCGGCTCGTGCCGAAAGCAGCGATCATGAAGTGGACACGAGAGCAGTACGTCGAGCTGATGACCTTCGGCGAGGCGGAGCGCCCGATGTTCAGCGAGCTGTTCGGTCCGCTGGTGGGGCTGGATGAAGAGTGGCGCGCCCAGGGCGCTACCGAAGACGAGATCGACATGGTCGGCTTCGACTGGGATTACGTTCCCTACGTCGAGTGTGGGGGCGTGTGCGGGCCCTTCCCCGTGTCGGAGCCCACGGTGATCGAGGAGACCGACCGGCACGTGCTCACGCGCGACCACCTCGGCCGAACCTGCAAGCTCTGCAAGGGCACGGCCACGATTCCCCTGCCGCTCGACTTCCCGATCAAGGGGCCGGACGACTGGCCCGCCCTGAAGCCGTGCTTCACCTATCGCGACGACCGGATCGACTGGGCGGCCGTCGACCGTGCCAGGGCGCTCCAGGAAGCGGGGCACATGGTGCGGGCGGAGATCCCCGGCGGTTGGGATATCGCCCGGGAGCTAATGGGCGAAGAGCAAGCCTGTCTGAGCTATTACACCCAGCCCGACCTGATGACCGACGTCCTTCAGACGCTCACCGAGACCAGCGTTCGCGTGCTGGAGCGGGTGACGGAGAAGGTCGTCATCGATCAGTTGTTCGTCCACGAGGACATGGCGGGCAAGAGCGGCCCGCTCATCGGCCCGGCCCACGTTCGCCGGTTCCTGGCCCCCTACTACCGCGCGTGCTGGGAGGTCGTGTCCGATCGGGGGACGCGCCTGTTCAACCTCGACAGCGACGGCAACATGACGCCGGTGCTCGACGCCTTTCTGGAGTGCGGCGTCAACGTGATGCACTCCTTCGAGCCGGCCGCGGGCATGGACGTCGTCGAAGTGCGCACAAGATACGCCGATCGCCTGGCGATTCTCGGCGGCATCGACAAGCACGTATTGCGCCGATCCCCAGAAGAGATCGAGCGCGAGCTGGAGTACAAGATGCAGCCGCTTATGCGGCGGGGAACGGTCTTCAGCCTCGACCACCGCATTCCCAACGGGACGCCCCTGGAGAACTACCGCTACTACGTGCGACGCGGCAGAGAGATCCTCGGGCTACCGCCGCTCGACGGCCATAGCAAGGGCTGGGGCCGAATGGCCTTCTGACGAGCGACCGGGTGGCACATCGGGGTCACATCGGACATCGACATCGACATCGACATCGGGGTCAGGCTTTCATTTTAGGTTCATCCGACTAAAGCGTACTTGGTTTCATGGATGCCGAGGATTTTGAGTTTGAGGAACTCAGGGTCGCGGAATCCGTAGGCTTCAAGACACAGCTTAAGTCGTTTGTCATCAAAGACTTCCGAATTTCCAGCAACTACTGTTCCGGGAATAGCTGTTGCCACGTTGGAAACGCACCCCGCGTCCGGCGGGTTGTTGTTTATCTATCCGGAGGGTCAAAAAAAGAGGGCCGGAGTCGCTCGAAACGCGAGAAAAGTGC
Source organism: uncultured Planctomycetaceae bacterium (assembly GCA_964505295.1). Lineage (GTDB taxonomy): Bacteria > Planctomycetota > Planctomycetia > Pirellulales > Thermoguttaceae > DATKZH01. The sequence goes on from CAZDHR010000285.1 coordinate 2,998, forward strand.
TGGGCAGGAGTCCTGAAATTGGTATACTGCTAGGCTGACGGCGGCTCGGACCCGCCGTCCATGGAGTAGGGTGAGTTCCAAGACGGATCTGAAATGGGAGGGACCCCATGGGTACGCGCGTTCCTTTGAGCCAGGTAGACACGCAAGCGGTAGACCTGAAGAAGAAGCTGGAAATGAGCACGGCCGAGATCGGCCTCTCGGTCCGCACGACGAACTGTCTCGAAGAGCGAGGGATCTTCACGGTTCTTGACCTGTTGCACTGCACGCGTGACGACCTTCTGAGCATCTCCAACTTCGGGGAGAAGACGCTCGAGGAGGTGTACAAAGCGCTGGAGGACATCGGCTTCTATCGCGGAGGGAAACAGTTGGCGAACGTTTCCCCAGGACAAGCAAGGCAACCGATCCTGGCAGGCGAACGGTAGTCGACGGCGCGAGTCTCGGCATTCGCCCCCCGGGTCAGCCGCGGCACGACTGCCTCGAACAGCGTGTCAACCAAGGCAGCCGGCCCGATTCGGAGGCGGTGAGCGTCACCGCCCCAGCCGTCAGAGCGTTTCGGCGCACGAGGCCGAACGCCCTCGGTAGCCTCCTTGGAGTCTGTTGCTGTCAAACGTATCGGACAGCCGTCCCTCCGTCGCCCATACGATGGCGGCGACCGGACAAACGAGTGTGTCCCACGAGGACGACGAGGCCCCGCGCCTTGCGCGTGCGTTTGATCCATCCGAGGGAACCCTTGCGGAGAAGTCAACTTGGCTCGCAGCTTCCGACTCTACGAGAAGAAGCGGGGCAACCGGCGAACGGGTTCCAGCAAGCTCGGCAGCGCCGGGGAGGCCGTCTTCTTCGCCGCCCTCGTGCTGCTGGGTTGTGGGGGCCTGGCGGTGCTCTTCGCCGCTTGGGTGGTCCCCGAGTGGAGAGCCAACCACCAGTTCGCCCGGGGCGTTTGTACCGTCCTGAGAACGCAGGTCGGCGAGAAGCAGGGCGACGACGGCACCCTCTACCGGCCGGAAGTGCAGATCGAGTACGAGATCGACGGCGTGACCTACCGGGTCTCGACGTACGACATTCACACCGTCCGAGGCGGCGGGTACGGCACCGAACGGGATGATGCCGAGGCGATGCGCCGCCGCTTCAACGAGGGCGACGAATACGTCGTCTACTACGATCCGTCGGATCCGTACGTGGCCGTGGTGATATGGGGATCGAGCTGGCGGGTTTGGCTTTCGATGATTGTGCCCGTCTCCCTGGTCCTCATCGGCGGCGGCGGACTGGTCTACACGCTGGCTACCTGGGGAAAGTCGGCGGAGCGCCGCGCGGCGATCGTCAAGCACGCGGCCCGGCTCGATCTCTTTTCGGGAAACGGCGCATCCAAGCCCGACTTCCCGTACGTGCCCGTCGCGACCAACATCACCGACAGCCCCGGCACGAAGCTGGCTTTCCGGCTTCCCGTGGTCGGCTCGCCCGTCTGGGCGCTCTCCGCTTGGCTGGTGGCCTGTCTGCTCTGGAACGGCCTGGTGTCGGTCTTCGTGGTGATCGTGATCGGCAGCTTTGTGGAGGGCAGTCCCGATTGGCTTCTGGCGATCTTCACGCTTCCGTTCGTGCTCATCGGCATCGGGCTGATCGCGTTCTTTCTGCGACAGCTTCTGGTCACCACCGGCGTCGGGCCCACGCTCGTCGAGATTTCCGACCAACCGCTCCAGCCGGGCAGGCGATATCGGCTGTTCCTCTCGCAGACGGGACGGCTGAAGCTCCGTCGGCTGGAGCTGCTGTTGGTCTGCGACGAAGGAGCCACGTTCCGCCACGGCACCGACGCCCGGACCGAGACTCGGCGCGTGTGGGAGCAGCCCTTGCTTCGACGCGACGACGTCGAGGTGGCCGGCGGCGTGCCGTTCCAAACCGAGTGCGAGCTGGCCGTGCCCGTCGGCGCGATGCACTCGTTCAAATCGGGGCACAACGAGGTCACCTGGAGAATCCTCGTCAAGGGGAGTCCGGCCCGGTGGCCCGACTTCGAGCGATCCTTCCCCGTGATCATCTATCCCCGCGTCAACGGGAAGAACGACCGATGAACGAGCCGAGGGTGACAATCCGGTTCGACGGCAACGGTCGGGCGTATCAGCCGGGCGAGACGCTCTCCGGGGAGTATCGTCTGGAATCGGTGCGGCCTGAGGACGTCAAGGCGGTCGAGGTATCCGTGTTGTGGCACACCGACGGCAAGGGCGACGAGGATCTGGCCGTGCACGATTTCCGGCGGTTTTCGGCCGAAGACGGCGACTGGATCGACGCCCGATCCCCCGGACGCTTCAGCACCATTCTGCCCAAGAGTCCCCTGAGCTACCGGGGGGTGATCGTCAAGCTGCGGTGGTGCGTTCGGGTGCGCGTGTTCTTGGCGCGGGATCGCGAGGTCGTCGGGGAGCTGCCGTTCCAGTTGGGCGACGTGCCGGCCACCAGGGCGCGAGAATCGTGAGCAAGCCGCACGACCCCGAGCCCGTCGCGAACCCTTTCTCCACCCGTCACGTCCGGCCCGGGGCGATTCCGTTTCGGTTCCCCGCCGGCAAGAGCGCCGAGGGGCTCCTCGAACGTCTAGAAAGAAACAACTGGCAAGGCCAGATCGTCGGGCCTCACGGCAGCGGCAAGTCGGCGCTGGTCGCCACGCTGATCACCTCGATCGAGCGGAGCGGGCGCCGACCCTACTTGATCGAACTGCACGACGGGCAGCGTCGTCTCCCGGTGAGCCGCCGGCAAACGTCGGCTTTCGGGCCGGGCACCGTGTTGATTGTCGACGGCTACGAGCAGCTCAGCACGTGGAGCCGGTTCACCCTACGGCGGCTCCGTCGCCGGCGAGGTTTCGGGCTGGTCGTCACGTCGCACCAGTCCGTCGGGTTGCCGGACCTGTTTCGTACGACGACCAGCCTCGGGCTGGCCCACGAGATCGTCCGCGACCTTCTCGGCGGCGAGCCCTCGCCCGTCACGGCAGACGAAGTGGACCGGCCGTTCACGTCGCACGAGGGGAACATGCGGGAAATCCTGTTCGACCTCTACGACCTGTACGAACGGCGGCGCGGTCGGCGGCAATGCTAGCAAACACCCCGCCCGGGACGGACGAAAGCCGCCGGCGACAGAACCGTGCTGCTGCCCTCCGCGTAGAAACTGCGGAGGACTCCCCGTGCCTGCGTTTTCTCCGCGTCTGCGATCCCCTCAAGCGAATTCGTGAACTACCCTTTCCTATGGTGTCTGGGAAATCCCAGGCGGTGGGCGGCCCGGCTCACAACCGTCGCAACCCGCACGCGTTGCCTGGAATGAATAATCCGAACAAGGAAAATTCGCAGCCAATGGACGAGCCGACGGCGGCCGGTTCTTGACAAGCCCCCCGCTGACTGCTCTGATGGAATGGTTGCCTCGTTTTCGGGCATAGAATACAAACAACGTCTCCCGGCATGGAGTAGAACCATGTGGTACTCGAAGCTGCGTGTTGCGGCCGTTGCCTGTGGCTTGGCAGTGGCCCTGTTGTTGGCGCCGTCGCCAAGTGAGGGCGGCTTGTGCGACTGGCTGTTTCCCACCGCCTCGCCGGCGCCCGTCGCGACGACCTACGCGCCGCCGTACACGGCCCAGCGCGTGAGCCTGATGCCCGTCGTCAGCACGTCGTACACCGCGTGTTCGCCTTGCTCGTACACGGTGTGTTCGCCCGTGGTGCAAACGTGCTATTACACCCCGCAGACCACGTACCGGTGGAGCTACTCGCGGATCGAGCGAACCAGCTACCAGCCGATCACCTCGATCGATCCGTGCACGGGGTGCCCGACGACCGCCTACCAGCCGGTGACCCGAAGGACCCTCCTCCCCTGGCTCCACCGGAAGCCCGTGACGTCGTACCGGATGGTCTGCTCCCCCACGTGTGCGCCGAGCACGACGGTGTACAGCCCCGTTTGCGGTTCGGTTTGCAGTCCCGCTTGCAATCCGTGCTGCCCCGTGCCTTCCCTTTCCGGGAGCGTGATCAGCTCGTCCGTCGGATCGAGCTGTCCGTCCGGCTGTGTTCCCGCCACGACGGTCCCGGGGCCGGTCACGAGCTCGCCCAGTCTCGATCCGGGCTACGTTCCGCCCAGCAGCAGCACGTTCAGGACGGAAGAGGGAGCCGGCTCGAGCGGTGCATCGGCCCAAGGGACGCCGGAGGCCACGTCGCGGTACCGGCCCAGCTCGGAACTGAAACGCAGCCCGATCTCGACGGAGCCGCCCGCGTTGATCGACCCGTACAACCGGACGGCCGCGAAGCCGATTCACTACGCCACCTACCGGCAAATCACCGAGGCGCCGGCAGCCGACGCGGCCTCCGGCTCCACGCTCGACGTGGGCGGCTGGCGTGCGTCGCGCGACTAAAGACCCGCGTTGCTTTGCCCGCGGCGATCGTCGAGCGAGCAAGTCACCGAAGACCCTCAAAGCCCGCCTCCACCAAGCACCGGTGTGGAGGCGGGCTTTTTGTTGGCACATGGGGACGGAGCCTGGGAACGAGGGGGAGGGCCTCGGTCATTCCGGCATCTTCCGCACCGTGTCCGGGATCACGGGGCGGTGACGCTCGGCGCTGGCGACGGCGGCGAAGCAGAGGGCGAGGCTCTTGAGGTTTTGCCGGGCGCCGTTCTCGGGCTCGCGGTCCTCTTCGATGGCTGAAAGCAGCTCGCCCATGGTGCCGTGGAAGCCGTCGGGGAACCAGCAGCCGTGGAGGCGGGGGCTGGCTTGGCCGTCGGCGGTCGCGAGGGTGACCTTCTGGTGCTTGAGGTCGGGGCCCGTGCTCGAAAGCGTGCCGCGGCTGCCGGTCACGTAGGTGCGATCGTGCGGGCCGAACCGGGTATGGGCGTCGAAGACGAGCGAGGCCTGCGCCCCCTCGTATTCCACCAACGCCTGGGCCAAAAGCGGCGGCTTCATCGACTGCCAGCCGGTTCGCGCGACCGAGGCGTACACCCGCTTGGGCTCGCGGTCGCCGAAGAAGCAGGTGAGGATATCGAACCAGTGGATGGCGAAGTCGTAGAGGATCAGGTGCTTGACCTCGTCGAACGGCGTGCCTTCGAGGAAGCTGTGGTCCCAGTGGACCGACGAGTGTGCGGCCGCGACCTCGCCGATCAGCCCTACGCGGATGGCATGGCGGATATAGCTGAAATGCGGAGCCCAGCGGGCGTTTTGGTTGACGGCCAGCTTGACGCCCTTCCGGTCGGCCAGGTCGACCATGCGCCGGCCGAAGCCGAGGTCGAGGACGAACGGCTTTTGGCTTAACACGTGCTTGCCGGCCTCCAGCGCCGCCTCGATCATCGGGACGCGCTGGTGCGGATGGGCGGCCAGGTCGACGACTTCGACGTCGTCGCGGCGCAAGACGTCGCGCCAGTCGCGATAGACCTTGGCCTCGGGGAAGAACTCGGCCCGACGCTTCTTGGCCCGGCTGAGGTCCACGTCGCAGAGCCCCACCACGGGGTAGCCGGCCCTGCGGTAGACGGTCAGATGATGCTTGGTGATGCCCCCGCAGCCGATCAGCGCGATGTTGGGCCGGTAGCGATTGGGGTCGCGCGGCTTGTAGGGGAGCTTGGGAGCGGGGATTCGGCGGATTTCCGCAGATCGCGGACCGGAAGTTGGTTTGCCTTTCTTCGCCATCGAGATTCCTCAACCACAGTGCCCTGCCGCGAAGCGCCCTGCGATCGTTCGCAGCGTGGTAGCTCAGCCAACGGACGTAGGTGGACAACACGCAGACTACCAGCATCTTCACCGAGGAGGAAGCCCGTGGGGTGGTTGAGGCGCGTAAGAGCTGGCAATACAATCCGTGTGGCCGTTCGTGGCCTGCTACTCTCATCAAACCACGACCGAACCGCCTTGAAACCCCTCTCGGGAAGGATGGTATATCATGCGCGAACAAACCCTAACGATCTCTACCCCCGGCGGGCAGCAGGTATCGCTGCCCGTCACTTGGGTCCACACGCTCGTGATCGGGAGCGGCGCGGCGGGCTTGAACGCGGCGGTGCAGCTTCGCGCCGGGCGGGTGGATGACGTGCTCATCGTCAGCGAGGGGCTCGAGATGGGCACGTCGATCAACACGGGGAGCGACAAGCAGACCTACTACAAGCTCTCGATGTGCGGCGAAGACGCCGACGCCCCCCGGACCATGGCCGAAACGTACTTCGCCGGCGGGAGCATGCACGGCGATCTGGCCCTGGTCGAGGCGAGCATGTCGGCCCGGGCGTTCGTCAACCTGGTGAACCTGGGCGTGCCCTTTCCCCGCGACACCTATGGCCAGTTCATCGGATATAAGACCGACCACGATCCCCGGCAGCGGGCCACGTCGATCGGGCCCTACACGTCGCAGCAGATGTGCCGGGCACTGATCCGCCAGGTGGAGCTTCTGGGGATTCCCGTGCGCGAGGGACGCAACGTCGTCGGCCTGCTCGTTCTGGAAAAGGGGACGCAGCTCTTTTGCCGGAACGGCCCGAAGGGTGCTTCGCAC
>CAZDHR010000286.1:0-9454 GCA_964505295.1 uncultured Planctomycetaceae bacterium
GAGGCCAAGCAGGCCCTCCGCGACCTGAGATCGCTCGGCCTGGAGCGCTCCGTCCTGTTGACCGGCGACCGCAACGAGGTCGCGCGCAAGATCGGGGCCGAGCTGGAGATGGACGAGATCATCGCCGAAGTCTTGCCCGAGCAGAAGCTCCAGACCGTGCACGATGAGCGTGAGGCGGGGAACCTGGTGATGGTGGTGGGTGACGGGGTGAACGACGCCTTGGCCCTGGCCAGCGGCGACGTCGGCGTGGCCCTCGGTGCGGTCGCCTCCGACGTCGCCCTGCAAAGCGCCGACGTGGCCCTGATGACCAACGACCTGGGCCGACTGCCGACCTGCGTCGAGCTCGCCCGGCGCACCCGCTCGGCCGTCCACCAAAACGTGCTCATCGGGGCGGGCATCTCGATCGCGTTCGTCTGGCTGGCCTCGATTGGGATCGTCGGGCCCCTGGCCGGCGCCCTCTTGCACAACGTCGGCGAGTTCTTCGTCATCGGCAACAGCGCCCGCCTCCTGCGGTTCGACCAGGCAAGGGACTAGATGACAAGGCTACCTGGCGCGTAGAATCCACCAGGCTTCGTGTGCGTTGGTAGCGGCCGCCTTCATACGGTCGCAGTTGCCGAGGGATCCGGCTGGAGTCGTCGAGGGACTCGATGAATCGGGTCGCGACGAGCCGGGCGATCCCCTCTCGGCGACTCGGCGAATCAACGGAGGGTTTGTGATGCGCTTTGGGCGAAGAATCCTGGGGCTTGGATGGCTGGCCGCCGTGGCGATCTGGGCCGGTTGCTCGCCGCCTGCCGCCGAGCCGACCGAGCGGAGCCGCGAAAGGGCCGACTACGACGCGGTCCTCGACGAGTGGAACCCGTTCATCGACCAGCTTCGCCAACTGAGAAGGGACTACGCGATCGCCTCGCCCGAGGTACGCCCGGAGCTCGAAAAGAAGTACGACCAAATGGTCAAGAGGGGCGGGGTGCTGGAAGCCCAACTGGTCGACGCGGCCGTGATCGCCTGCGTCAAACAACCCGAGGAAAACAAGGACCTGTCCTACTTCCTGGCGGACATGGCCGCGACGCTGCTTCTGCGCGAAGAGTACGAAGATGCCCTCTCCATCGGCCAGAAGCTGATCGATAACCGGCTCGGCAACTACATGACGTACTACTTCACCGCGATCGCCGCGTTCGCCGTCGGCGAGTTCGATCTGGCCGCCAGACACTTCGAGTGGCTCGACGAGAACGAGAGACGTATCCCCGGCAAGGAGACCATGGCCCAGCGGAACCTGCTGAAGGAAATCGTCCGGGAGGTTCGCGCCGACTTGGGCTACTACCAGGAAGCCTGGCCGAGGGAGCGAGCGCTTCGCGATCAGGAGAAGGCGGCCGCCGATCTCCCCCGCGTGCTGCTGAAGACCAACAAAGGCGAGATCGAGCTGGAGCTGTTCGAGAACGAAGCTCCCAACACGGTGGCCAACTTCATCTCGCTGGTCGAAAAGGGATTTTACGACGGGCTGACCTTCTTCTACGTCGAACAGCGGCTTGTGGCCCAGACGGGATGTCCGGAGGGGAACGGGTTGGGCGGACCCGGCTACATGATCCGTTGCGAGTGCTACCAACCCAACCACCGGCTCCACTTCCGCGGAAGCGTGAGCATGGTCACGCAGGAGCGCAACACGGGCGGCTCGCAGTTCTGCATCGCCTTTCTGCCCCTCCGGACACTCGACGGCAAGCAGACCGTTTTCGGCCGAGTGGTTCGGGGCATCGACGTCCTCGCCCGGCTCCAGCGCCGGAAGCCCGATCCGGAAATCGAAGAAGAGCTCCTCCCCAAACCCGACAAAATCATCGAGGCCACCGTCCACAACAAACGGTCTCACCCGTACGAACCCAAAATCATCCTCCCGAAAGAGCCCGACGAAATCACCAAGAAAATCTGGGAGGAGTTTCAGTCCTCCCAGGGCTTCTCCCCGTTCTGACGGCCCGCCCGGAAAGCCCGCCGCACCACGCTTCCTGCCGGGGTTTGCGTCCGCCGCCCGGGTCGACTATCGTGGTGGTCGTCCCGATCGTAACGGGGCGACCGCTCCGAACGCTCGACGTCCCTGTCTGCGCAACTCGTATCAGCGAGGAAGCCCCCATGCACCGCGCGTTTCTCCGACTGCTCTTGCCGGCGATTGCCGTTTCGCTTGCCTGCCCGGCCTTCCTGGCGGCCGACCCGCCCGGCCGACTCCGCGTCGCCACGTTCTCCTGCGACGTGACGCCGCCGGTCGACGGCCATCCGCTCATCTGGGTCGTCCCGGTCAAGGAGGTCGAGACGCCGCTGTTGGCCAAGGGGGTCGTCCTGGACGACGGGCAAGAGCGCTACGTCCTCTGTTCGCTCGACTGGTGCGGGCTGTGCAACTCCAGCCACGACCTGTTCCGCGACAAGATCGCGGCCGCCGTGGGCGTCGACCGCAAGCACGTGGCCGTCCACGCGATCCACCAGCACACGGCCCCCTACACCGACGGCGACGCCCAACGCCTGCTCGAACCGTTCGACGACCTGCCCCTCTACGTCGACTTCGAGTTCCTCGACCGGGTGACCGACCGCCTGGCCGAGGCCGTCGCGAAGGCGCCGTTCCAGCCGTTCGACCACGTCGGCGTCGGCCAGGCCAAGGTCGATCGCGTCGCCTCCACCCGGCGGATTCCCATCGAAGGCGGCAAGGTCCGCTCGCGCATGAGTTCCTGCACCGATCCCGAGCTGAGGGCGATGACCGAGGGCGTCATCGACCCGATGCTGAAGACGATCACCTTCGCCCAGGGCGACAAGCCGCTGGTCCGAATTCACTACTACGCCACGCACCCCCAAAGCTTCTACGGCGATCCCCGCGCCTCGTACGACGTGCCCGGCTTCGCCCGCGAACGACTCCAGAAAAAAGAAGGCGTGTTCCAGATCTACTTCACCGGCTGCTCGGGCGACGTGGCGATGGGCAAGTACAACGACCGCACGCCCCGCGCCCGCGACGAGCTGACCGACCGGCTCTACGCCGGCATGGAAGCCTCCGTCGCCTCGACCCGCCTCGTGCCCTGCGAGCGAATCGAGTGGCGGACCCTCCCGGTCACGCTCCCGGCGCGAGACGACCCCGGCTACACGGTCGAGGAGAACCGGGCCAAGATGGCCGACCCCCAGGTGGACGCGAGGCACCGCATCCGCGCGGCCACGCGCGTCGCCTATGCCGAGCGGGACAAGCGCCCCATCGACCTCGGCCTGCTCGTGATCGGCGACGTCTACGTGCTCCACCTGCCGGGCGAGTCGATGGTCGAGTTCCAGCTCTTCGCGCAGCGCGTTAAGCCGGACGCGTTCGTCGCCGTGGCGGCGTACGGCGACGTGGGGCCGGGCTACATCTGCACGGAGAAATCGTTCTCCGAAGGCGGATACGAGCCCACCGCCTCCCGCGTCGCCCCGAATAGCGAGCACGTCTACAAGGCCGCCATCCGCAAGCTGCTCGAAGAGCGTTGACCCGAGGGACCGGGGGAACGGTGGCAAGAAGGAACAAGAGGCTCTCGCCAAGACGCTGCGACGTGCCAGGGACAAGGGCTCTCGCCAAGACGCCAAGGCGCAAAGGAAAGAGGGAAGGGAGAAGGGTTTCATCGTTCCGACGCTTGGCGTCGGAACGCACGCCGAGGACGCTTCGCGTCCTAATCGGCGACAGAAGAAATAGGGCACGCCTTGTTCCCAAATTGCAGCCTGGGAAGCAGAGCAATAGCGAAGGAAGAACCATTCCCATCCGCTCGTTACACTCTTTCTTCTTTGCGTCTTCGCGTCTTGGCGAGATCCCTCTGTTCCATGATCCACCATTCGCGAGCCGCCGCCCCGAGCCACCCCGTCATCCACTCGATCATCCGGAAACGAAAGGGCCACCGCCATGCCAGCGAGAATGCTCCCCGTCGCCTTATTGACTGCCTGCGTCCTGTGCTCCGCCGTGCCCGCGGCCGAGAAGGAGGAAGGGTTCGTCCCCATCTTCAACGGCAGGGACCTCAGCGGCTGGGAGGGCGAGGAAGGGTTCTGGTCGGTCCGGGATGGGGCGATCACGGGAATCAGCACGCCGAAGAAGCCCGTCAAGGGCTGCACCTACCTCATGTGGCGCGGCGGCAAGGTCGCCGACTTCGAGCTGCGGTTCTCCTTTCGTATCCCGGCCGGCAACTCGGGCGTCCAGTTCCGCAGCCGCGAGCTGAAAAACTGGGACGTGGCCGGCTACCAGGCCGATTTCGACGCCGCGAAGCAGTGGACCGGCTGCCTCTACGACTGCAACTCCCACCGGGCCGACCTTGACCGGGTGATCGGCCCCCAGGGCCAAAAGGTCGAAATCGATGGCGGGGGTAAACGTACCCATACCGCCGTCGCCGACCCCGACGAGCTGCTCAAGCACGTCAACAACGACGACTGGAACGAGTACCACGTCATCGCCCGCGGCCCCCTCATCACCCTCAAGATCAACGGCAAGGTGACGTCCCAGGTGCTCGACCACGAGCGGGGCAAGGCCCATCGCGACGGCATCCTCGCCATCCAGCTCCACGGCGGCTTGCCGATGAAGGTCCAGGTCAAGGACGTCCGGCTCAAACACTTCAAGCATGGCCCATCGCAGTAAGCGTGCGACGTCGGCTACAGCAAGCCGTCAGCCCGGAAATCCCCAAGGAGCCGTGTGCCGAAGGCTGACTGCTGAAGGCTGATTGCCGACGGGCGGTTCGTCGGTGCCATCGCGAGGTTGTGCGCGCAGCGCGTGGCCTACTCGGGTGTTGCGCCGCCCGGCGGGGTGAAGGGGACGGGCTTGAGTTGGAAGAGCAGGCCGCGAGCGTCTCGCCCGGCAGTCATATCGATGGTCATTTCCAGCATGCCGCTGGTGCGGTGGAACTGTCCGACGACGGTGCCCACGGGCCGGGTCCCCACGTTGGCCGACATGTAGACTGTTTCCTGGAACGACAGCACTTCCGGCACGCCGCGGATTTGGGACGCCTGGGGGAACGTGATGCCGGCGACCGGGTCGAGCCTTCGGGCCGCGAGCTGTTGGTTGACGGCGGCGACGACCTGGGTCTGGGAGTCGGTGATCCACTGCGTGTTTCGCGACCAGACGTGGTAGGCGTAGGCGGTCCCGCCGAGGAGCCCGCCGAGGATGACGACCGTCATCACCACGTTGACGGCCTTGCCGAGGTTCTTGCGGAGCCGGTAGATGAATCCGATCCCGTGCCGGCGGCGGTAGTCGCGGTCGGCGTCGTGGATCGCGTCGTACCAAGCCTGTTTTTGCCCGGCCTGCCGGGTTCGCGTCCGCTGCGCCCGCTTCGCCTTCTCCAGCGCCTGTCTTCGCCGCGCGTCGGCCGGCAAGCGCTCGGGGGGACGTGCCGCGGGGGGGAGGGTCCTCGTCGTGGCGGGGCGATCCACGGTCTCCGCCATGGGACGGGGACCGGGCGCCGGCCTCACTCCGCTTGACCCCTTGGTAGCGCCGCACGTGCTCAAGTCGGCGAGCACTTCGGTCATCGACTGTTGGCGATCGATGGGCTTCTTGGCCACCATGCGCCGAAACAGGGTGTCCAACGACGGGGGAACGTCGCCTCGCAGGTGGCGGAGCGACGGAACCGGTTGCTCGCGATGGGCCAAGAGTTTCGCCATCAGCGTGTCACCCACGTACATCGGCTCGCCCACGAGCAACCAGAACAAGGTACACCCCAGGCTGTAGACGTCGGAGCGGGCGTCGGCGTTCTTGGTGTTCAGTCCCTGCTCGGGCGACATGAAGTCGACCGTTCCCATCACCGCGCCCTCGCGCGTCAGCCCCGCGTCGGCGGTGGCGTCGGCCGCGCCGGGTTCCTCGCGGACTCGGGCGATGCCCAGGTCGAGGATCTTGACCGTGCCGGCCTGATCCAACAACAGGTTCGCTGGCTTGATGTCGCGGTGGACGACGTTCTGGCCGTGGGCATACTTCAATCCCTTGGCCGCCTGCCGGACGTAGTCGACCGCCCGGTCCACCGAGAGCGTTCCGCGCTTTTCGACCAGCGAGGCGAGGTCCGTTCCTTCCACGTATTCCATCACGAGGAAGTGAACGCCCCCGGCCTCGTCGGCGTCGTACGCCGTGACGATGTTCGGGTGCGAAAGCCGCGCCGCCGCTTTCACCTCCCGCTGGAAGCGCTGGACCGCTTCGGGAGCGCTCATGGCGGCCTCGGGCAACACCTTCAAGGCGACGACGCGCTCCATGCGACGGTGCCGCGCCTTGAACACCTGCCCCATGCCCCCTTCGCCGATCTTATCGAGAATCACGTAGTTGCCCAAGACCAGGCCCCGGGCTTTTCCTTCATAGACGGCCTGGATCTGAAACCGCGTGAGCTTCTTGTGGCGAAGCATCTCCTTGGCCAGCGTGCGGGCGTCGTCGGGCTGCCGATCGGCCGGCAAGCCGCGGATGAACGTTTCGACCTCTTCGGCGGTCATCAACCCGGAGCTGGAAAGGGACCGCACGAACTTGTCCAGTGGAACGGCCATCTGCCCGCCTCCCGGAAACGAGTCCTCGTTGCGGCCGGACGCGATTCGGGCAATCGCCCAGCGGAAGCCGGTCCCTTTGGCCCGGCTGCAAACCTCCACCCCCAGCAAGGGCCGGCTCCCCTCAGTATAGCTAATGGTCGTTCGGCCGTCAACGGTTGGGAGTCTCGTCGCTCGGCAGACGCCCGGCACACGGACCGGCGCTCGTGGGCGCTTCCAGGGGCGCGCCGACGCAGTTCGCCGGCACGCCCGATTCGCCGCTCGGCGACCGCTCAGCCGTGGTTCCCGCCGGTTCCGCGTTGCATCTTGCGGACCTTTTCCAGGATCGCCGGCCGGGCCTCGTCCATCATCGGCTTGACGTCTTCGTAGCGGACCGTCCGCTCTTGAAACGTCCGCTTCCGAAGCGCGCCGAGGAACCGGCCTTCAAACTCCGGGAGGTCCTTGCCGTAGACGTGGTAGCTGTCGGCCACGTGGCAGTAGCGGCCGAGACGGACCGGGACGCCGGAGACTTGGGCGACGCGGGCGGCGATCTTCTCCTGGAGCCGGACCAGGGCGAAGATGTTCATCAGGGCCGCCTTGTAGGCGTCGTTCGAGCGGAAGCGGACGTTCATGTTCAACACCGGCCCAGGTTCCCCCGGCGTGATCCGGCACCAGATGCTCTGAAGACACGCCGGGTCGTAGCAGTCGACGTCCTGCCACACCTTCCACGTGATCGCCTGGGCCCGACGCGTGTGCGGCGCCTCGGCCAGCCGGCGCACCACCCGGTCGATCTGGTCGATCGGGGGCAAGGTGGGCACGTCGTACGAAGCGAGCCGCTGGTGGTACGTGTACTCCCAGCGGGTGTCGGCCGGGTCGCTCGGATCGCGGACCAAGTGATCCTTGATTCCGTCCAAAACCTCCATCACGTATTCTTCCAGGTCCTCGAAGCCGCCGGGCAGGTCCTTGTGGATCATCGGCTCGCGGAGCGGCTCGTGGACCACGAGCGTCATCGTGGCGTCCTTGCTGGGCGGGTCGCCCGGCTGGTCGTACTCCGTCGGCGCCAAACAGCCCGACTCGTAGAGCGTCACCAGCGAGTTCTCCCACGCCCGGGCGATGCAGTCGCCCTCGGCGCTGAGCACGGGGATTCCGTTCATCGAAGTTCCTTTCTACAAGTTCGATCATCCGTTCTCGAAATGTGACCTTCCGGGTCACAGTCGCCGGACCACGGCGGATGGCCATTGTGGGCCGCGAGCCGCAACCCTGCAAGGGACCCCACAAACTGCGGGGCCGACGCAATGGGGGGCTGGCGGACGGCTCTTGCCATACTCCAGGTCAGCAAGAATAGAAGGGACGGCTGCGGTTCTTCTGCCGGCTGGAGCGTGGTCGGGCCGACGGGCGGCTGGAGAGCCTGACGCTCGGAGGGCTGCTCGAGCCGATCCTGGCCCGGCTGGCCGACCGCGCCCGGCAGGACGGCATGGAGATCGCGATCGATCGCGACGAGGACGCCCTTTCGACGGTCGTGCGCGCGAATCCGTCGGCGGTGGAGCAGATCCTGTTGAACCTGGTCGACAACGCCGGCAAGTACGCCGGGGCCGCCCCGGACAAACGGATCCACCTCAGCTTCCGGCGGGCCGATGGGGCAATCGACTTGCGCGTGCGCGACCACGGGCCGGGCATCTCGGGTGCGGCCTCCCGGCGCCTGTTCCGCTCGTTCTCCAAGTCGGCCCACGACGCGGCCAACTCGGCCCCCGGCGTCGGCCTCGGCCTGGCCCTGAGCCGCCGCCTCGCTCGCGACATGGGCGCCCGCCTCCGGCTCGACAAGACCGTGACCGACGGCGCGTGCTTCGTGCTGACGCTACCCGTCTCTTCGGTAGCGCGCGGTTAGCTTCGTCGGAGAACGCACTTGCGCGGCGGCCGTGGTCGCCTGGTCAACAAGCGCGACGGCCAAACCTGGGCCGACGAGCTGCGTGGCTACTCGTCGCTGGAATACATCGTTCGCGACGCGGGAACCGGCCTGAGCAAGGGGATCTCGCTGGTCCAGGCCGAGCGGCCCGGACTCCGTGACGGCCTGGACGTTTTCCACACGCTCTACGAAGGGGGCAAAGCGTTGCGTCAGACGTGGTCTGCTGCGTCGCGGGCCTTGGAGGCGGCCGACGCCGAGCAGAAGCGTTTCGATCGGCTGGGCCGTCAGGGCAAGTCGCGTCAGGGAAAGGGCGGCCCGCTCAAACGGGCTTGGGCCAAAGCCGAGCAGCGGATGGACCAGGCCGACCGCGCCGAGCAGGCGTTCGGGGGACTGAAGCAAGCCTTGGCGTTGTTCACGCCCGAGGGCAAACTGAACGATCGGACGCGGGCGGAGCGGATCGTCCGCGAGCAACTGCCGCATCTCGCCGGGCCGCCATGGAACAAGACGCGTCGGCTGCTAAATCGCCCGGAAACCTTCACGTTTCTCGATCGTCTCCACGAAGCACTCGGCCGACTGGAGATCGACCGGAACGAGCTGGAGGCGGCGTTGCGTTTTGAGGGCTTGCGTCGTTGCCGATGGTTGTGGAAGGATCAGACTCCGCAAGCGGCCGCGGCTCGTGGGCTGGTCATGGTGGAGACCGTTCGCCTTCAGAAGGATACACGCTGGCAAGAGGTGGTCGGCCAGGTTCGCCGCGTGCTGCGTGGATGCTGGCGGGCCAGCAGTCTGGTCGAGGGCATCAACAGCGTCGCGCGGATGCACCAGTCGCGCCATCGCAAGATGACGCAAGGGCTCTTGGACCTGAAGCGTCTCTATTGGAACATGCGCCCCTTTCGCACGGGTCGCCGTCGCGGCAAATCCCCCTACGCCCTCCTCGGCCTCAAACTCCCCACCGACGACTGGTGGGAACTGCTCAAACTACCCCCCGACCAATTGGCCCAACATCTGTCCGCACAATGACTTGCGATTGGGAAAGTCCCCGTTGTTCGCTCCGCGAACAAGCGTCTTTTCGCGGAGCGAAAAGCGACTATTGCG
>CAZDHR010000287.1:0-9428 GCA_964505295.1 uncultured Planctomycetaceae bacterium
TGCCCTAAACTCTAGCACATAGCCAAAGCTCAACGTCGTCCTGGCGCAAAACAGTTGGTGCTCCATGCCCTGGCACAGATAAGGAGAGCAGCGATGCGAGTCAAACGTGTATTCGTGGAGAAGCTGTTCAACCTCTTCGATCATGATATCCCTATGAACATGGATGATCGCATTACGATCATCCATGCCCCGAACGGCTTTGGGAAGACCACCATCCTCCGGATGATCGACGGGCTATTCAACTCGCGATACTCCGAGCTAGCGACGTTTCCCTTCGTCGCCTTCGGAGTTGAACTAGACGATGGAACGACGCTTCAAGTTGGTAGGCGCAATGGCGTCATAGCCCGAGGCAAACGCACAAGGAGAACCTCGAAAGGGGAATGCCTCGTCTTTTCCCGTAATGGAAAGGATCCCTTCGAGTACATATTGACACCAGACCCGAAGGAGCTTCCCTTCCCGATCGACGTGATTGAAGATGTCATTCCTGACTTGGAGCGAATCGGTCCAAGGACTTGGCGGACATCTGAAGGTGAGGTTCTTGATCTACAGGACGTATTCATCAGATACGCTCATGTCTTCCCGGAGATGCCGCGGCGACCGCGTGAAGAACCGGATTGGCTTCGGGAAGTGAAGGCCGCAGTGGATGTCAGGTTCATTCGCGCGGATCGCCTAGTCCCTCGCCGACAAATGGCGCGAGTACGAAGACATGAGAGACCTTCGGTACTTCTACCTACCGTCATGAGCTATTCCGCCGAACTCGCGTCCGCCATCGGAGCGACTCTGACGAGGTATGCGGAGCTTTCGCAGTCGTTGGATCGCACGTTTCCGGTTCGACTTGTGAGCGAATCGGCGTCAGCCGCCTTGACTAAGGAGGAGATCTCGCACCGTCTGTCCGAATTCGAGGCAGAACGGAAGCGGCTTATCGACTCGGGCCTGCTTGATCAGGAGAGCGATCCCCATTTCCAGGTGCCCGAGACGATGGACGATACAAGAGCCAGCGTCTTGTCCGTCTACGTGGGCGACGTGCAAAGGAAGCTGGCAGTATTCCAGGAGCTTGCAGCGAAGATTGACTTGTTCAAGTCCATGATAAATCGGCGCTTCAAGCACAAGAGGATGGCGATAAGCAAAGA
Organism: uncultured Planctomycetaceae bacterium; assembly: GCA_964505295.1. Lineage (GTDB taxonomy): Bacteria > Planctomycetota > Planctomycetia > Pirellulales > Thermoguttaceae > DATKZH01. The sequence goes on from CAZDHR010000287.1 coordinate 1,131, forward strand.
AAGCGGCATCAACTTCACAACCGATTCGGGACAGCCCTTAGATGCAACGAGCCTCTCGTCAGGCGAGCAACACGAAGTCGTTCTGCTGTACGAATTGCTGTTCAAGGTTCAGCAAGACTCCCTCATCTTGGTTGACGAGCCGGAAATCTCGCTCCATGTGGCCTGGCAGGAGCAGTTCCTCAGCGACCTTCATGAAATCACACGGCTTTCCGGCTTCGATGTCCTGATCGCCACACACTCGCCACAGATCATTAGCGACCGTTGGGATTTGGCCGTCGAGTTGGAGGATACTGGTGAACTGCAAGAAGCAGTTCGATGAGACCATCGATGACCCCGCATATCGTCGCCAACGAAGTGCGCTTGATGCGCACGCACCACAAAGGGGCCCTGGTGATTGCGGAAGGCCCGTCGGATAAGAACGCTCTCCGCAGTCTGCTCGACCCGGAGGCGTGTCGCATTGTGATCGCCCATGGGAAGCACAATGCGACGGTGGCGATGCAACTCCTCGAGAACGAAGGGTTTCCGGGCGTATTGGCAGTCGTGGACGCCGACTTCACTCGCGTTGAGGAAGCGCCGATCGGATCGGAGAACGTGCTGGCAACGGATCTTCACGACTTGGAATGTATGATGATCACCTCGCCGGCATTTGAGAAGGTAGTGGGCGAGTATGCGGAGTCGCCTCGCGTCGAGGCTTTCGAGAAGCGACAAGGATGCACGCTCCCGACTGTACTGGCGAGGAGCGCGATGACCATTGGGTACTTGCGGTGGCTCTCTATTCGTGAGGATCTCTCGCTCACTTTTGAGGGTCTGCCCTTCGTGAGGTTCCTCGCACGTGAGGACTTGCGTGTCGATCTCAGCGCACTGCTCGTAGCGGTCAAGAACCGCTCGCAGAGACATGATCTGGACGACGCGGAAATCGCGTCAGGCATGGAATCGTTGCGCAGTCCGGGCCATGATCCATGGCAGGTGTCCTGCGGGCCTGACGTACTCGAGATACTGTCCTTTTGCCTCCAAAGAACCATCGGAGCACGCAAGCAATCGGAAGTCAAGCCGGAAGCCCTGGCGCGCGGCCTTAGGCTTGCATACGACACCGCGCATTTCCAGGAAACGGCTCTGTACCAATCGATGAGGACATGGGAATCGGCACATCCTTCCTACCGACTGTTGCGAGCGTAGCATTCATCCGCTGGCCGGCACGCTGGGCATGACGCCAACCCATGAAATCGTTGTCGTGGCAGCCGTCGCTCGTTGCCTCGCTTCCGCGGAGGAACGAATTCTGCGGTATGCACACCGCCGCTACTCGAACTCCTTGATCCGGACGTTCCGCCAGCGGACCTGGTAGGGTTGGAAGTCCTGACCGTGGATGCCGTGGACCTGGAGGCCGATGACGCCTTGGGGGGTGAGCGAGTCGCGGAAGTCGGCGCAGGGGACCTCGTTGATCCAGGTCTTGATCGCGTCGCCCCGGCAGTCGATGCGGTAGTGGTTCCACGTGTCGTTCTTGAAGGCCTTGCTGGCCTTGGGGTCTTCCGAGACGTCGCAGAGGAAGAAGCCGCGCCGGGCCTCGTCGTAGACCCCGCCCGACGTGCCCCGCTCCGCGTCGGCGATCTCCACCTGGTAACCGTAAACGCGATCGGGCGGGATGGTGCGTTTGCGGGGCTCGCCCTTCGCGTTGAGGAACCAGAAGACCATCTCCTTTTCCGCGATCAGGCTACGAAACTGCACGCCCGAGTTGAGCTTGGGGTCGCACTTCACCTCGAACTCGAGCACGAAGTCGCCGTACTGCTTGTCGGTGCAGAGAAACGAGTTCGGGCTGCCCTTGACGGCGGTGCCCACGATCGTCCCGTCCTCAACCTCGTACTTGGCGAACCCGCTGTGCACGCTCCAGCCGTTGAGGGTCTTCCCGTCGAACAGGTCGACCCAATCGCCGGCCACCGCACTTCCCGCGACGACGAGACACGCCATCATGCTGACCAAGAAGCTCTTACCCATGGCTGCACTCCTCATCAAAAGAACATCGAATCTTCCAGGCACGTCTCCCTTCGCGGCCCCCCGAGCGTCGGCCTCTATCCGGGCCGTTCGTCGCCCGATCCTTGGCCGGCACGGGGCTTCGCGATCCCTCGATACTAAGCCGGGAGCCGGCGCGGTTCAAGGGCTTGGAAAAACCGCCGCCTACCGGGGAGGCTTGCGCGGCGAACGTTCGAGGCCGACCGGTTGCAGGCTCTCCGCGAGGAGTGGAGAAACGAAACCGCCGAGAGCCGACGGTCGTCAAGGTGAGCGGCCGGCGCCGTTGCAGGGGCCGGGTGCAGTGTCGGTGGCCCGTTCTCGTCCCAAGCAGAGGATGCACATGTCGTCCTGCTTCGGGTGCTCGCCGATAAACCGCTTGACGTCGGCGACGAGGTCTCGGCCCAGTTGTTGGGGGCCACCGGGCGTGGCGTGCAACTGCCCGCAGATGCGATGCAGGCCGTACAGTTCCTTGTCCTCGTTCATCGCTTCGTTGATGCCGTCGGTGAAGATCAGCAGCATTCCGCCCGGGGGGAGCTGGATGGCGCACTGCTCGTAAGAGATCTCTTCGACGATGCCGAGCGGCAGCCCCGTCACTTCGTGTCCCACGTCGACGATTTGGCCGTCCGCCTGGCGGAGGATCGGCCGCATGTGCCCGGCGTTGACGACCGTCACGTCGCCCGTGGGGGGCGCAAGCACGACCACGGCCAGGGTGATGAAGTGGCCTTCCATGAGGTCGCGGGCGAAGGAGGCGTTGAGCCGCGTAACCGCGTCGGCGGGGCGGGACGTGCTGAGCAGATGAAGGCGGACCTCGGCGGCCAGCTTGGCGGTGAGCATCGCCGCCCCCAAGCCGTGTCCCACGACGTCGGCCACGACCACGGCGAGGCGTCCGTCGGGCAGGGCGACGTAATCGTAGAAATCGCCGCCCACGTGACTGGCCGGCTCGTAGAAGCTGAAGAACTGGTAGCCCGGCAGGTCGGGTACGTGTTTGGGCAAAAACCCCCGCTGGATCTGATCGGCAACCTCCAGATCCCGTTCGAGCGCCCGCTGACGCAGCGTGTACTCGTGCAGGCGCGAGTTGTCGATGGCGATCGACGCCTGCGTGGCCACGCTGAGCAGCACCTCCAGATCCTGTTCCCGGAAGCGATCTCGCTCGCTGACCGTGTCGATTTGCAGCGCGCCGAAAGACTTGCCGTCGTTGTCGACCAGCGGGGCGCACATGACCGAGCGGATGCAGACGTCGGGCAGGCTCTTGCTCATTTCGAAGCGGCTGTCGTCGGCGGCATCGGCCGAAAGGACCCCCTGCTGTATCTCCATCACCTTCCGCACGATGGTGCGGCTGATGCGGGCCGTTCGGATGGGATCTCCTTCGCGAGTTTTCACCCAGCGAGGCTCCAACTCCCCCTTGTCGCTCTTGAGCACGATGAAGCCGCGTTCGGCGGCCGGGAAGATGACGAAGAGGCTGTCGAGAATCTGCGGCAGGACCCGGTTCAGAGCCAGAGTCTTTCGCAGCGACTGGGTGATCTCGACTAGAGCTTTCAACTGGGATTGGAGCGTGGCGTGCGTCGGGGTGGTCGCCTGGCTGGAAGAGACGTCCAGCTTCGACGCCGGAACCAGCTTGAATTCCCGATCTTCATCATCGACCATGACGAGCTTCACCTTCCCTTTGACCAAGGGGTGCCTCGGGCGCGGCCCGCCGGCCTGCCGACGGCAGAACGTGAACACCGTGTCGCTGATGCGGATCTGATCGCCGTCGGCGATCTTGCGGAGACCCTCGACCTGCTGGTCGTTCAAGAAGGTGCCGTTGCGGCTGTGCAGGTCTTCGAGGAAGTAGTCGTCCTCGACGAAGACGATCCGGGCGTGGTAGCGGCTGGCGGCCCCCGCGTTGACCGAGACGTCGCAGTCGGGATGCCGCCCCAAGATGCATTCGGGCATCTTGAGCTCCCAGACTTGGCCTGAGTTGGGACCGACGATCACCCTAAGATAAGCCATCGCACTGGGCATCCCGCACCGGCGGCATTCGAGCCGGCCCTCGTCCGTCCTGGCCTATGGGACCGGGGACACCCCCTAATCCTAATGGCCACCTTCTCCAACTGTCAACCACCCCCCACTACACCAATGGAGGGGGCGATGACCGTTCGCCACGAGGCGGAATCTTGGGCCGCTGCTCCGTCCGCAGGGAAAGGTGACAGCCACCAAATCTGGGGAATCCAGGTATTCTGTCAGACGCCATCTTCTCCACCTTGGCCAGATTTGGTGGCTGTCACCTTTTTCGAACGAGAGAGTTTGTGGGACAAATGTGATGATAACGGTTACTCGCGGACGAAGAAAACCACGAGTCGACTGCATGCGTCGGAAGGGTCCCCTTTTGCGCCTCAGTTCCACCTCGGGCAAGGAAGTCATGAGTCAGATCGATCGATTGCGCGCGGACAACCGCCGGCCGGTCGGCGGCACGCCGGCGATCACGCCCTCCACACACATCTCGGCCGCGGTCGCCAAGGTTACCGCGTTGGCGTTGGGGGGCTTGGTGTGCCTGGCGTTCGGATCGCACGTGATCCGGGCCGACACCCTCTCGGGCATCGATGGCTTCCTGGGGCCCGCCCGGCCGGCTGTTGACGGGGCGTCCGTCCGCGAGGAGTCAACCTCCGTCCCGGGAAGCTCGATCGCTTCCTCGATGCGTCGCAGCGGCCGGTCGTACCTCAACCAGGCATACGAATCGCGTATGGCCGGCCAGATGCCCCTTGCCGATCCACCCGTTCCCTCCTCGGCCGACCCGTCGGCGCTTCACGGCCTATCCCCCTTGCCGACCGGGAGCCCGTCGCGGTGCAGCGAACACTTGGTGGCTGCCGACTCGGGGCCCACGGTGCGGCAGCCCGACTGGCCCAGGCCGATGCCGTCCCGGCCGAGCGTGCAGAGCCTGGCGGCCGAGAGGCCGGTCCGGCTTCCCTCGACCGGGGTCAGGCAAGCGGGCGCGATTACGGTGGAAGAGACAACCGTCGACGACAACGTGGCCCGGGCGCACCCCGAGCCGATGCAAGAGGGCTCGCAACCGAAACAGGCGAGCCGACTGCTTCAGCCGAGAGAGATCAGCTATCTCAGACCCGAACGGGTGGCCTTTCAGGATACTCTTGCCGGAGGGCCTATCCCCTTCTCCGTGGAGCCGGGACCCTTGGGGAATGAGTCGGGCATGTCGTTGGGAGCGTGCGGAATGGATCTTCCTCCGATCGGCGCCGTGACCACCGACATCCGACCCAGTGAAGGGGACCTGCCGTTCGATTGCGCCCGGACGAAGCTCGCGCAGTTGGGCCAAGTCTCGCCGGGCGAGCCCGCGTGCCGCGGGTGGCCGCAGATCTTGTACCCGTGGGAGGCCACCTCGTATTGCCATCGTCCGCTCTACTTCGAAGAAATCAACCTGGAACGCTACGGCTACACGTGGTGCGACCATCGGTGCGGCGGGGTCCCGGCCGCGTTGGTCCAGCCGGTGTTGTCGGGCGCCCACTTCTTCGCCACCGTGCCGCTGTTGCCGTACAAGATGGCGGTCGACCCCGCCTGTGAGTGCATCTACACCCTGGGCCACTACCGCCCGGGCAGCCCGGTCCCCCACCAGATTCATCGCTTCCCGCTGCGCCCGGTGGCCGGCGGGGTCGAGGCGGTGGCGATCACGGGGCTGATCTACGCGATTCCGTGAGGCGTGGAGCAGGCGTCAATAGAACGAGAACCGGAACGTCCGCCCCAAGTAGCGATAGAGCCGCCGGGCGAGGGATTGGGGTTCGGCCAGGATCTTGGCCCGGCCGCGGGTGCCCGTGAGCAGCCGGGCGCCGTAGTCGTCGAGTGCCACGCGGGCCTGATAGGACGTTTCCACAGGCCGCGTGATCCCTTCGTCGTCGACACGGACAGGCAGCTCCTCTCCCTTGGCCAACTCACGAGGCGCCACTTTCAGGTCGGTCTTGGCGATCTCGGTGATCGTGCCGCCGAGGACCCGGCCGGGCAACTGGTCGAGCTTCAGTCGCACCCGCTGCCCAGCGCGCACGAACTTCACGTCGCCCTGGTCGAGCACCACCGACGCCTCGAGGTCGTCCGGATCGCCGACGAGGCAGTAGAACGCTCCGGTCTCCAGGTGACACCCGAGATTCCGCTCGTCCAGCGGGCTCGCCTGCCACGAGTCGAGCCGGCCGGGCGAGTAGGACCGAGCGGGCCGGCGCGGCGGCGGCAGCACCGTTCCGCTCATCGGCGCCCGCAGCACGAGCCGGTCGTGGTCGCGCTCGCGCTCGTTGAGTCGGGCCTCAATGTCGGCCAGCGCCTCCCGGGCGGTCGGGATTCGCGGGGCGACGCTCGAGTCGTCGGCCAGGCGCAGCAGGAGATTCTCCAACTCCAAACGGGCCAGATCGCGCTGGCCGGTAAGCTCGACGATCTCTCGACGGACGTCGAGATTCACCAGCCGGGCCAGCGGTTGGTCCTTTTCGATCACCTCGCCGGCCGAGACCGATTCGGCCAGCGTTCCGGGAACGACGACGTAGACGTGCTGGGCGTTGCGCGGCTGGAGCACGGCCGGAGCGGTCACGCGGAACGGCAGCGGAATCAGGCCCACTGAGACGATGGCCGCGATCAGGGCGCCGAACGCGAGCATCGCGCGTCCCCGCCGGATGCGGCGTCGCCAGGCCGGGTTGCGCACGAGCATCGCCAGGGCCACGACCGGCATCGCCACCAGCCCGACGGCCACCATCAAGGCCAGCGCTTCGGCCACCACCTCCAAGCGATAGGGTTTGAGCACCTGGTAGCAGAACCACAGGATTGCGATCACCACGCACCAGCGATACACGGTCGAGGCCACGCCGTACGTGGCCAGCACGGCCCGGTTTCGCTCGGGCAACGATCGGTCGCGGCCCAGGTCGACGCCGAGGAAGAAGCGCGCCAGCCCTCGCCCCACCAGGGACCGCGATTGCTGCGCGAGGTTGGGCACTTCGAGGAGGTCGGAGAGGATGAAGTATCCGTCGTAGCGCAACAGCGGGTTGCCGTTGAACAGAAGCGTGTTGACCGAGCAGACGAACATCATGCTCAGGCAAAGCGCGTTCACGAGCCCCGGCTCGCTCGACCACCAAAGGAGCGTGCAGACGGAAGCCAGCACCACCTCGACGAGAATCCCCGCCACGGTGATCGCGATCCGCTGCCACTTGTCCGAGAGCATCCAGGAGTCCGACACGTTGCAGTAGAGGCACGGCGTGAACACCAAAAACAGAATCCCCAACTCGTGACACTCCCCGCCAAAGTGCTTACACGTCAGCGCATGCCCCATCTCGTGCATCACTTTCGCAAACCCCAGGGCCACGGCGAGCCAGATCAGGTTTCGCACCGTGAAGAACTCCTGGAACCGGGGCAGTCGGGACGCGAGCACGTCGAACTCGACGGCGACGAGCGTGCCCGCGCACGCGACCAGCACGAGGCAGGCGGCCAGGAACCAGAACGAAAAGAGCCAGCGGCACTTGGGATAAAGCCAGGCCAGAAGCGGCTCCGGATCGAGACCGCGCAGTCGAATGGCCAGCACGTTGGAGAGGGCTTGGAGCCACGCCTGGCGCCGGCGGCGGCCGTGGCGCACGAGCAACTGGTCGCCCTGGCCGGGGGCGTCGGCGAGCACCAGGCCCGACTGATGCAAGCGCCCTAGAAACGCCTGGAGCTGCTCGAGGCTCATCTGGAGCGGGGCGAACGTCTCCTCGAAGCGCCGCTTGATCTCGGCCAGGCTGGTGCGCCCGTCGAGCATCCTGAGGATCGCGTGCTCCTCGTCGCGGAGATGGAAGTAGGCGAGCGCCACGGGGTCCTTCACCACCCAGTAACGCTCCCGCCCGAACCTTTGCGCGTGCACCGCAAGATCGGGCCGCATGCGCAGCCGCACGGGCCGGGCCGTCGTCGAATCGCTCTTGGCGTTGGCAGGTGGCATGAGAGCAGGTCAATCTGCGAACAGGGTGTCCCCATCATCACCGCTCAGGCGGAGGTACGAGGATCGTCATCTTCGCCCGCATCCCCGGTCGAACCCGCAGCTCCTCGTTGTCGATCTCCACCCAAATGTTCACCTGCGAATTGACCGGATCGATTTCGGGGCTCACGAAGACCACCTTGCCGGGCAGCTTGGCGCCGGCGCCGCCGGGCAGGTCGATGGTAAGCGTGGCTTGCCAGTCGTCGGCGTCGCCCGTCAGGTGGCGCGCGTCGAGGAAACCCTCGGCTCGCAGGCGATCGAGCCGCAGGATGCGCAGCACGTTCTCCCCGGGCTCGACCCATTCGCCGCGGCGCCGGTTGACTTGGACG
>CAZDHR010000288.1:0-9415 GCA_964505295.1 uncultured Planctomycetaceae bacterium
CCCAGGTCTCCAAAAGGTCGATCATCTGGCTGGAGGTGAGCTCTTTTCCCTCCACGATGTAGACGAAGGGCTTCTTCTCGTCGGGCGTGAGGCCCTCCTTCTTCTTTTCCTCGGGCAACAGCTCCGAGGCGGCCACGTCGAGCGCGATGTGGACCTGCCCACCCATCTCGTAGCCGGCGTTCTTGACGGCGGCCAGGATCATCTCCAGGGCCTCTTCGTTGCTCTTCAGGTCGGGAGCGAAGCCGCCTTCATCTCCCACGCTGGTCGCCAGCTTGCGTTTCTGCTTCTTGGCCGTGTCCTTGAGCACGCCTTTCAGGGCGTGGAAGACCTCGCAGCCGCAGCGGATCGCGTCGGCGAACTTGTCGAACCCCAAGGGCATGACCATGAACTCCTGGACATCGACGTTGTTGTCGGCGTGCTCGCCCCCGTTGACGATGTTCATCATCGGCGCGGGGACCACGCAGGCACCGACGCCGCCCAGGTAGCGGAACAGCGGCAGCCCCACGTAGTCGGCCGCCGCATGGGCCGCGGCCAGCGACACGCCGAGGATCGCGTTCGCGCCCAGGTTGCTCTTATTCTCCGTGCCGTCCAGCTCGATCATCCGCTGGTCGATCGCGATCTGGTCCAGTGCGCTCATGTCGCACAGTTCCGGGGCAATCTTCTCGTTGACGTTCTCCACGGCCTGCGTTACCCCCTTGCCGAGGTAGACGGTCTTGTCGCCGTCCCGCAACTCCAGGGCCTCGTGGACGCCCGTGCTGGCCCCCGAGGGCACCGCCGCGCGCCCGGAGGAGCCGTCGGCCAACGCGACGTCGACCTCGATCGTGGGGTTGCCTCGACTGTCGAGGATCTGCCGGGCGTGGATGAATTCAATGGCTGAGCTCATGGGTCTTCTCGTCTATTACGGGAAAAGGGGAAACCGAGTGTTCCGGGTCACTGTCTGGGCCGATGCGGCGCAGGCGTCTTGGCAGGCGAGCTTCGTGCACCCGCAAAACAAACCATTCTGCCCGATCCGGGGGCGGTTGCCTAGCGGGGGGGCCAGAATTCCCCCCGCGGCCCGACTTCCTTCCCGACCACTCCCCAAGGGGATACAATGGCGTCGTCCGCGATCCTCCGGGCTTGCGGATCGGCGGGTGCCACGGGCATCTTGCCCGTGCGCGCGGACGCACTCGCGAGACGCCAGTGGCACCCAACCCACAAGGGAAGGATTGACAGACCGCCACCCTTTGGGCGGTGACCATTCGAGGCGTTGCCGATGTTCTCAGGCATTGTGGAGTGCATGGGCCGCGTGGCGGAGATTCGTTCCGAGCCGCCCGGCTGTCGTTTGATTATCCAAGAGCCGAAGATCGCGGCCCAGACCGCTGTGGCCGACAGCATCTCGGTCAACGGGTGTTGTTTGACCGTGGTCGAGACCGACGAGGCGACCATGGGCTTCCAGGCCGGCCCCGAGACCCTCTCGCGGACCAATCTGGGCGACTTGGAGGTCGGAAGCCCGGTCAACCTGGAGCGGGCGCTCGCCGTGGGCCAGCGCCTGGGCGGGCATTTCGTCAGCGGCCACATCGACGGGACCGGCACGCTGCTGGAACGGCACGACCACGGCGAGTGGTCCGACTTCTGGTTCGGGCTGCCCCGGCAACTGAGCGTGCAGATGGCCCCCAAGGGATCGATCGCCGTCGACGGCGTGAGCCTGACCATCGTCGACAGCGAGCCGGAGCGGTTCAGCGTCGCCCTGATCCCCTTCACCCTGGCGGTGACCACGCTGGGCGGGCTGGCGGTCGGCGACAAGGTGAACCTCGAGACCGATCTGCTGGCCAAGTACGTCCAGCGGCTCGTCGAAGCACAAGACTGGGACTGAGGCTGCCATGCCCGGGCGTTCTCACAACCAGACGCTCTCCTTTCTCATGCGGCGCTTCGGGGAGGCGGGCATCAGGCCGCGGACCAGGCTGGGGCAGAACTTCCTCATCGATCTGAACCTCCAGCAGGTCCTGCTCGAAGCCGCCGAGCTGGGGCCCGACGACGTCGTGCTCGAAGTGGGCACGGGCACCGGGTCGCTCACCGTGCTGATGGCCGCTCAGGCCGCCGCCGTGGTCACGGTGGAGATCGACCGGGACCTCGCGCGCCTGGCCGGCGAGGAGCTCCACGGGCTGGAGAACGTCACGCTGCTCACGCTCGATGCCCTGAAGAACAAGAACCGCCTCAACGCGGACCTCTTGGAGGAGCTTTGCCGCCAACGGGCCGCCGCGCCCGGCCGGCACCTGAAGCTGGTGGCCAATTTGCCCTACAACATCGCCACGCCGATTCTGACCAACCTCCTGGCCCTCGACGAACCGCCGCGCACGATGACCGTGACCATCCAGAAGGAGCTCGCCGACCGGATCGTCGCCCGGCCGGGTATTAAGGACTACGGCTCGCTGAGCATCTGGATGCAGAGCCAGTGCCGGGTCCAGATCGTTCGGGTGATGCCGCCGACGGTCTTCTGGCCACGCCCCAAGGTCACCTCGGCCATCATCCACGTGGCGCTCGACGACGAGCGGCGGGGCCGGATCCCCGATCGGGCCTTTTTCCACCAGTTCGTCCGATCGATGTTTTTCCACCGACGAAAATTCCTGCGATCCGAACTTCTCAGTGCTTTCAAGAAGCGGCTCACCAAGCCGCAGGTCGACGCGATCATGAGCCGGCTCGGGCTGGAGCCCACGGCCCGCGCCGAGCAGCTCGACGTCGACACGATGCTCGCCCTGGCCGAGGCCGTTCGAGTGGAAGTAGGGGACTGAAGGTTTGGGGCGAGATTACCGGCCGCTTATCTCCGGCGGAGCCTCGAACCCCGCGCGGATCAACGCGCTGGCGTAGTCGGCCGGGCTGTTCACGTTGGCCAAGCTCGATAGATCGGGATCGACATCGGTCAGCTCGTCCAGCGTGACCCGCCGCGTGTGCACTCGGTCGAAGAGGAAGGCCGGGCGTAGCCGGTCGGCGGCGAGCAGGGCTTCGACGTGGGGAAGCACGCTCGTTCGATAGACGGCCGCGAGCGGCTCGTCGTACGCGCCCACGTGGGGCACGGCTACGTCGAACCCGGCCGCCAGCTCGACCATCCGGCGGACGAAGTCGGGCACGACGAGCGGCACGTCACAGCCGGTCACGAAGGCGGCCTCGACCTCGCCCCGGATCGCCTCCAAGCCTGCCCGGATCCCTTCCAACGGACCGCGATCGGGCCGCCGGTCGCGGACCACCCGAATCGCCGGGCCCAGCGCCGGCAACTCCTGCCCGGCCGCCGCCACGGCGACGACCGGACCGCCGACGGCGCCCACCAGGCGCACCACCCGTTGGAGCATCGTCTCCGGCCCGAATGGGAGCATCGCCTTGGAGCGGCCCATGCGCTCGCTTCTGCCCCCGCAGAGTACGATCGCGCCGCTGGTCAACGTATTAGTCCTTGGGTTGGGGATGGGACCCCTGAAGCAGTGCGGGGCTGGCCGACCTGCCGCGGCCAGTATACACTATCGACTTGCGTCCCGCCGGAACCGGCGTAGGGTGCGTGCTTGCACGCACGCGTTTGGGGTGCCTTGCCTTGCACGCACGCGCTTGCGGGGGGCCTTGCCCACGTGCGTGCGAGCACGCACCCTACCAGTCTGGCTGTCCACCGGTGGGGATCGCGTGCCGAGACTGCGACGCAGCGCGGTATGCTGCATCGACTCAGTTCGACGAGGGAGTATCCATGCCCAAGCCGCTTCGGGTGGGGATTATCGGTTTGGCCCACCTGCATCCGCGCACGTACATGCCGCACTTTGCGGCGACGCCCAACGTGCAGGTCGTGGCCGCCGGCGACCCGATGCCCGTGCTCTGCGAGGGCTTCGAGCAGGACTTCGGCGTGCGCACGTACACCGACTGGCGCAAGCTGGTGGCCGACGAAGAGCTCGACCTGGCGTACGTCTTCCTGCCGCACGACGAGTGTCCTGCCGCGGCGGTCGCCTGCGCCCGGCGGAAGATCCACGTGGTCGTGGAGAAGCCGGTGGCCAACACGGCGGCCCGGGCCCGGAGGGTCGTTGAGGCGTGCAAGGAGCATCGCGTCCTGTTCAGCACCCCGTACCTCTGGCGGTATCACCCGGTCTCGCGCGAGATGAAGCGGATCGTCGACTCGGGCGTGCTCGGCCGCATCGTCGGCTGCGAAGGGCGGTGTGCGGCGGGCGGCGTGCACCGGTACGTGGAGGCACACGCCGGCTGGATGCTCGTGCGCAAGAAGAGCGGCGGCGGGCCGATGTTCAACCTGGGCGTCCACTGGGTCGACCTGTTCCGCTGGCTGCTCAAGAGCGAGGTCTCGGAGGTGATCGGCCGGAACGTGCACGTGAGCCGGGAGTACGACGTCGAGGACAACTCCTTCGCCCTCTGCACGTTCCAGAGCGGCGCCGTCCTGTCGCTCGACATCAGCTACACCGTGCCCGACAGCTACCCCTTCGGGCGCGACCTCTACCTGGCGATCCGCGGGACCGAGGGCTGCGTGAGCTTCGCCCCGGCGTTCGAGGGCACGCGGCAGACGCTCTTCGTCTGCTCGGGCGATCCGCGGTTCGGCGGCGCCCCACGCAAGACGATCGAATTCGATTTGGAGGCGAAGCCGGGCTACTGCGGCTCGCTGGGGCTCGAATACGTGGCCGAGATCGCCGACGACGTTCGCCGGCGCCGCAAGCCGCTCATCGGCGGCCACGACGCGATCAAGGCGCTCGAAGTCGTCGAGGCGATCTACAAGTCGGCCAAGAGCGGGAGGGCGGTGAAACTCGACGTTTCGTGACCGGAGAAGAAGTACCAGCTAAGGTGAACGATTGCACGCTGCCGGAGAAGCATATGACCGAACGACCCCAAGTCGTCGTCACCGACTACATTGAGCCGGACATGGACTGGGAAGCGGCCGAGATGGAGAAGCGGGGCGTCGACTTCACCGCCCTCCAGCTCAAGTTCCGGCCCGAGGACGAGGTGATCGCCGCCGTGCGCGATGCCGACGTGATCGTCGTGAACATGGTGCCGATGACCGCCCGGGTGATCGACTCGCTGACCCGGTGCAAGCGGATTATCCGCCACGGGGCCGGGTACGACAACGTCGACGTGGCCGCGTGCACGGCGAAGGGCATCCCCCTGGCCTACTGCCCCGACTACTGCATGGACGAGGTGGCCGAGCAGGCGATCGCCTTGATCTTCGCCTGTGCCCGGCAGGTCCCCCAGAGCCGCCGGGTGCTCGACGACTCGGTCGCCCGGGGCAAGTGGGACTTCACCCCCATCGCCAAGTGCTACCGGATGGCGGGCCGCAAGCTGGGGATCATCGGCTGCGGGCGGATCGGGAGCCGCGTGCTCAAGAAAATGCGGGGCTTCGGGTTCGACGAGATCATGGTCTGCGATCCGTATCTCTCCCTCGACCGGGTCCGCGAGCTAAAGGTCAGGACCTACTCGCAGCAGACCGTCTTCCTCGATGCCGACTTCATCACGATCCACACGCCCTTGAACGACGAGACCCGCCATCTGGTCAACGCGAAAATGCTCTCGCTGATGAAGCCCACGGCTTACCTGGTAAACACGTCGCGCGGCCCGATGGTCGACCACGAGGCCCTGGCCGAAGCGCTGCGGGAGAAGAAAATCGCCGGCGCCGGGATCGACGTCTACGACACCGAGCCGCCCGAGCAGACCTACCCGCTGTTGGGACTGGAAAACGCCATCCTGACGCCGCACCTCGCCTGGTACAGCGAGGACGCCGGGCAGAAGATCCGCGAGGACATCGTCGAGGACGTCGACCTCGCCCTGGCCGGCAAGCCGCCGCGATGGTGCGTCAACGAGGAGGTGCTGGAAGGGATGGGAGATGAGAGTTGAGGGTCGAGGGTTGAGGGATGTCGTCGTGCCCGGATCTCTCATCATTTATCACTTATGCCTGGTCGACCGAAGATTTCCCTGCGAATCCCACACACTGCGGCGCCGGCTTCGAGAGAAGAGAAATGAAGAACCCCGTCCCGCCCTCAACCCTCAACCCTCAACCCTCAACCCTCAACCCTCAACTCTCGACCCTCAACCCTGATCCCTCACCCAAGGACCGCTCATGGGCGTTGCTAACGTAGTAACTTCTATTCCCGGCCCCAAGTCGAAAGCGCTCGTCGAGCGGTGGCTCCGGGTCGAAGCCGACTCGACCGGGTACCAGGCGCCCGTGGTGTGGGAGTCGGGCCGCGGCTCGACGGTCACCGACGTCGACGGCAACACCTTCCTCGACTGGACCAGCGGCGTGCTCGTGACCAACGTCGGCCACTGCCATCCGCACCTGGTCCGGGCGATCCAGGAGTCGGCGGCCAAGCTGATCAACAACTACGAGTGCCCGAACGAGTACCGGGTGCTCGCCGCCGAGAAGCTCGTCGCGGCCCTGCCCGATCCCCTCGACAAGTGCTTCTTCCTTACCACCGGAAGCGAGGCCGTCGAGGCGGCCGTCCGGATCATGAAACGGAAAACCGGCCGCTTCGAGATCCTCGGCTTCACCGGCGGGTTTCACGGGCGCACCTACGCGGCGGCCTCGGTGGGCGGGCTGGCCGGACCCAAGCGCGGCTACGGCCCGGCCATGGCCGGCGTGATCCGCGCGCCGTTCCCCTACTTCTACCGCTGCCCGTTCGGGTCGAAAACCGAGGAAGAGTGCGTCGACAAGCACCTCGAGGCCCTCGACGACGTGGTGCGGGCGAACTCCTGCGGCAGCCTCGCCGGCATCATCATCGAGCCGTACCAGGGCGCGGCCGGCTTCATCTTCCCGCCTGCGGGATACCTGAAACGCCTGGAGGATTGGGCCCGCGACAAGGGCGTCCTGTTCACCGTCGACGAGGTGCAGTCGAGCTACGGGCGGACCGGGTCGCAATGGGGGCATACGCAGGAGGGCCTCGAGCCGGACCTGATGTGCATCGGCAAGGGCATCGGCTGCGGCATGCCCGTCGCCGCCCTCGCCGGACGCGGCGACGTGTTCGCCTGCCTGGGCAAGGGCGAGATGTCGAGCACCGTGGGCGGCAACCCCGTGGCCAGCGCCGCGGTGATCGCGATCCTCGAAATCATGGAGCGGGAGAACCTCTCCGAAAACGCCCGGACGATGGGCCCCGTGATCATGGGGCGGCTCCGCCAGACGCAAGAGAAGTGCCGGTACCTGGGCGACGTGCGCGGCCGGGGGCTGGTGATGGGCCTCGAATTCGTCAAGAATAAGAAGACCAAGGAGCCCGCCCCCGAGTTGATCCCCCAGATCATCGACCGGTGTGCCGAAAACGGCCTACTGGTCGGCGCGGTGGGCATCTTCGGCAACGTGATCCGCGTGGCCCCGCCGCTGGTCATCACCGAGGCCGAAGCCCACGAAAGCTGCGATATCATGGAGAAGGTGCTCCTGTCGCTGGAGTGAGCCATGTCGATCGCCCGAGAAACCATCCGCAGCACGGTCGACGAGCTCGTGCCCTCGGCCGTCCAGTTCCTCTCCAAGCTGATTTCGTTTCCCTCCACCTCGGGCAACGAGCACGAACTGATGGGCTGGGCGGAGGAGGCGTTCGGCGAGCTGGGCGTCGAGGTCACGCGCGTGCCGCTTTCCGACACGATCAAGCAGGACGAGGACTACTCCAGCCCGATCCCCGACCTCCGCTACGACGGCCGCTTCAATCTCCGGCTCCGCCTGCCGGGCAGCGGCGCCGGGCGCACCCTCCTTTTCAACACGCACACCGACGTGGTCCCCCCGTCCCAAGGGCAACAGAAACCGTTCGAGGCCGTCCGGAGCGAGGGCGTGATCCACGGCCGGGGCGCGTGCGATGCCAAAGGCCAGGTCGCCACGATCTGGCTCGTCCTTGCCGCGCTGGTGAAGCTCGACGCTCGGCCGGCCGGCGACCTGCTCGCCCACCTCGTGGTCGAAGAGGAGAACGGCGGCAACGGTACGCTGGCCATGGCCCGGGCCGGCGAAAAGGCCGACGCCTGCATCGTGATGGAGCCCACGGCGGGCAGGATTTTCACCAGCGTGCGCGGGGCGGTTTGGTTCCGGCTCGTCTGCGAGGGCAAGCCGGGTCACTCGGGCCGGGCCGGCGAGACGATCAGCGCGCTGGCCCTCGCCCGCAAGGCCATGGACGTGCTCGAACGATACCACGCGGAGCTTCTCGCCGCCTCGCGGGGGATTCCGCTCTTCGACAAGTACGAAAACCCGATGCCGATCACCTTCGGCCGCCTAACGGCAGGCGACTGGCCGGCCACGGCTCCGGCCCGGGCCACCCTGGAAGGCGTGCTGGGGCTTTTGCCCAACAAGACGCGGCACGAGGTGATGGACGAGTTCCGTGCCGCGTTGGCCTCGGCCGACCCCATGCTCGCGGAGCGGGTCCGCGTCGAGTTCATCTACCGACACGACAGCCACGTGCTCGACCCGGAGCATGCATTGCCCACCGGGCTCCACGCGTGTAGCGCCGACTGGGGTCTTCCCGCCGAGATCGACGCGATGACCGCCTCGTGCGATTCGTGGATGTACAACAACCAGCTCGGCATCCCCACCGTCGTCTACGGCCCCGGCACGCTCTCGTACGCCCACACGAACGAGGAGCAGATCGCCGTCCGCCAGATCGCCGACGCCGGGTGTGTGCTTGCGGATTTCGCCCTGCGGTGGTGCGGTTGAGAGGGGTCAGGGGTCAGGGGTCAGGGTTCAGGGGTCAGGATTTCCGGGTGCACGTGGAACAGGCTGCTGTGGCCTGGTCTCCCGGCGAGGCCGCCTTGTGTCCGGCGTTGTGTCGCGGTCGGGAGATGGCGACACAACCCGTGTCCGTGAACGGGGAGGACCGTGATGAAATGCTATCAACACCGGCAGACCGAGGCAGTCGCGGTATGCACATACTGCGGAAAAGCGGTGTGCTCCGAATGTGAAAACCAGAGCGACTCCCACCGGATTACGTGTTGTGCGGCGTGCGCGGAAGCCGGCGAGCGGGACGACGTATTCCGCATCGCAGTCCGCGACCACCTTGCTGCGACTGAAACGAGTTACCGAGTCCTGAGCATCGTTCTCAGCTTGGTTGGCCTGGTCATAGGGGTCGCCGCGATTGCGTTAGTACCCGTGGAGTGGTTCTACGTTGGGCGGCGCGACCCGGCTGACTTCTGGTTCGCCGTCGTGCTGGTCCTGTTCGGTGCGATCTGTCTGGCAGGCTCTCGCTCGCTGTACAGCATAGGCAAGAGGTATCAAGACATCGTCCGCCGGATGTAACCACCGGTGCCTCCAACGCTGTGTCCGTGTGCCTGTGTGTGGGCGTCGCGCTCCGAAAACCGCGACCCAACGTAACCGACCGTTGCGACACAAATCCTGACCCCTGACCCCTGACCCCTGAACCCTGAACCCTGACCCCTGAACCCTGAACCCTGAACCCTGAACCCTGAACCCGAACTCCATGAAAGCCCTCGTCAAAACCCAAAAAGGCGT
>CAZDHR010000289.1:0-9346 GCA_964505295.1 uncultured Planctomycetaceae bacterium
CTCTGCGGACGAGGCTCTCGACAAACGGTTCCATGAACCGCTCCAGCCGCGGCATGCAGTCGCCTTACGTGCGGATCGCCTGCGCATGGCCGGTTTGGCTGGCCCAATGGGGCAAGCTCGGTTACGAGCGGCGGATGCGTTTTAAGTTTGCCAGCGGGCTCGACTACGTGGGAATGGCCAAGACGTATCGCCAAGAGGCGATTGCGCGGGGGCACTTGGTGACGCTTCGAGAGAAGGCAAAGGCGCGGCCGCAGGTTGCCAAGCTCGCCGGTGCATCCTACCTGGCCTACTACGCGGGCTATCCCCACCTGCCGCCCGGCGATCCGGGGTTCCATTACACGTACAAGCAATTGGGTGACGTGATCCGCGACCTGGCAGGGCCGATGGGGCTGAAGCGGGCGTTCGTCCACTTCTGGGGCGCCTATTCGGTGCAACCGCCGGGATGCCTGCCCTTCGATCAAGCACCGGGGCCGGTGAAAGACTTGGTTGCCGCGGTTGATGAGTGCAAGAAAGCCGGCTTCCTGTTCACCCTTTACAACGACGTCTCCGCTCAACTCGAAGAGACCGATTTGTGGATGCCTGAGCGGATGTGGAAAACCGCCGACGGGAAGGTGCGGCAGGGCGACCGATGGTCGAGGACTTGTTCGAGTCAGTACGTCGAGCTGCTTTCCAAGAACCTGCCGGAAGTGGTGAAGACGCTGGGCGTCGAGGCCTGTTACGTCGACTGCATCAATTCGGGCAGGACAGAAGAGTGCTACGATCCAAAGCACCCACTCACCCGCACCGAGGAACGCCAAGCCCGAATGGCATTCTACGAATACGTCCACTCGCTGGGCTTGGTCTTCGGAGGCGAGCACATAGGGTGGTGGAACGCGGCCGCGCTGGAGTACAGCAACGGAGTAGGATTCTGCGCCCGGTCGCACCCCCTGCTCAGGTTGTTTCCCGTGCCTTTGTACCATCTTGTTTTCCACGACGCGTTGATCCCGTTCTGCCACGCCGGCGACGACTACGCTGTGAATGAAGGCACCGCGTTTGAGGACAAGATCTTGCGAGACCTTCTTCGAGGTATTCCCCCGATGTTCTTCATTAACCTCCGCGACCATCGAAAGTGGCGAAAGAAAATCCTCGACAGCTACACCGTCATGTCCGACCCGGTAGCGGCTGTCATGTATGATGAGATGACGATGCACGAGCTCGTCACGGACGACCAAATGGTCCAACGCTCGGCGTTCGCCTCAGGCGTGGAAATCAGCGTCAACTTCGACGAGATTGAGCGGGAAGGCTTGCCCGGCAAGGGCTTTCGCGTAACGGGCCTGAAAGACGGACCACGGCAGGGGAGCTTCGCTTCGCGTTGGGAGGTACTCGATTCCTGAAACTCGGCCGGACGTGCCAGTAGCTCTCATGTGACGTACGAAAGCAACATCCGAGGAGACACGACAATGAGAGTACATTTCCTACTACGCCTGGGCCAACCGAGGCATCTCGCAGATGACGGTCTGGCTGCCCGTGCGGTGATGGCGGATCAGGACAAACGCAACAAAGGAGGAGAATCTCATGAACACCACGCGACGCAATTTCCTCACCACTTCGGCTGGTGCCCTGGTTGGTGCTGGTTTGGCAACAAGTCCCCATGCTTCTGATGCGGCATCTGCCGCGGACACGATTCCCGCCGTGTCAACAGAAAGCGGCCCTCGAACTCGAAATCGCGTGGGAGCCGTGGCCTACGGCTATCAGTACTCGATCGGGCTGTTTTCGTACAAGGACCGGCCGGGGGAGAAGTTCGATGCGGTGAAGTTCGTCGAGGCCAATCACAAGGCGGGTGGCGAGGTCGCTCAGTTGTTTTTTACCATGATCCGCGACCTGAACGAAGACGGCCTGAAACGACTGCGCCGCCGGGCCGAGGAGTTGGACGTTCTGTTGGAGGTGCATGGCGGCGGCGCGCTGGGCAAGTGGTCCAAGTTCGAAGACACAATGCAGCGGGCGGCTGCGTTGGGCTCGAAGGTCGTCGGGTGTTCCTTCGGCATGCTGATGCGGCCGGACAAGATCGGCACCCTCGACGCCTGGGACGAACATACAAGACAATGCGAAGCCCGTTTGCGTGAGCTGGCTCCGCTGGCCAAGTCGTTCGGCCTCGCCATTGGCGTAGAGAACCACCTCGACTTCAGCGTGGAGGAACTGCGGGATCTGATCAAGCGAGTCAACTCGCCCAATGTTGGTGTGATTTTCGACGTGGGCAACACGATCGGAACGCTGGACGACCCGACGGAAGCGGCCGACGTTCTCGGTCCGTATACCGTGGCGACCCACTACAAGGACTTCGCCATCGAGGAGGTTGCCCGCGGCTTCCGTTTCTGCATGGTGCCGCTGGGTTGCGGCAGCCTACGGCTTCGAGAAATCACCGAGCGGCTGTTGAAGTATGTCGACCCCGAAATGGGCATGTCGATCGAGATGATGAACGGCCAGCACTTCGAGGTCAACTGGCTGGAAGACCGCTTCTGGGTCGCCTACCGCAACAAGACCGCCCGGCAGGTAGCCGCCACGCTGCGTCACATCCGCGGTAAGGCGATCAACATCGACGAGTTCAAGCTGGTCGAGGAGGTCGACAAGCTGCCGCACGAAGAGCATATGAAGTTCGAGCAGGATCGGATGACCCACTGCATCGCGTATTTGAAGAGCCTTCTGAACGATGTGAACTCCGAAGTGGTGGAGAAGGCAAAGGCATGACACAACACTTTGTCCACCGGAAGTCTGTTTGTGGCCTTCGCGGTTCTGGCAAACGCAGATCGGTTGTTCTCGGCTTCGCCCGCGCTTGACCACAGGCCCCGTAGGGTCAACGAGCTGGAACGCCGTCCAAGTCCATTGCGAACTCGCATCTGGAGGCCGTCAGCCGGACGAATCTCGGCCGAGCCGAAGTGCGGTCGGACGGAATGGAACCCGTTCTGAGTCGCAGATTCCTGTCGACGGCCCATGGGACGCGTAGTTTGACTCAGGTGACGACTGCCGTCATGCCGCAATGACGCGACCCTACGGTGCGTGGTGCCACCCCATCGGCCGGGGGGGCAATCCGGGCCGTGTAGGGCAGAGGCGGGCGGGGTGGCTGGCGTGAGCGGGCCCAGGGCCCCGTGGTGGTGCGTGCGGCTTTGCCCGGGGAAAAACGCCGAGCAGAACTCGACCGCCTGGTCGGACGCGGCGATGCCGTGGGCGAACTTCGGGCCGCACTTCAGAGTATCGAGCGGGCTTTCAGACAACGGAGGATGCCCGCCTTCCCACGATCTGAAACGACTGATCGAGGAGGCACTCGAAGCGGTATGAGGTGTCGCCGATATGGACAATCAAGTGCGCGTCACGTGGCCGGGTCCATCGTGGGGCGATCGAGTCCAGCCCGTCGACAAGCGACGTGCCGGCTGAACTTCGTGGCTAGTGCTACGGCCCCAGTTCCACGGGTCCGCAAAAGGGCTCGCGGGCCGGCCGGTACGTCGGATGACGGCCGGCCGTTCTCGGCGCGGTGGCCCCGCTGCCTGTTGACGGCAGCCGTCGCCGTGTGCTATGGTAAATCGAGTCTGGTTCGAACTTTGTTCCGTCGCCACGGGGCGCCCACTCCTGATGTTTTCACGCCGGCCCCTGCGTCTGCCGATCGTGCTGGCGATCGTGATGATCGCGATTCTGGTCGTGTTGACCGTGGGCTGGGTGCTGTTGACCGTGTTCGCGGCGCTGGCCAATACCCGCTTTGCCGCTTTGAACTGGACGCTTCTCTCCGTGGGCACGGCGTTCATCGCGCTGCTGCTGGTGGGCGTGGTCATGTATTTGGGGCTCTCGATCAAGACCATCAACCTCAACCGCCGGCAGTCCAACTTCATCCACAGCGTCACCCACGAGCTGAAATCCCCGATCGCCTCGATGAAGCTCTGCCTCCAAACGCTGAGCCGTCGCCAGGTGAGTTCGGAGGAACAAGCCGGCTTCCATCAATTTATGTTGGAGGATCTCGACCGGCTCGACCGGCTGATCAACCACGTACTCGAAGCCGGGCGCGTGGACACGGCGCGCGCGGACGGCGAGGTGGAAGAGGTGGCCATGGAAAGTCTGCTCGAAGAATGTGCCAACACGGTCTGCCTCCGATACCGCGTGGCTTCGAGCACGGTCCGTTTGGACGTTCCGCCTTGCAGCGTACGGGCGCGGCGCCTCGATTTGGAGATGATCTTTCGGAATCTGATCGACAACGCCGTCAAGTACGCCGGCGCGGAGCCTCGGGTCGACGTAGTTCTGCGACGCCGTCCCACCGGGAGCGTCGTGACGCAAGTGTGCGACAACGGCAAGGGGATTCCGTATAAGCTGCGCCACAGGATCTTCGGGCGCTTCGTGCGATTGGGCCTGGAGCTCGAACGTGAGAAGCCCGGCACGGGCTTGGGACTCCACATCGTCCGGACCCTGGTGCGACGGCTCGGCGGTCAGGTGCGCGTGCGTGATCGTGAGCCGGGGCCGGGAGCCGTGTTCGAGGTGGAGCTGCCCGGCGGCCTGGTCGTCCCCCAAGAAACGCAGCCGGATGAAGAGAGCCGGTTGGCCGAGAAACCGGAAGTCGCGTAACCCGTTCTTTTTCGGCGGCGTGCGCCGCCGTGGAATCCATGACGACACGCCGACACATCCTGGTCGTCGAGGACGAACAACACCTGGCGGCCGGCATCAAGTACAATCTGGAGGCGGAAGGTTACCGCGTGACCACCGTGGGCGACGGGCGCGCGGCGCTGCGGCTCGTCGAAGAGAACCCGGACGTCGATCTGGTGATCCTGGATCTGATGCTGCCGGGCATGAGTGGGTACGCCGTGTGCGAATCCCTGCGCGCCGAGGAGCGGGACATGCCGGTCCTGATCCTCAGCTCGCGCACACTGGCGGAAGACCGCACGCGCGGGTTCGACGTCGGGGCGGATCAATACCTCACCAAGCCGTTCGATCTCGACGAGTTTCTCAGCCGGGTCAGGAACCTGTTGACCCTGCGCGGCCGGCGAGCGGGAGGTCGGTCGAAGCCATCGACTCCCCTCCGTTCGTTCGAGTTCGGCGACGCGAAGGTCAATTTCGAGACGTTTCAGGTGACCGTCCGGGGCGGGCCCGTACGGATGACGCAGATGGAAATGAAGCTTCTGCGGTACTTCGTCGAGAACGAGGGGCGCGTCATCCCGCGGCGTGAGTTGTTGGAGAACGTGTGGGAAGTGCCGGGTCACTTGAATACCCGGGCCCCCGACCAGTTCATGCGGCGGTTGCGCAAGGCCTTCGAGCCCGAGCCGGGCCGGCCTCGGCATTTCCTCACGATTCGCGACGCCGGCTATCGCTTCGTGGCCGAAGGGGAAGAGCCCTGACCGCGCACGTTGCTCTTCAACGGTTAAACGACGCAGCGGAAAGGCACGTTGGAAACGTGCACCACGAGTTGCGCGCATGATAGCGGTGCAAGAACCGAAACGCCACCCGCTCAATTCACGGTGGGATCTTGGGGGACGTGTTTGATCTTCAGCGTGGAGGTCAGCATCGACTCGCCGATGTGCTGGGCGACCTTCTTCCACAGGTCGACGTCGTCATCGAAGACCTGATCGACGGTGGCGGGCGTGGTCAGCCAAGCCCCTTCCTCCAGCTCGTGTTCGAGTTGCCCGCCGCCCCAGCCCGAATGACCGACGAAGATCCGATACGGTCGCTCCGTCTGGCCGAGGAGTTTCTCCAGGTGGTCGCGTTGGGCGGCGAAGTAGACGCCCGGCAGGATCTCCAGCTCGGCCAGCTCCTCGTCGGTGTGGATGGCCATCAGAGGGCCGGCCACCGGACCGCCCACGTTGACCCGACGCTCGCTTTCGCACGGGGTATCGCCGACTTGTTCCCAAAGCTCCTGGATCGTGTTGTCGGCGGGTCGGTTCAGCACGACCCCAAACGTCCCCTCGTCGCTGTGATGGATCAACAGCACGACCGTGCGAACGAAGTTCGGGTCGAGCAGATGTGGTGACGCAACCAGTAGCTGTCCCTTGAGGTTGTCCATGGCTCCGGCTCGATCGTCGCCTGCCCCCCCGCGCCTGGAATTATACCACCCGAAGCTTGCCGTTTCGAGGGGCTTGCGGGCCCGGTGGCGAGTCTGCGAATACCCTCGCCGCCCCCCAAAGGACGTAGTGCGCGAGGGTGGGAAACGCCATCGGGTGGAGGTAGCGAGCCTTCAGCCGAGCTCCAGCAGGTGATGCTGCCAAGGTCGCTCGTACCCGGAGCCCCCGGTGAGCACGCTAAGGTTGTCGAGGATCCGGGCCTCGCCGCTTCCGTGCGTGTTTCCGCAAAGCACCCGGGCCGTCGCTCCGCGTTCATGCGGGAGACACCCGGTAGACCCCCTGTCTGCGTCCGATCGGCAAGACCCGATCGGCCGGCTCGGGCAGCCGTTCCTGCTTGCCCGTCACCAGCACGCCGCCCGGCCGGATCCGCTCGACGATCCTCGCCAACACGTCTCGCTGCAGCGGCTCATCGAAGTAAGTAAACACCAAATGGCGACAGAGCACCAGGTCGAAGGGGCCGTCGGGCATCCGCCGGCGGAGGTCCTGCTTCCGAAACTCGACCTGCCCGCGCACCTCCGCGTCCACCTCGTACTCGTCACCCGTTTGCACCAGGGGGCCCGCAAGCCAGTCTGCCGGCACGTCCTTGAGGCTGCTGGGCGGATACCGTCCCCGCCGGGCCCGCGCGAGCACGCGTTCGTCCAGGTCGGTGGCCAGCACCCGAAGCCGCACGCCCGGACACTCGGCGAACGACCCCTGCGCGGCGAGGATGGCCAGCGTGTACGGCTCCTCCCCGGAGGCACAGCCCGCGCTCCAGCACCGGACCTCGCTGCTCCCCTCGTGAACTGCCGCTTGTGCAAGCCCGGGGAGGATCGCCCGGCCGAGGAAATCGAACACGCCTCGATCGCGGTAGAACCGGGAGATCGTGATCCGGCAGCACGTGTCGAGGACCTGCCACTCCTCCGGATGCGACTGGAGGTAGTCGCGATACGCCTCGGCCCCGGCCAGACCGAGCCCGTCGAGCCGCCGCTCGATCCGCTTGCGGACTTGTCGGCGCACTTTGCGAAACCCGGGCCAACGAAATCGCAACCGCGGCAGCGCCCACTGGAGGAGCTCGACGCACTCGGAATGCGTCATTTCGGCTTGCGTCCGTTGCCGCAAGTCCGGGCGTGGCAACGTGCTTGCGTCGATTCGGGCTCCCCGGGTGTTGCCAATCGGTTGCCATTCTCGTACACGGCCCAGATTTCGGCCGCCAGGTCGTCAGCGTCCAGGTCGACGTAGAAGTCCATCGTCGTGGATATGTCCGCGTGCCGCATCAGCTTCATTAGTGCCGCGGGCTTGAGCCTGGGGGCCCACCGGCTTCCGAAGCTGCGCCTCAGGTCATGGGCCGATGCGTGCTTCATCTTGCCCGTCTTCGGGTGCCGGGAGACCTCCACCCCGGCCTCCCGGCCGATCTTGACGATCACGGCCGACACGTACTGCATACTGTCGGCCAGAGGCCGGCCCTGTACGCCCACCAACCGGAAGACGCGGCCCGTCCGCTGGTCCACCGGCGCGGAGTCAAGCAGCTCCGCGAACTCGGGGGCCATCGGGGTCGTCTCGTCTTCGCCCGACTTCTGCCGGTCGCCCGGAATCCAGAACATCGGCCGGCCTCGGTCCATGACGG
Organism: uncultured Planctomycetaceae bacterium; assembly: GCA_964505295.1. Taxonomy (GTDB): domain Bacteria; phylum Planctomycetota; class Planctomycetia; order Pirellulales; family Thermoguttaceae; genus DATKZH01. The sequence goes on from CAZDHR010000289.1 coordinate 7,672, forward strand.
CGCAGACGTGCTCCCGGTCGTCCCACCGCAGGTCAAGGGCCTCTGAGAGCCGCAGGCCGCCCCACCACAGGCCGCGTAGCAGGAACCGCCAGGATTCGGCCGCTTCCTCCCCGACGACTCTGGGCACGGCCAGGAGCATCCGGTGGAACTCCTCGGGGCTCACCGGGCGCCCCTTCCCCTTCCGGCGCCCTCGCTTCTTGGCACGAACCTTCGGGAAGCAGGGCACCTCCCCAAGCATCCGTCGCCGCTTGGCCCAGACCATCGCCGCGTGGAGATGGGCAAGGTATCCCCCGATCGTGGCCTCTGTCCGCTTTTCTTCGCGCAGCTGGGCCACCAGCCGCCCCAGGGTGTCCTCGTTCACGTCGGCCAACAGGGCGGGGCCGATGATGCGCTCCACCGCGTTGAGGACGGTTTCGACCATGCTGCCCGTCTTTTTCGCTTTTCCGGGCAGCACCTCGTCTTGGTACGCCCAGGTGAACGCCTCCCAGGTCGTGTCGTCCGGCCCGTTCGGGGCCCGGGACCGCAACTCGCGTTCCCACCGGGCCGCCACCCGCTCGGCGGCACGCTTGCGGGTCTCGCCGGTCGACTTGGCCTGTCGCTTCCCCGTCGCCGGGTCGGTCCACCGCATGTAGTAGTGGGGGCGTTGGCCCCACTTGCTCACCCTCACCTCTATGGCCATCGCTCACCTCCCAACGAAAAAGGCCACGGGCCCCGACAACTGCTGATTAGGCACCGCAGAAGGCACCCGCCCGCGGTCGCCCAACGGGCACAGTTGTCGAGGCTCGTGGCCTTTCTCTTGCATCGTGTGTTGTCCTCTGCGTCTGCCGTAACAGTTCAATCGCCCGCCAGTCTACCCGGGCCGTCGCCGGGCTGTCAACTACCTGTTGGCGAAAAATATAACAACTGGCCACGTGGCCAATAGTTGTAATCCGCTCGCCCGCTGGAGTCGGGAGGCAGGTTTTCGGAGAACAGGCCGGGTATGGGCGGGATTTGGCATTTGCCAATTTTCGCCCATACTGTGCGAACTTGGTCATCGCTACCCCCGCCAGAAACCCTTCCGGAAAGTTTCCGGAAGGGTTTTGCGTTTCTGCCCGGTGCTGTATCACTATATGTGGCAGAGACTTACGACAAATCTTTTAGGCGCCTAAAAGATTTGTCGGGGTGCCGCTGCGCGTCAGTTGCACACGGCCGCGTCGCCCCAGGCAAGCAATTTTGCGATGATTTCCAGGGCTCGGGCCCGCACCCGCGCAAGCGGGATGATTTCGCTCTCCACGTAGCTCGCAACGCACTCGCGCAAGCCGTCCTCCAGCTCCGCCGGCGTGTCGCACAGCTCGACCCGGCCGCACAGGTCCAGCAGCCCGACCGCCGCCTCGCACCACGTATCGACCCGCTCGCCGTCCGGGTCCAGGGCGAACGCCTCCACATCGAACACCTCGCGCCGCTTCGGCTCCGGCCACTCGTGCAAAACGCCTATTGCGTCGATGATGTTCACTTGTGCCTCCCCGCCGTCATGGCATGGTAGCTCGACTCCCGGGCCGACGCGGTGGTGGGTCCACGACAAATCTTTCAATCGATTGAAAGATTTGTCGTAAGTCTCTGCCACATAACGATCTACAGCGAGCGTCACTCCGTCGGCCTCCCCGCCGTCATGGCCTGGTAGCTCGACTCCCGGGCC
>CAZDHR010000290.1:0-9344 GCA_964505295.1 uncultured Planctomycetaceae bacterium
CCTGACCACCGCACTGTCGCCTCGGTCTGAGGCGCAGCCTCGCCAGGCCTACGCGCCGCGCCGGCTTGTGCCGCCTTCCCGGGCGCGGCCCTCTGCCGCGCTTGAACCGCGCCAGTAGGAATCCTTGCCAACACGCCCGGATGACTCGTCGAAGCGATGGCGGTTGATGCTGCCGGCGGTGGGTTCGCGTCCCGCGACGAATCAGGTTCTAGTAGCGTGTCTCTGACAGGCCCCTCGGACGGCTGCCACGTCGCAGTCCTTTTCTTGGCGGCCCATGCCTGCGGCGACATCTGCTAACCCGTTTTGTGGAAATGACTTACAATCATCCTTTCCCGGGCCGATCTGGTCGGACACCCCCGGGATGCCTCCGGTCACCAAGCGAATGGGGGCCCCCCTGCCGAGAAACGGCGCATGAGCTACAGTAGAAAAGACTAAGCGAGAAGCCGTTGGCTTCGACCGAGTTCATCCCCACCTGTGGGGGGGCTATGCTCAAACGAATCCTTGTCAGCCTCGGCGGGACGGACTTTTCGTCCGTGGCGATTCGCCGCGCCGTCGAGTTGGCACAGATTCACGGGGCCCAATTGACCGCCGTGACCGTGGCCGACGTCAGGCGGTTGAGGCGGGTCGGGCCGGTTGCGATCGGGGGTGGCGGAGCGGCACGCGACCTGCGTGAGCATCGTTTGCAGGTGACCCGGAAGCGGGTCGAAAAGGCGATCGGTGAGTTTGAAAGCGCATGCAACGCGGCCGGGGTAAAACACTGCGCGAGACGAGAGGAAGGCGATCCGTTCCAACTGATGTTGTCCTGTGCTCGTTATCACGACCTGATGATCTTCGGCCTGCAAGGAATCTTCGAGTATGGCATCCTGGGGGACGCCGATTACCGACCCTCGGACGTGTTGACTCGGCTGATCACCGGCGGTGTCCGGCCGCTGATCGCCAATTCGGACGAGTACCGGCCGATCCGGCGGGTCCTGATTGCCTACAGCGGGTCCGTGCCATCGGCAAAAACCATGAAGCGATTCGTCCAGTTCCGTCTCTGGCCCGACGTCGCGACACGAATCGTCACTTTCCATGCTTCTCGGCAAAAGGGAGAGCAATTGGGTGCGGAGGCGGCCGAGTATTGCCGTATCCACGGGCTCGAGCCGGAAGTGCGATGCTGCTCCGGCAAGCCCAAGACGGGGCTGCTTCGCGAGGCGGCCGATTGGCAGGCGGACATGATCGTTCTCGGCAGCGGTGCCCGCAACCCTCTCGCGCGACGAGTTTTTAGCGAAACGGCACTCCACGTGATCCGAAAGGCCGACCGAGCCCTTTTCTTGGGCCAATAGCGTGGGCTCAAGGGCCAATAGGACGGGCTGAGTTTCCGGAGAAGGCAAACATGTTTGATGACTTGACACGCCATACGCGGGTTCTCGCCATCGTCGGCGACATTCTCAAGGTCCGTGCCAAGAACGTCGGTTTCAACGATTTGGCGATGGTCGAGAACTGGGACGGCGAGCAGTCTCTGGCCCAGGTGATTCAGCTTGAAGGCGACGTGGTTTCGCTCCAGGTTTTTACCGGGGGAAGAGGCCTATCGACCGACGCGAAGGTACGCTTCTTCGGCCACGCCATGCAGGTGCCGTATTCTCCGAACATCTTGGGGCGCGTCTTTCGTGGTTCGGGCGAGCCGCTGGACACGGGGCCGGCGCTCTCCGGCGAACCTCGCATCGAGACGGGCGGTCCGGCCGTGAACCCGACGATGCGGGTGTTGCCCAGAAGCATGATCCACACCAAGGTACCGATGATCGACGTGTTCAACTGCCTGGTGGAGAGCCAGAAGCTCCCCATCTTCTCGATCGCCGGGGAGCCCTACAACCAGCTCCTGGCCCGCATCGGCATCCAGGCCGACGCCGACATTATCGTCTTCGGCGGCATGGGGCTGATCTTCGACGACTATCATTTCTTCCGCGCGAAGTTTGAAGAGGAGGGGATCTTCTCCCGGGTGGTGATGTTCGTGAACCAGGCCTCCGACCCCATTGTGGAGCGTCTGTTGGTCCCGGACATGGCCCTGAAGGTGGCGGAGCGCTTCGCGGTGGAGGAAGGGAAGCGGGTGCTGGTCTTGCTGACCGACATGACGGCGTTCGCCGACGCGTTGAAGGAAATCGGCATTACCCTGGAGCGAGTGCCGGCGAACCGCGGCTACGTGGGCGACCTGTACAGTCAGTTGGCCCAGCGGTACGAGCGGGCGTGCGACTACAAGGGGGCCGGGTCGGTCACCATCCTGGCCGTCACCACGATGCCCGGCGACGACGTCACCCACCCGGTGCCCGACAACACGGGCTACATCACCGAAGGCCAGTTCTACCTGCACGACGGCATGATCGATCCGTTCGGGTCCCTGTCGCGATTGAAGCAGAACGTGATCGGCAAGGTGACGCGGGAGGATCACTCGCAGATCATGAACACGATGCTCCGGTTTTACGCCGCGGCCAAGGAGGCCGAGAAGAAGAAGGCGATGGCGTTCGAGCTATCCCCCTTCGATCTCAAGGCGTTGAAATTCGGGGAGCTGTTTCAGGAGCGGTTCATGAACCTGGAAGTCTCGATCCCCTTGGACGACGCCTTGGACCTTTCCTGGCAGACGTTGGCCGAGTGCTTCGAGCCGCAGGAGTTGCTCATGAGGCAGTCGCTTGTCGACAAGTACTACCCCAAGAAGAGCGTCTCCGCCGCGGCGGAGGCCGCAGACGGAGAAAGCTCGCCTTCCCCCGACGGAGCGGAAAGCGAGCCGGCGCAGAACCAGACGTAGACTATTGGTGAAGTGGCCATGGCGCTTGCCCTCAACAAGAGTTCCCTGAAAACGGAACGCGACCGGCTGGAGACGTATCAGCGTTTCCTGCCGTCGCTTGACCTGAAGCGTCAACAGTTGATGGTCGAGTTCAAGACGGCCGAAAGGGCATTGGCGGCCAGGCAGAGAGAGATCGACGAGGTTCTGGCGTCGTTGGAAGGGATGCTGTCGCTGCTGGGCGCTTCGAGCATGGAGCTGTCCGGCTACGTGAGGGTGCGGGCCGTCGAGTCTGAAGAGGAGAACGTGATCGGGGTCAGGCTACCCGTGCTCCGCGGCGTGGAGTTCGACGTCGAGGAGTACTCCACCCTGGCGAAGCCGTTTTGGGTGGACACCCTGGTCGAGTATTTGCAGAGAATGAGCGAGTTGCGGATTCACCAGCAGTTCGAGGAGGAGCGAGTCCGCCGGCTGGAAGTGGCGGTTCGCAAGATCACGCAGCGGGTCAATCTGTTTGAGAAAGTGCTCATCCCCACCGCCCGGAAGAACATCCTCCGCATTCGTATCTACCTGGGGGACGCGGAACGGGCGGCCGTCGTCCGCTCGAAGCTCGTTAAGGCGAAACGTCATAAGAAAATGAGTCAGCGGGAAAGTGGTTAATGGCTATTGTCCCTGTCAGCAAGGTCACGCTCTACGGAATCGCCGACCACAAGCAGGCCGTTCTCGAGGGCCTGCAAGACCTGGGCTGCGCGCACCTGGTGAACCTCACGCCGGGGACGGGCGACGGCCAGCCGGAACCGGGATACTCGGTCGACGCCCACAAGGCGCTGAAGTACTTGCAGGCCTGCCCGACGCAGCGGCGGCCGTCGCGCGATGCCCGGCATTTCGACTTCGCCGCGGTCGAGCGCGAGGCGTTGGCGATTCAGCAGCGTGAGCGAGAGCTGAACGACGAGTGCGAATCGGTTCGCGCGGCGATCGCGGCCGTGACGCCGTGGGGCGACTTTCGTCTCCCGTCGGAGGACGACCTCGGCCCGCTTCGGCTTTGGTTCTACGTGGTGCCGCACCGCCGCATGGACGCGGTGAGGGAGTCGGACCTCGTCTGGGAGGTGGTCGCGCGGGATGAGCGTTTCGACTACGTCGTGGTGGTCCAGCCTGACAAGCCGGAGGGCATGCCCGTCTCGCCGGTGGAGCTCGATCCGCGCTCCTTGTCGGAGCTGACCGATCATCTCCAGGACATGGATCTCGAGCTGGAGAGGCTGCACGCCCGGCGCATCGAGCTGACCCGCTGGTGCCTTCTTTTCACCCAGGCCATGGCGCAGGCCGATGATGAGGCGGTTCTGGAGCACGCCGGCCACCAGACGCTGGACGACTCGGGCGTCTTCGCCGTGCAGGGCTGGGCGCCTCGCGACGCCGTGCCCCGGATGGCCAAGTTCGCCAAGGAGCACGGCCTGGCCGTTTCCGTCGACGAGCCCACCCCGGAGGATAACCCCCCCACGCTTCTGAGCAACCCCGAGCCGCTGGCCGGGGGCGAGGGAACCGTCACGTTTTACATGACGCCGGGCTACCACACGTGGGACCCTTCGCTGGTGGTCTTCTTCTCCTTCGCCGTCTTCTTCGCGATGATCTTTTCCGACGCCGGGTACGGGCTGTTGCTGGGCATCGTGTTGAGCTGTACGTGGCGCAAGCTGGGATCGTCCCGAAACGGCCGCCGCATTCGCAACCTGTTCTTGGCCCTCGTGCTGGCGTCGGTCGGCTACGGCGCGATGGCGGGAAGCTACTTTGGCGTACGTCCTGAGGACATGCGAGCACCGATGGGACCGGTACTGGCGCCTTTGAACGTGCTCGATTCCGCGGACCAAAACGGGATGATGCTCCTCACGATTATCGTGGGCGCGTTGCATTTGATCCTAGCGAACTTAGTCACAGCGTGGCGTTGGCGGCAGTCGCTCCGTTTTCTCGCCCCGGTCGGTTGGGCCGCGATGATTCTTGGCGGGCTGATCGCGGGGACCAAGATGGACGCCCAGGACCCGCTGGGCATGACTTTGCGGGTCGGAGGGGTGATGCTGCTGATCGGAGGGGCCGGAGCCATTCTGTTCTTCACCAGTGACCGCCCGATCTCTTTCCGTCCCCTCGACCTGTTGTTGCGAGTCCTGGACGGACTCAAGAACCTGGCCAACGTCTCCAAGGCATTTGGCGACGTGCTCAGCTACCTGCGGCTCTTCGCGCTGGGTCTGGCCAGCACCGTGCTGGCCCAAACGTTCAATGAGATTGCAGCAGGAATGACCGACAAACTCCGCGGACTTGGCCTCCTGGCCGCGATCCTCGTGCTCATCGTCGGGCACGGGCTCAACTTCGTGCTGGCCATCGTCGGGGGCGTCGTTCACGGATTGCGTCTGAACTGCATCGAGTTCTTCAACTGGAGCCTTCCCGACGAAGGTTATCCGTTTCAAGCCTTCTGCAAGAAAGCGAGTCAGTGATGGAAAACTTTGTGCTTCTTACTCTGGGATGGGCCGGCCTCTACGCGCCAACCGCGCTGGGCGTCATCGGGAGCATTTTCGGTTGCGCGCGGGCGGGTCAGACGGCGTGCGGGGCCATGCTGGAGATTGAGGGCGGGTACGGCCGCCTCGTTGGTGTCTCCGCACTGCCTTCTTCCCAGACGATCTACGGCATCGTGGTGATGTACACGCTGAACGGGATCGGAGTCGGCGTCGAGTCCGCTCCCGGCTTGTTGGCGATCGGCGTCCTCTGCGGCCTGGCACTGATGACCAGCGCCATCATGCAGGGGGCGTGCTGCGCCTCGGCGATCAACGCCAGCAAGAGCAAGCCGGAAGTGTTCGGCCTCTCGGTGGCCCCGGCGGCGATCGTGGAAGGATTCGCCGTGTTTGCGTTCGTCTTCGCTCTGGTCGTCAGCGGCGGAATCCCCGCCCCGGTGGCCGCAGGCTAGCTTCACGAAACAGGACTCTTGACGGTCCGCTCCGCTCGTCGTGCGACGGAGGCTCAACGTTGACGTCAAGAATGAACTCACTGGAGGCGGAACAAGACACCATGACCGAGAAAGAACAATCGTCGGGCGTTCAAGAGTTGATCGACCGCCTGCGAGACAAAGGCGTGGAAGAAGGCAAGGAGCAGGCCGATCAGATCCTCGCCGAAGCGCGGCGGCGGGCGTCGGAGATGCTCGACGAAGCCCGCCAGGAAGCCGCGCATATTGTCCAGCGCGCGAAGGAGGAAGCCGACGGTCTGCGGGCGGCGGGCGAGGATGCCTTGCGCCTGGCGGGCCGCGACGCGGTTCTGGCGCTGAAGGAGGAAATCTCCGACAAGTTCTCCAGTCAGATACGGCGCCTCGTTTCGGCCTGCCTCCGCGACGAGCAGTTCATCCAGCGCCTGATCCTGGAGATCGCTGGTCGCTCCGTCCCCCAAGACAGCAAGGAACCGATGGAGCTGCTGTTGCCGGAAGACGTCGGGGCATCGCTCAAGGACTCCGGATGCCAGGCGAAGGAGGCCAAAGAGGGTACCCTGTGCCACTTCGTGCTGGCCCTGGCCGGGGACATGCTGCGAGACGGCGTCTCGTTCGGCGTCGCCGCCGACAACACCCCCGGCGTCACGGTCCGGATGGTCAACGAGGACGTGGAGATTTCCTTCAACGAAAAAGCCATCACGGAGTTCCTGTTGCGGCACCTGCTGCCGCGTTTCCGAACGTTGATGGACGGCATTGTCCAGTGAGACCCTCGCCATGCGCCGTAGCAACAGCTACCATTTCCTCCTCGGCAGCTTGCCCGCGATGCCTCGGCACTTTGACGTCGAGCGCGTGCCGGTCACGCAGTCCCGGCTCCAGAAGAGGCTCGATCTGCTCAAGCCCGAGGACGCGGAGGTCCTCGAACAGCTTCAAGCGTTTCTGGTCTGGGAACGCCAACCGCCGGACCGGACGGACGAGGAGGTGATCTCCCACTACGACCAGCTCATGTCCTCCACGAGGAATCGGCTGGCACGCCACGTTGTCGCGTTTCAAATGGACATTCGGACGATCATGAGCGGGCTGCGCCGGCGTCGCCGCGGTCTGCCCCCTCCGCCGGGCGTCGGACAGTGGGTCGACCATATCCGCAAGAACTGGGAGCATCCCGAGTTCCGGCTCCAGTGGGAGCACCCCTGGATCGGACGGATGAATCGATTGCTGGACACGACCGATTCCCTCGCGACGCAACGAATCAAGCTCCGTGTTACCTGGAACCATTGGGCCAAGCTGGCCGAGCAATACTTCTTCTCTTTTGAAGCGGTGCTCCTGTACCTCGTCCGCTGGGAAATCATCAATCGCTGGACGAGCCGGGACGCCGCGCTTGGCCGGGAACGCTTCGAACAACTCGTGACGGAGTCGCTGGATGAGCACGCTAACCTATACGAATGAAGGCGTCGTTGTCGGCGTCAACGGGAACGTCGTCGCGGTGGAAGCCCCCGAGGGCTCCATCGTGAAGAACGAAGTCGGCTACGTCTGCGTCGGAGACGAGCGACTGAAGGCCGAGGTGTTGCGCATCCTCGGCCGAACCGCCGACTTGCAGGTCTTCGAAGAGACCCACGGCGTGCGCGTCGGCGACCGCGTCGAGTTCACCGGCGAGATGCTCTCCGTCGCCTTGGGCCCCGGGCTTCTAGGGAACATCTACGACGGGCTCCAGAACCCGTTGACAACGCTGGCCGAAAAGGACGGCTTCTTCCTGCGGCGCGGCCGCGAGGTCGACGCGCTGGACCCCCGGCACGAGTGGGCCTTCACGCCTGCTCGGCGAGCCGGTGAGAAGCTGGTCGCCGGCGACGTCCTCGGCACCGTCAAGGAGCGCCACATCACGCACAAGATCATGGTGCCCTTCGGCGAGCCGGGCGAAATGGAGCTGACCTGGATCCACGGCGGGAGCCTGACCGTCACCGAGCCGGTGGCGCGAGTACGCGATCAGGCCGGTCGCGAACGCCCCCTGACGATGACGCAGACCTGGCCCGTGCGACGGCCGCTTCCGTCCCTCATGCTGAGGCGGCGGATCGTCGACCGGCTCTACCCCTCCGAGCCGCTGATCACCACCACGCGGCTGATCGACACGTTCTTTCCCATTGCCCTGGGCGGCACCGCCTGCATCCCCGGCCCGTTCGGCGCCGGCAAGACCGTGTTGCAGGGCCTGATCGCCCGGTATTCGTCGGCCGACATCGTCATCGTCGTGGCCTGCGGCGAGCGGGCCGGCGAAGTCGTCGAGACCCTGACCGAATTCCCCAAGATGCAGGACCCCCGCGGCGAAGGACCGCTGATGGATCGGACGATCATCGTCTGCAACACGTCGTCCATGCCCGTCCCCGCGCGGGAGGCCTCCATCTACACCGGCATCACCCTGGGCGAGTACTACCGCCAGATGGGCCTCGATGTCCTGCTGCTGGCCGACTCGACCTCGCGCTGGGCCCAGGCGATGCGGGAGACCTCCGGCCGGTTGGAGGAGATTCCCGGGGAAGAGGCCTTTCCGGCCTATCTCGACTCGACCATCAAGAGCGTCTACGAACGTGCCGGCGTCATCCGAGCCCGCGACGGCTCCACCAGCAGCCTGACCATGATCGGCACGGTCTCGCCCGCAGGCGGCAACTTCGAAGAACCCGTGACGCAGTCCACCCTCGGCACCGTCAAGACGTTCCTCGGCCTCTCCTACGATCGTGCCTACAAGCGGTTCTATCCGGCGGTCGACCCGCTGACCTCCTGGTCGCGGTATCTCGAGCAGTTAACGCCCTACTTTGAAAAGCACGTCCAGTCCGGCTGGACCGAATCGGTTCAGGCCATTCTCAGTCTGCTGGAGCGGGGTGACAGCGTCTATCAGATGATGCAGGTCACCGGGGAAGAAGGGATCACGCTGGAGGACTTCGTGGTCTACCAGAAGGCGATATTCGTCGACATGGTCTACCTCCAGCAAGACGCCTTCGATCCGGTCGACGTCTCGACGCCTCTGGAGCGCCAGAAAGAGGCCTTCTTGCTGGTCAAGCGTCTCGTGGATCGCGACTATCGCTTCCGGGATAAGGAGCAAGCCCGCGACTACTTCACGCAGCTCACCGGCCTGTTCAAGAACCTCAACTACTCGCGACGGGAATCCCAAGAGTACGAGAGCTACCTGGCGAAGATCAAGGCGCTCGAAATGGAGTTCGTCTAGATCCGGCCTCGCTGGTCACGTCCACGCAGTGACCGTCACGGCAGCCGTCTCTGACGGGGATCGTCGCGCGAGTGTGCCTCGCGTTATCATCGATCCGTGCGTCCCGTCGGCCGGCCTCGTGACGACGCCTTGCTTCGTACCCCCCACGCGGACGCCCTGCGACCGGCCGTCGGCGCAACTCGTTGTATAGCGGGCAGTTCCGGTTTGGGGCGCGAGCCGTCCGAACGAGACGGCTTGTCTGGGTTGGCCGAATCCCCACTTGCCTGGTATAATAGTATTGAGTCCATGTCCGAAAGCGCGCCGATCGCTTGGAGCGTGACGGACCCGAGCAGACCGGCACGCGACAGGTAGTGTCCGGGGGCGAGCCCGACTAGACGCGAGTTGTCGGCAGCCCCTCCCTGTTGCGTGACCGCGGAGGCGAGTGAGAGGTG
>CAZDHR010000291.1:0-9275 GCA_964505295.1 uncultured Planctomycetaceae bacterium
TTTCCCCTCTTTCCTTATTACACATCGAGTCACTTCATTTGGCTGAACTGTTACCCTTTTTGAAGGCGTCCATGTCGTCGCGGCCGAGGACGGCTTGGAGCGTGTGGTAGCCGGTGGGGTCGTTGGCGTGGTTGGCGCGAAAGGCGCGATAGAACTTGCGCAACAGGCCGTGCTGCTCGAGGTAGTAGCAGAGGTATCGGGCCTGGGCGTAGTTGGTGCCGCGGTCCTCGTGGTAGAACTGATGGTCAGTGGTGGAGCAGAGGGTCTTGAAGGAGGGGACGCGGCCCGCGCGGATCGCGGTGGTCGTGGGCTCGCTTCTGGAGCGGGCGGGCGTCGAGCGGGTCGAGGTGGCCGAGACGCCGTTCACGTCGCCCGAGACCGACGACATCGCCACCGTCGCCCAAGCCTTCGGCAAGCAGGTGGCTGGCGACTCGATTCCCACCGGCTACGCCCTGTACGGCGAGATCGTCCACGCCGACCGGAAGATTCAGGCGATTCGGACTGTGCTGGTCGACGGGCAGGGCAAGGTCGTTCTGGCCGATCGCGACGATCAGGCCACCTTCGCCCAGACGAGCAAGATCGTGCCGAAGGACCCGATGACCTGCTCGGTCTTCCTGGCCGTGAAGCTCCAGAAGCTTTGGGGGCTGGCCGACCCGCTGCGAAAGGACGCTCCCCGCGGCAAGCTGGAGGCCCGACTGCGGGCCGAGGCCGGCATGCCGTCGGACGAAGAACGCCAAGAGATCGACCGTCGCCTCCGAGCGATGAGGGCGCAGGGCGAAACGACCAAGTTGACCGTCTACCCGGTCCGCGTCGGGCGCGCAAGCGACGACGCGTGCGCCGTGCAACTGGCCGCCCTGCTGAACGAGGGAGGCGTCTTCCCCAGCGAAGCGGGCCAACTCACGCCGTCGTTCGCCATCCGCGGGAACATGGACGAGCAGAAGGTGCTTTGGGACACGGCCCGGGCCTTCCGCGAGTTCGTCCGGAAGAACCCACCGGCCACGGAGTACGCCCTGTTTGCCGATTACGGCATCTTCTCCCCATCGCCGGACCAGAGTAAGGTGAGCCACGTGCACTTCATCGTCTGCGATCGGGCAGGCGGCTGGGTGATCGTCGACTTCCAGAACTCCCACCACCGCGATTTCCAGCAGATCGACCCCCAATCAGCGGAGGATTGCAGCCGCCTGTTGGTCAAGCGGCTGAAGGGTCGCGTGTCGTCGGACTGAGGGGCGACTTGGGCCGCGACGAAAGGGAGCGAAGCAATGAAACGGCTACGGACACTTGCCGGGGTGCTCGGGGCGTTGATGCTTCTGGCCTCCGGATCGTCGGCTTCCGGCACGGGGGAGCATCCCGGCGGGAATCCCCGCCAGACGTCGTACGAAGAGGCGTTCGTCGACCTTTACGAGACGTTGGGGCACGAATACCCCTGCTTCAAGCTGAAGGGCATCGACTGGAAAGCGGTGGGCGAGGAGCTGCTGCCTCGCGTGAGAGACGTGGCGACGGACGACGAGTTCGGCCGCTACGACGCGACGCGGCACTTCTACCGCCGGATGGAAGAGGGAGCCATGACGACGCTGGAAATGCGGGAGCCCGACGGCCATGGCCGGACGTGCCCCTCATGCCGAACGCCCGGGACCTGGCCGCCGGGCGCGATACGGTGCTGGAGGCGGCGAGGCAGTACGTCCTCGAAGCGAAGGGCGGCGGATCGTAGACGGGCACGGGCAAGATGGCCGTGGCAGGCCCGTGCGTCGTGCGGCGGAGCGGGGTTCCCAAGCTGGAGCTTGGGAACCAGGGTGAGGGGGGTTACCAGGGTGACTCGGTCCCGCTTAGCAAGATACCTGGGCTACAGATCCCCTTGGCCGCCGGTGCCGACGTGCTTGAGGTGATCGACCTGGTTGAGCGAGACGAGGTGCGCCCGGCCGTCGGGGTCGAGGCGGAGCCTGGTGATGGAGCCGTTGTGGAGCGATTCGGGCGTCTGTCCATCGGGGAAGGCTGCCAAGGCTTCGAGCGTGACGACCAGCAGCCGGCCGTGGCTGACCACGGCGGCGTGCTCGTGTCCGGCTTGGCGAATCGCGTCCAGCGCTTCGCAGCCGCGGCGGGCCAGCGCGCGGCGCGACTCGCCGCCGGGGATCGTGAAATCGGGGTCGCCGGAGAGCCATCGGGCGAATTCCTCGGGGTAGAGCCCTTCGAGATCCGCTCGCAATCGATCCTGGAAGATGCCGGCGTCGATCTCCTTGAGTCGCGGGTCGGTTCGGATTTCCAGACGAATCGCGTCGGCGACGAACCGGGCGGTTTCCATGGCACGGCGCAGGGGGCTCGCGTAGAGCGCCTCGATGGGCAGGCCGGCCAGTGCCCGGGCCACGGCCTCGCTCTGTCGCCGGCCGACGTCGGACAGGGGCACGTCGGACTGGCCCTGGACCCTCCCCTCGGCATTGTAGACGCTTTCGCCGTGTCGAACGCAGTAGAGGATCATACGCCGGTTCGTTGGAGTGGACGGGGATCGTGCCGCGGCGATCGAGTTGGAGAGAAGAGCGAGCCCCGGGTGCATCACCCGGGGCTAAATGGTTGACAACGCGCAAAACTGCGGGTGGGCGGGCATCGCGCCGGCGGATCAGCCCAGGAAGTCCCACTGGATGGGGATCTTCTTGATGGCGTAGCCGATTTCGCGGTGGTAGTCGCCGTAGACGACCATCCAGTGGAAGCCGGGCATCCGCTCGGCAACGACGAGGTCGGGCACCTTGTAGTGGACATCGATCTGGGAGCGGCAGATGGGGAGGAACGGGTGGTCGACGATCTCGGCCATCAGGCCCAGCCACCGCTCCTCCTTGAAGTCGGAGACGACGTTGGTGATCACCTGCCCGTTGTGCATCTCCACCTTGGGGGTGGCCCCGTAGTCCGACTCGAAATGCGTCACGATTCGCGCCGGCTCCAGCGTCTTGCCGTCCATCTTTCTGGGACCCGTGCAGTGGGCGAGCGTGATCACGCCGTCGTGCGGATAGGTCGGATCGTTCAAGAACGGCGGCTTGCCGGAGATGTTCGACATCAGGATACCTGCCGGGATTACGACGAAGTCCGACTCGCAGAAGGCGACGTAGCCGTCGTCGTTCAACGTGCTCAACGGCAGGCAGGCCGTCGTCTCCGCGATGGGCATAATCGTGCCCATGCAGGCGTTGATAGTGATCGCCCGGCAGCCGGCCTTCGCCATCAGCTTCCGGAAGACCTGTTCCAGCAGGAAGCACCGGTCGACGAAGCCCCGGTCGGTTTCCAGCGTGGTGCCGGGGAGCTTCAGGTAGGCGTCGGCCCGCTTGCGTGCCAGCTCGACGGAGGCCTTGTCCTCCCGGGCGGCCGTGATCAGGGCGGCCAGGTCGGCCTGATCGGGGAGCTTCGGGTCGGGGCGGTAAGGGATCGTTTGGATGTCGAACTTCCATTTCTCGCGCGCGATGTCGGCGCAGATGCCCCTCGGCTGGGCCCAACCGCCGGGACCGCCCACGGCCAGGACCTTGGTGCCCAGCGTGTTGTGCAGTCCGCAGAGCGAGCGCAATCGCCAGAGGATTTCGTCCTGGCTGTCGACGACCACGTCGCCGTCGTCGATCCCCTCGACGGCCCGCGTGTCGGTGTGCTGCCTCAGGAAGCGGGGGCTGATGATCTCGTAGTAGAGGTAGAGGGGCCCGGACTTGTGGCGGACGAAGAAGATCGTGTCCTTTTTCAGGGCGGCGATCTCGTTCAGGTTCCCGTTGCACGCGTAGACCAGGAGGACATCGGCCGCCTGGACGTCCTTGTTGTCGGCCAGGCCTTTCTCGTTGGTCAGCGCTTCCAAAGGCAGCATCTTCACGGGGAAGTCGGCCGCGGCTTCGAGCTTCTGGAGCTCGCCGTTGATGCGGGCCACTTCCTCGTCGGCGTCCTGCTGCGTCTGGATGCCACCCCAGGGCCGCCAACTGGTTTGCGGACGGCGGGTCGGCAGCCGGTACAGCAGCAGCGGCTTGACAACAAGCGGACGGCGGGGCGAGGCACTGGGCAGCTCGGGCTCTTCGGCCACAAGCGACGACCAGGTGAGGCCCGTCAGGGCGACCCCGCTCAACGCGGCACCTCCCATGCCGCCGAGGAACCCGCGCCGGGTGAGTCCCGCGTCGTAGGCTCCGTCGGGAGGGGGCGCCGGGCAACAGGTGTGGGGCCGAACCGGTCGGTAGCTGGCGTGATGATCGTGTTCGTCGCGGCACATGGCAGGGACTCCTCGCTTGCGATTCTCCTTACAGGCATACGGACGACACCAACGGTATTACCATACCCGGTCGCCCGGGACGACGCAACAACCGGGCCGTCCGAGTTCCGTCCGGGGTGGCCCCCCGGGCGTCCCCAGTGGCGGGGGTCGGCTTGGCGGGGCCGTGTGCGGCAAGTTTCGCTGGCATGTCGGGGGGTGGCTGGGGTTAGCCGCAGGCTGTCCCCAGTACGCTTTCCTGGGGGCTCGCTGCGCTCGACCCCAGCCACCCCACACTGCCAGAAAGTCTTTGCCACACACGCGGGGCCTACCGCGTTGACAGTCCACCTTCGGTAGGGGAAAATAAGAGGTTGGCCCACCATCCACCTGCCCACCTCAGCACAAAGGAGTTCTTCGTGACCGCGCCTTGGATCACCTACCGGCCCCAGTTGAAAGTCTTGGATTGCACGATTCGGGACGGCGGCCTGATTAACGATCACCAGTTCGAGGACGGGTTCGTCAAGGCCGTGTACAACGCCTGTGTGGAATCCGGCATCGACTACATGGAGATCGGGTACAAGAACTCCAAGAAGCAGTTCCCGCCGGGCAAGTTCGGTGCATTTCGACACTCCGACGAGGACGACATCCGCCGGATCGTGGGCGACAACGACACGTCGCTGAAGCTGGCGGTGATGTGCGACGCGGGCAAGTCGGACTGGCAGACCGAAGTCCTCCCCAAGGCCGACAGCGTGCTCGATATGATCCGCGTGGCCTTCTACGCCCACCAGGTCTCCGAGGCGGTGGACATGATCAACGACGCCGCCGAGAAAGGCTACGAGGTCTCGGCCAATTTCATGGCCGTCTCCCGGAACACGGAGATGGAAATCGACCAGGTCCTCGACCTGGTGGCCGATTCGCCGGCCAGCGTGATCGTCGTGGTCGACAGCTTCGGGGCCCTCTACACCGAGCAGGTCGAGCTTCTGGTGAAGAAGTACGCGCAGTTCGGCGGGCCTTCGGGCAAGGAAGTAGGGATCCACGCCCACAACAACCAGCAGCTCGGGTTCGCCAACACGATCGAAGCGATCATCCACGGGGCGAATCGCGCCGACGCCTCCATGGCCGGTCTGGGGCGCGGTGCAGGGAATTGCCCCATGGAACTCCTGATCGGTTTCCTGCGAAATCCCAAGTTCAAAATCCGGCCCATTTACCAAGTGCTCGAAACCCACCTCGAGCCGCTGCGGAGAAACATGGAGTGGGGCCCGTACGTCCAGTACAACATCACGGGCCAGCTCAACCAGCATCCGCGCAGCGCCATCGAAGCGCGCTCGGGCGACGGGCGCTCGGACTACGTCGATTTCTACGACAAGCTGATCTCGGACATATGAAGGGCCGCCGGTAGTCGGCAGCGGGGGGTGGATAGGATCGGCCGAGAAACGCGGGCGTGGTTCTCCCGCCGGTCCATGGTCTGACCCGGGAAAGCCGCCTGCGGCTTCGCCCGTCCATACCACCCCGCGCAGCCTCTCGCGACTTCAGTAGCAGGCACACGGCGTGCCTGCTACTCCGCAAAGGCGGAAGTTGTTCTCCGGCCGATCCCAAGGAGTCACCCCGACTCGGAGCCGGTCCGGAAAGCCATGCAACTCCATCGCCCGCAACGCCATACGGCTGATTGACGTACCCCGCCGCTTACCCCTATAATTCTGGGAGACCTCATTTCGGGTGGACTACCCGGAGGGGGCGTCGTTTTGCTGGAGAGGGCGGGGTTTGACGCGGCCAACAAAACTGGCGGCCCCGAGTTTTTTTCCAGTTCTGCCACGTCGGCGCGGGCTTCCCATGAGATGCACGCATCCGAAGCGCACGATGCCTCTCGGGCGCGGCTTGCCGGCCGGCCTTTTCGTGGCCGGCTTGCTGCTCGTCGCCTGTTCGTCGAAGGCCGTGGGGCAAGACGCGGATGCAGACGCCCGGCACCGCGATGGCGAGGCCGTGGCGGGGCCGGAAGCGGACTTCGAGCCCGGCCAGGCGGACCGGCCCGCCTGGGTCTTCCGGATCAGCCTGCCGATCGACGGCGAGACCTCGGAGCGGGTCCGCCGATTTGTGCGAAACGCCACGGACAGGGCGGGCCCCGCCGGGCGGCCGCTGTTGATCTTCGAGTTCCACGTCCCGCCCGACCAGCGCGACTTCGCCCGATCGAGCCAGTTCGGCGCAAGCTACGAGCTGGCCCGATTGCTCTCCGGCGAGCGGCTGGGTCGGGCCACCACGGTCGCCTTCGTGCCCGAGTCGATCCAGGGGCACGCCGTGCTGGTGGCGATGGCCTCTGAGTGGATCGTCATGGCCCCCGAGGCGGAAATCGGGGAGGCGGGCGCCTATGAGGAGACGATCACGCCGGCCGTCTTCGCCGCGTACAAGGAGATCGCCGGGCGCCGTAAGAAGATCCCGCTGGAGGTCGCGCTCGGGTTGCTCGATCCGGATCGGCAAGTGCTCGAGGTGGAAACCGAGACCAGCCGGGAGTACGTTACCCCGGAGGGGCTGGGTGGGCTTCGCGCCCGGTTGAAGATCGAGGGCGACCCGACGGTTCTGTTCGCAGCCGGCGAGCCCGGTCGGCTCAGCGGCAAGCGGGCCCGCGATCTCGATTTCGTCGACTATCTGGCCTCCGATCGCCGGGGGCTGGCCCGCGCTTTCCTGTTGCGGCCGGAACAGCTTCGGGAAGACCCCTCGCTGGTCGACCCGTGGCGCTGGGCGCGGCTCGATCTGAAGGGCCCGATCGACGCCCGAACCGTCGACCAGGCACAGCTCCAAATCGAGCAGGCGATCCGCCGCTGGCAGATCAACTTCGTTTGCGTGTGGATCGACAGCCCGGGCGGATCGCTGGCCGATAGTCTCCAGTTGGCCAGATTCCTGGCGTTCGACCTGGACCCGGGCGAGATCAAGACGGTGGCCTTCATCGACAAGGAAGCCCTGGCCGACGCGGCGTTGGTGGCCCTGGCGTGCGATCAGGTGGTGATGCACCCGAAAGCACGCTTGGGAGGCGAGGGGGCCGCCGTGTTCTCGGAGATGGAGATCGGGCGAGCGGCGGATTCGGTCCGCGAGTCGCTGGGCGCGAGGACGTCGCGATCGTGGTCGCTCGCGGCCGCGATGATCGACCCCAACCTGGAAGTCTTCCGGTACACACGGCTGGGCGAAGTGGCGTGTTCCGACTACTTCTCCGAGCAGGAGTGGGCGGAGCAGGCCGACTGCGATGACTGGAAGAAAGGCCCGCAGGTGACCAAGCCGGGGAAGCCCTTCCAGGCCGACGCCCAAGAGGCCGTCGACTACCGCCTGGCGGACGAGGTGGCGGGCGACTTCGCCGGGTTCAGGCAGGTTTGCATGTTGAAGGGCGATCCCCTCCTGCTGCGATTCGGCTGGGCCCAGGTCCTGGTCGACGTGCTGGCGCGGCCGTCCGTGGCCTTCTTCCTGCTGCTGATCGCGTTCGGGGCGATGTGGCTTGAGCTGCACACGCCGGGGCTGGGGATCGGCGGGTTCGTCTCCTTGGTCTGCTTCCTGCTGTTCTTCTGGAGTCGATTTTTGGGCGGGACGGCCGGTTGGCTCGAGGCGATGCTGTTCCTGGCCGGCGTGGCTTGCCTGTTGTTGGAGGTTTTTTTGCTGCCCGGCTTCGGCATTTTCGGGCTGGGCGGGGGACTGATGATTTTGGTGTCGTTGATCCTGGCGAGCCAGACGTTCGTGTTGCCCGGAAACGCATGGCAGGTGACGAAGCTGCGCGACTCCCTGCTGGTGATCGCGGGGGCGGGCGTGGGGGTGATCGTAATCGGGGCTTTGGTGAAGCGGTGGCTGCCGCAGGTTCCGCTTCTGGGCGGGATGGTCCTTCGGCCGCCATCGGGGAAGGAGGCGGAGGACCTCAGCCGCCGTGAATCGCTGGTCCATTTCGAGAGCTTGCTCGGTGAACGGGGCATAACGACCACCCAGTTAACCCCTAGTGGAAAGGCCCGCTTCGGCGGCCAACTGGTCAACGTGATCGCCGACGGGGAGATCATCCCGTCGGGCACGGCGGTCGTGGTCGAGGAAGTCCACGGCAACCGGATCCTCGTGCGCGCGGCGGATGACGTCCCCCGGGCACCGACCGGAGAGTGAGCCGGGGACGGCGCGGCGAATTGCCGGCGGGGAACTGCCGGGGGACGAAAACCGTCTTGGTCCTCGTTGGGTTGTCCTCGTTCCCAAGCTCCGGCTTGGGAACGCAGTTGAGGGAAGCGCCGGCTTCCCGGGGGGACGAAGCAGAGCTTCGCGGATTTGGGTTCCCAAGCTGGAGCTTGGGAACCAGTGGAACCTTCTTGGCCGAGATCGAGGTAGAACATGGATCTCTTGTGGGCCGACGGCTTTTGGGGCGCAACGTGGCTGGCTCCCTGGGCCTGGGCGATCCTCCTGTTGGTACTGGGGCTCGCCTTGGTGGTGCTGGAAGTCTTCATCCCATCGGGCGGCATCTTGGGGTTCCTGGCCGCGTGCTCGATCATCGCCGCCGTCGCGGTGGGGTTCATGGATGGAAGGCCCTGGGTCGGCGTGGCGGTTCTGATCACGGCCGTGTTCGGCCTCCCCCTTACGGTAGTCCTTGCCCTGCACGTGTGGCCGCGCACGCCCTTGGGACGGCGGATGCTGCTGGGAGCCCCGACCGACGGCGAAGTGCTGCCCGACGGCCCCCGTCGCCGGAAGCTGAAGGAGCTGATCGATCAGGTGGGCGTGGCCAAGAGCAAGATGCTACCCAGCGGGGCCATCACCATCGACGGCCGCACGATCGACGCCGTGAGCGAGGGAATGGCCGTCGACGCGGGCCAACGCGTGCGCGTGATCGACGTCCACGGCAACCGCGTGGTGGTCCGCCCGGTCGACGACGAGCCGGCTTCGTCGGCCGACGCCGATCCGCTCTCCCGTCCGATCGACGCGGTCGGGCAGGACCCGTTTGAGGACCCCTTGGGTTGACAAGTCGCTTTTCCGCGGATAAACCCACGTCATTGGGGGGCTGCCCCCGCGAGTCAGTTTCCAGGGGCATGAGGATCTGGCAGTCTGTCTAAGCTGAATCTACGGGTGCCACGGTCGGCTT
>CAZDHR010000292.1:0-9271 GCA_964505295.1 uncultured Planctomycetaceae bacterium
GCACCGTCTTTCCCACATGGATGCACAATTCGCTCCTCCGAGACGAGGCAGGCAATCCTGTCGGCATGATTGGCACGGTCCGCGATATCACCGTGTCGAAGCGGGCGGAGGAAGCGCTCCGCGAGGAGAAAGAGCGGGCTCAGAACTACCTGGACGTTGCCAGCGTGATACTCGTCGCAATAGGCGCAGACCATCGGATCACGCTGATCAACCGAAAGGGATGCGAGGTCCTGGGGCGAAGCGAGGGCGAAGTCGTCGGCGAGAACTGGTTCGACGTTGCGGTTCCCCAACGGGAGAGAGAACGAGTCAGAGGGGTGTTTGCCATGCTGGTGGCCGGTGAGATCGAGCCGGTTGAGTACTTCGAGAATCCCATGGTCGCCAGCGATGGAACGGAGCGGATCATCGGATGGCACAACACGGTGCTGGAAGACCCAGCGGGAAACATCGTCGGCACGCTCAGTTCCGGCGAGGACATTACCGAGCGGAAGAGGACCGAGGAAGCCCTGGACTTCGAGCGACGCCAACTGCTCTCCATCTTCGACAGCATTGATGAGGCCGTCTATGTGAGCGATCCGAAGACCTATGAAGTCCTGTACGCCAATCGACCGTTGAGAAAAAGGTTTGGCGACGTGGTCGGGCAGGTGTGCTACCGCGTGATTCAAGGCCTAGAGTCCCCGTGCCCGTTCTGCACCAACGACCGCATCCTCGGCGAGAACGTGGGACAGGCATACATCTGGGAACACCGGAACCGCGTCACCGGTCGATGGTACCGTTGCATCGACCGGGCAATCCGTTGGCCGGACGGCCGCACCGTTCGCTGCGAGATGGCGATCGACGTCACCGAACGCAAGCGGGCGGTGGCGGCGCTTCGGGAAAGCGAGGAGCAGTTCAGGGGCATCGCCGAGCGAAGCTTCGATACTATCTTCACGATGGATCTCCAAGGGAACCTCACGTACCTCTCGCCCGCGGTGGAGGGAGCATTTCTGTACAAGCCCGAGGAGATGCTGGGCAGGCCCTTCACCGACTTCCTCCCGGAATCCGAGGTGCCGCGAGCTCTGCGGCGTTTGTCCGTGGTGGCGGCCGGCGAGGAGGTTGGCGTCGTCCAAGCGGAGGCTTTGCGCAAAGATGGCAGCCGGATCTCGATCGAACTCAACTCCTCACCCATCCTGGAAGGCGGTCAACTGGTTGGGATCCAGGGAATCATAAGAGACGTCACCGAGCGTAGAGCCGCGGAAGAGGAACTCCAACGCATGGAAGCTCAACTGGCCCACGTGGGTCGTCTTTCGACGATGGGTGAACTGGTGGGGAGTATCGCGCACGAGGTCAGCCAGCCTCTCTATTCGGTGCTCAATTTCGCCAAGGCAAGTCGAAACGTGCTCACGGGCGAGAGCGAGCCGAATCTGGACGACCTGCGGGACTGGAGCGAACAGATCGCGGCCGCGGCCTCTCGCGCCGGACAGATCATCGCGCGACTGCGGTCTTTCGTTCGACGCACCGAGTTGCAGCGATCTCCGGCCGACATCAACGAAGTGGTCGGAGAATCCGTCGAACTGGTTGCCTTCGAGACGCGCCGGCATCAGGTCGCCGTGAGACTGGAACTGGACGAAAAGTTGCCCGTGGTCCACGTCGATCGGGTCCAGATTCAGCAGGTCCTGGTGAATCTTCTGCGAAACGCCTGGGAGGCGCTGGACCAAATCCCGGCCGGAACGCGTTGCGTGATCTTGCGCACTTCTCGGGCGGGCGAATCCGTGGAGGTTTCGGTCTCCGACAATGGGCCGGGCTTGCCGCCGAAAGAAGACTTGAATCTGTTCGAGGCCTTTGCTACAAGCAAACCTGGAGGACTGGGAATCGGACTCGCGATCAGTAGGACGATCATCGAGGCGCATGGCGGTGCCCTATGGGCCGACCCTGCCCCCGATGGTGGAGCAACGTTCCATTTTACGCTACCGATCTCAAGGGGGGCAGGTGATGGAACGCGGACCGATCGTGTTCGTCGTGGACGACGATGAGCAAGCGCGGATGTCCGTCTGCGCGTTGGTTCAGTCGATGGGGCTTCGCGCCAAGGCCTTCTCCTCCGCCGAGGAGTTCCTCGCCTCGTACCACGAAGCAGGCCCCGCCTGTCTCGTGGTCGACGTACGCATGCTGGGCATGAGCGGCCTGGAGCTTCAGGAAGAGCTCAATCGGCGGAACGTCCTCTTGCCCGTCATCGTGTTGACGGCCTACGCCCGCACCCCCATAACCGTCCGGGCGATCAAGGCGGGGGCCGTGACTCTGTTGGAGAAACCTTATGCGGACGATGACCTTTGGGACGCGATCCGCAGAGCACTGGCCCACGACGCGACCCGCCGGTCCGAGCACGAGCGTCGTCAAGAAATCCGTGGTCGCGTTGGTCGGCTTACGCCCGCGGAACGCCAAGTGATGGAAATGATTGTCCAGGGAAAAGCGAACAAAGCGATCGCCAGGCAGTTGGACGTCAGCGTCAGAACGGTGGAAAACCGGCGCCGGGAGGTCTTCAAGAAAATGCAGGCCGACTCCGTGGCCGAGCTCGTTCGTCTGGCGCTTGAAGCCGACCTGGACGAATAGCTGCAACGACCGCCCCCTGCCTGCACAGAGAACCCCTCCAAGGAGCCTGCCGTGCGCACGTTGTGGGTAGCCGCAAAAGAATTCGGGTATCGCTCTGTTCTCGCCTGCTGGTCGAACGGCACAATGATGCCGGCCTTTGCCGGATCGCGCCGGAAGCCTCGGCGCAACCGCGGCGCCGAAGGCGGCGAGATCGAGGCGGCTTCGGTTTCGTGAGGCTGCACGGACTCGCCGCGCCTTCGGTCGGCCGGGGCCCGTCTTGCCTCCCTCGTTTCGGGCAGGGATCTGAGACGTGGCTCTGCCGTGGGCGGACCTGGAGTACCTCGCGTTTATCCCCTGTCGTCGGGATCGTTCCACGGCAACCGGCGCGCGGAGGCGTCGGGGGCGACGAAACGGCGCACGGTGCGGATCCGGCAAAGGCCTCCGATTTCGCGAAAGAAGATTCGGGCCGGCACATCCGGAAGATTGCGGGGCCCCGCAACCGATTTCGGAGATTGCCCCCTATCCGACCGCACACCTTGGGCCGATCATATGGATGGGGGCCCTGCCCGACTGGCACAAGAGACACGGCTCCGACGTACCCCGCTCCTTCCGACCACGATCCACTTCAACGTGTAGGTTTTTCTGGATGAACGAATCGGTAGCGACCCTGTTTGTTGTCGACGACGAGCCCGACGCCCGTCGGGGCGTTGCCGCGCTGGCTTCGTCGATGGGCATCCGGTGCGAGACATTCGCGTCGGGGGAGGAACTGCTCGATCGCTTCAACCCGGCGGCCGCAGGCTGTCTGTTGGTCGATCTGCGCTTGACAGGGATGAGCGGGCTCGAGCTGATCGAGCGGCTTGCTGTCAAAGGCAGCACCCTGCCGGTGATCCTTATCAGTGCCTTCGCGGACGTGCGCACGACGGTCCGAGCGATGAAGAACGGCGCTCTTACCGTGATCGAAAAACCGTATCAGGCCGACGAATTGGCCGATGCCATCCGGGCTGCGGTGGAATCGAATCGACAGTCGCGAGAGGAGCGGGCCAGACGAGCCGAAGTGCGGCGGCGGATCAGCACCTTGACGCCGCGCGAGCGGCAGACCATGGAAATGATCATGGCCGGCAAGCCGAACAAGGCGATTGCGCGCGAGTTGAACCTCAGTCAGCGCACGGTCGACCGCACGCGCGCCGTTCTCTTGGAAAAGATGGGCGTCGAGTCGGCGGTGGGGCTGGCCCGAGTCGTCACCGACGCACGAGTCGCCGATTGACCCTCGTGGTCCGTCAATCTTTCCCTCGCCAGTTGCGTGCCACCGGCGTCTCGCCAGTGCGTCACGAAAGCACGGGCAAGACGCCCGTGGCACCCGTCGCAAGGCCCTTGATTTAAGGCGACCTGGCTGCCTCGGAAGCCGGCGACTCACTCCTCTTTGATGGCGAACTCGTCGCCGGAGAGGTCAAAACCCTCGTGGCCCGCCGGCGATTCCGCCTCCCCTGGTTCCTTGGAGGGTTCTGCGACCGCTTCGCGGACTTGCTCCTGGCTGGAAGGCGCGACGGCCTGTTGTGTTGCCGGGCGCTTCACGAAGGCGATCCACGCCACGATGCCTTTCAAGTCCTTGCCGTGGTCGACCGACACCAACTCCCACCCGCTCTGGCCGAGCTCGTTCAGTTCCTTTTCCAGGCTCGTCTCAGTTCGCCGGGTCACAACGAGGTACTCCCACCTCTGCTGAGAGCAAACGACTGCCGTCTTCGTCATCTTCGACCCCCTTTCGGTTCTCCGCTCCTCGACGGAGCATCCCCCCAAACCCCGATTGCCCCCGTAGCCGCCGAAAGCGACCGCTCCATGGTAAGAAAAAACGGCCCGGCAACCAAGCCTTTCCCGGGAAATACCGGCTGATGAGGGGAAGAGGTGGATCGTGCCGATGGGAAGACCATCGAGACCGCGAGCGCGTGTGTTTGCACAGACAGGTCGCTGCGGTGTTGCGGGGAGCCTTGGAAGACCGAAACGCGTTCTGGTTCTGCACGACGCCAAGGAGCCGACTCGTGCCCGACGTGCCCCGAGTGCCTGCGTTTCTTGGTTTCTCTCCGCCGGAAGGGAGGTTACAATCGACGCACCCCGGCCGCCGAAGCCGGAGGGGCTGTAAGGCAACTCGCAAGAAATATCCTCCCGCAGGAAAAAGGTGACAGGCACCTTTTGTGCGAAGCACCCGAAGGGCCTTTCAGGCAAAAGGTGCCTGTCACCTTTTTCCGGATGCGCCAGCGGTTGGTATGTTATTTCTTGCGAGTTGCTTAACGCGGCCTCCGGCCACAACCAAAAAGGGTTACTGAACAAACCATTGTACAAGATGCGCGCACGGCGCGCGCATCCTACAGACTAAGACTCTAATGCCTGTCTTCAGGGGATGATTCGAGGTGGCGAAGACCAGTGCCGGGCTGTTGATGTACCGCGTTCGGGGGGGCCCGATTGAGGTCCTCTTGGTCCATTCCGGCGGACCGTTTTGGCGCAAGAGGGATGAGGGGGCTTGGTCCATCCCCAAGGGGGAGGTCGAGTCGGGCGAGGAGTTGTTGGCCACTGCCCGGCGGGAGTTTCACGAAGAGCTTGGCCTGGAGGCTGCCGGGAATTTCATTCCCTTGACGCCTGTCCGGCAGAAAGGGGGCAAGGTCGTCCATGCCTGGGCTTTTGAAGGCGACTGCGACCCCGCAGCGATCCGGAGCAACACGTTCACCATGGAGTGGCCGCCGAAGTCGGGACGGGCGATGGAGTTCCCTGAAGTTGACAAGGCGGCCTTCTTCGACCTGGAGGCGGCCCGACGGAAGATCAATCCCGCCCAGACCGCCTTGCTCGACCAGCTCGATCGGCTGCTGAAAACCGCGGGGCCCTAGGGACGATTTTCCGATGGGACCCAGAGCCGGGAGGAACGATCCGATGCATCGCGTTTTCCAGAGATACGTCCTTGTTGCGGTGGCCAACCTTGCGTCGGTTTGCTTGGCGAACGGGGCGGAGAAGACGGACTGGCTTCACGAGGCGCGATGGGGAGTGATGCTGCACTATCTGGGTGCCCCTCCCAGTTCGGCGGGCGGCGAGGAACTGTCGGCCGAGGAATGGAACCGGCGGATCGACGGGTTCGACGCGGGCGCGCTGGCCGAGCAGCTTGCGTCGACCGGCACGGGATACCTTTTGTTCACGATCGGCCAGAACTCGGGCCACTACTGCGCGCCCAACGCCACGTACGACCGGATCGTCGGTATCCGGCCGAGCAAGTGCTCGCGACGCGACCTGATTCTCGACCTGGCCAAGGCGCTTGCGCCTCACGGCATCCGGCTGATGGTCTACCTGCCCAGCGGCGCACCGGCGGCCGATCCGGTTGCGCGCAAGCGCCTCGCGTGGCGATGGGGGCGGCCCGGTGGCTGGCAGTTGCCCGGCGAGCCCGTCGGCGGGAGGCTGGTCGAGTTCCAACGTCACTGGGAAGCGGTGATTCGGGAATGGTCGCTTCGCTGGGGGGGGAACGTGTACGGCTGGTGGATCGACGGTTGCTACTTCGCCGACGAGATGTACCGCTTCGCCGACGAGCCGAACTTCGCCAGCTTTGCCGCCGCGCTCAAGGCCGGCAACCCCGAGGCGATCGTGGCGTTCAATCCCGGCGTCAAGCTGCCGGTCGTCTGCCACACAAGGCACGAAGACTACACCGCCGGGGAGGTCCCTCTGGAAAAGGTGCCCAAGGCCCTGAAGAGCTGTCCCGGCCGTTGGATCGAGCGTGAGGGCAAACCGGTCCAGTGCCAGGTGCTCAGTTTCCTCGGCACTTCGTGGTGCCGGGGCGACCGGCCGGCGCTACCGGACGAGACGATCATCGGCTACACGCGCGAGCTGAATCAACAGGGCGTCGTCGTCACCTGGGACGTGCCCATCGGTACCGACGGGCGAATACCCGAACCATTCGTCAACCAGCTCAACGCGGTCGGCAAGGCGATCCGGTAAGCCGTTGAGAGGTCCGACCATTTAGGAACGGCGGAGGAATGACTTCGCATTTCCAAAGTAGTAGGCACACTCCGTGTGCCGTAACCGGCTGACCGCACACGGAGTCTGCCTGCTGCGGAATTCGGGAAGCGCTTTTTTCCGGCCGGCTTCCGCAACCCGGGACTATCTGCAAACCAGGCAAAGCGGGATTTGCGCTTCAACCAAAGGGACCTCGTGCCATGAACACGGTTATTCACGCCGAGCACCGTTGGCTGCTCGCCTCGCTTGTCTTGTGTCTGATGATCCCATGTCTCGATCGGGCCCAGGCCCTGGAAACGACAGTCACCATCGACGTGGCGAAACCGGGACCGGCCATCAACCCGTACCTCTACGGCCAGTCATCGAGCATCTGGGGCGCTGCATCCACGACGGCATTTGGGCCGAGATGCTGTTGGACCGGAAGTTCCTCCTCGAGCCAGGTAAGGCGTGGCAGGCGTTCGGACCCGAGGGCGCGGACTTCGACGCCGCCCACGACACGGCCGGCGCCTACTGCGGCGACCACTGCCTGGCCCTCTGGGTCCGCGATCCGCGCGGCGGCCCGTGCGGCATCCGCCAAGGTGACCTCGGATTGATCGAGGGCAGGGATTACGTCGGCTATGCCGTCCTGTGCCGGGTCGCCGATCCGTGCCCGGTGACGGTTCGCCTTGCCTGGGGAGACGAGGAGTCGGCGGGCCAGAGCGTTGTGTTGCGCCAGGTGGGCACGTCGTACGAGAGGTTCGCCTTTCGCTTCCGTGCCGGGGCAACCACCAAGAGCGCGAGCCTGTCGCTGAGCGTCTCCCAGCGGGGCTACCTGTGGATCGGCTGCCTGTCGCTGATGCCGGCGGACAACGTGGACGGGATGCGTGCCGACACGCTCGAGTTGGTCAAGAGGCTCAACTCGCCGATCTGCTAAGTCTCGAATTCTGCGAGACGGAGAGCGGGTGCGGGGCTTGAAGTGAGTGAGGCGCCAAGCTCGCCGCCTGGGCGCCCGCCGCGATGGGAGCGGGCGTGGGAGGACGTCGAGGACAACGATTTCGGCATCGACGAGTTCCTCGCCTTCTGCCGCCGGATCGACACGGAGCCCTTGGTCGTGATGAACACGGGGCTCGGCTCGGTCGACGCCGCCGCCGAGCTGGTCGAGTACGCCAACGGCAGCCCGAAAACCCGCGGGGGCTCCCGCAGGGCCCGCGCCGGGCACGCCGAGCCCTACGGCGTCGTTTGGTGGGGGATCGGCAACGAGATGTACGGCGGCTGGCAGTTGGGCAACGTGCCGGTCGAGCGGTACGCGCTCAGGCACAACGCGTTCGTCCGCGCGATGAAGGCGGTGGACGCGAAGATCAAGATCGTGGCCGTCGGCTCGCCCGGCAAGTGGAACGACATCGTCGTGCCCCGCTACGCCGCGTCGATGGACCTCCTCAGCGCCCATCACTACACGCAACGTGGCCTGCGCGTGCCCTTCTCGCCTGAAGACGCGCGCAAGTACAAGGAGAGCTTCCTCGACTATTCGGGGCGCGTGGCCGCGGGCGTTCGACGGCTCGTCGACGACCTCAGGGCGCGCCGGGACGGCAGCGATCCGGCCGTGGATCACGTCCGGCAGAAGCCGTACCACCGCGGAGGATACGATGCGGGGCGTGTCGCTCGTCACCCACGCCATCAATCAAGGCCGGCTGGCCGCCGCCGCCGCGGATCGGTGGCTTCAAGCGAGGTAGCCGGGGAGACGATCCGACGTGATCGAGCCGAGCGGACCTCGGCTATTTCTCGACTTGCGCAATCGCCGCTGCCGGAGAAGTGCCGGCATGGAGCACGCTCATGATGCCGGGCAGATACCGGTCCATCATCAGGATGTTCACGTAGACGAGCGTACGGGTCATTTTCAGAGTCAATTCTCCGCCTTCCACGTCGATGCTCGTCTTGTAGCGGATTTCTCCGTCGGAGAAGTCCATCTCGAAGTTCCCGATTTGCAGGCCGTAATTGGCGCGCGTTACGAACTCGGCAATCTCCGGCCGCTTATTCTCCGGAACGTTGGACTCCATGATGGAGTAGAACAGCAATTGATGCTTGTCTTCCTTTGCCTGGGCAAAACACATCCAGCTTCCATTGTCACCTTTGAAGCCCATGCGGACAATAGGCTTTCCTTCGAGTTGTTCGAATCTCCAGCCCTCCTGGGTGAAGAACTCGATCGTCTTGTCGAGAATTCTGCGGCCGCCGCCAAACAGTGGTGACATGGTCCGTGCTCCCTTCGTAACTGTGATGGGACGTCGTTTGACTCGTCCAACCGTCCATCGCGTGCCCGCCGGACGGCGTTCGGGCGGCCCGATGCGCTACTCACGCGTCGAGAGATTACTCGGAACCTCCGCCCGTGGCCCTCGGCCATTACCGGAACAGCCGTACCGCTCCGGCCTAGGGCCCTCACTCCCACAGTTGCCCCATCATGCCCCACTGTGTGAGGGGCTCGGGATATGCGTTGGGAGCCGTAACAGAATGACATGACCCCGGGAAAGCCCGTTTCGCCCTGTGTTTCACGTCGGTTTGAAGCGGACTCCAATCAGGCTATTCCATTACGGCTCCTCAGTGTACGCATTTGCGGAAGGTCGTCAAGTAGACTCGGCCACAGAAAGAAAAACCCACGGGCGGGCGACCCCCTGGGAACGAATAGCGTTTTATCCCTCATCGCGCAGCGATGAGGGATAAAACGTCGTTGAACTGAGCCGCGGAGCGTCGGGGA
>CAZDHR010000293.1:0-9264 GCA_964505295.1 uncultured Planctomycetaceae bacterium
TGCGCGAACGGGGCGTGTTCCGACACACGCGCAAGCAGCAGCAGGAGTTGGGCCTGTTGCATCGGGCGATCCGCAAGTTCTTCCCGACCGACGGAGAGGAAGCCCAGGTGGCCGTGGTCACGGTCGATCCGCGCAACCAACTCTACCTGATCACCAAGCTGCTCGGCGACGTGCTGCGCTATCGTCCCGGTCTGCGTGCCGGGCTGCGAACCTCCCTGCAGATGTTCTCCTTGCCCGCGGTCGTGCTCAACGGCCGCGTGATCAGCCGCCGCGGTCAGCCGCTCGATCCGGACGCGGTCTGCCAGCAGATCGGCGAGCTGTTGGGCGAGCGTGGGAACACCCGAGTCTGAACGGTCGAGGCTGCCGGACGGGAACGGATCGCCATCGCTCAAAGCCGCACGGAGCGCGCGCTTAGCCGAACAGCTCTTCGAGCAGCTCATCTCGCGTGAGGCCCAGATGCGCCGCCACGTCACGCAGAATGGCGCTGAGTGTCCCCACCTTGAGCGGATCGTGGTCGGGGATGGTGACGTGGTGCTCGCCGCCGTCGGAACGGGTCAGACGCATGTGGCTGCCCGTCTGACGCGTCACTTCGTAGCCGAGACGGCCCAGTGCCCTCGCCAGCTCGGCGCCGGACAGATCTCGCGGTAGCCTCACAAGGCAATTACCTCGTCCCGAGTGAAATGCAGCCGAATGATTTTCGGACGTTCGTCCGGGTCCTGGAAGTGGCACGTTACGGCATCCCGGACCTTCTCGCGAAGCTCCTCGAGCGTGTCCGCTTCGGTGAAAACCGACGCGCCGATCGCCCGAGCCGCAAAACCACCATCCGGATCATCTTCGACCTGGAACACGATCTCTGTCATCGCGTGCTCTCCTGGGCTGCTCCCGCGTTCCATGATAGGCCACGGCAGCCGCGGAGCCAAGCCCCGCCCCCGCATCTGGCCACGCGGTTTCCCGGCTGGTAAGCTGGCCGAGAAGGATCCTCGAAGGCATGGGAAGCGAACGATGCCCGGCGCGTACTTGATCGGCACGGATGAAGCAGGCTACGGCCCGAACCTGGGACCGCTGGTGATCTCGGCCACGGCGTGGGAGGTGCCCCGCGGCGCCGACGGCGAGGATCTCTACCGGCTGCTCGGCTCCTGCGTGGTCCCGTCGCCCGGTCAGGCCGCTGAAGCCGGGCCGGGGGCCGTGGCCATCGGCGATTCGAAGCGCCTTTACAGGCCCGGCGTTGGGCTTCGCCACTTGGAGCGTGGCCTGCTGGCCGCCCTGGGCCTGCTCGACCGGCGACCGGCGACCTGGCAGCAGGCGTGGGACGCGCTTCGCACCGACTCGACCGGCGCCCGGCAGGCCATCCCCTGGTACGCCGACTACGACCTGCCGATCCCGCTCGACGCCGACGCACACGAGGTGGAGCCGCTCGCCCGAACGCTGGCGCAAGGGCTCGCCGCGGCGGGCGTCCGGCTGATCGAGATCCGCTCGAAGGCCCTCTTCCCGGAACCGTTCAACCGGCTGGTCGAGCATTACGGAACCAAGGGGGCCGTGCTTTCACACGCGACGCTCGAGATGGCGGCCGCCGTGGTCGAGCCGCTCCCGCGAGGCCCTATCTCGATCACGTGCGACAAGCACGGCGGGCGAAACCGCTACCGCGACCTGCTCGCCGAGCACTTTCCCAAAGGGCTGATCGAAATCCACGGCGAAAGCCGCGCGCGGAGCGTGTACCGGTTCGGGCCGGCCGAGCGTCGCGTGGAGTTCCGCTTCCAGATGAAGGCCGAGTCGCACCTGCCGACCGCGCTGGCCTCGATGGCCTCCAAGTACCTCCGCGAGCTGGCCATGCGGGCGCTGAACGACTTCTGGCAAAAGCGCGTCCCCAGCCTCCGCCCCACCGCCGGCTATCCCCAGGACGCGAAACGCTTCAAGGCCGACGTCGCCGCCGCCCAGGCCGAGCTGGGAATCGACGATCACCTGCTCTGGCGCATGCGGTAGACGGGACGACGGCATCGCCAGCCATCAACGCGCTTCGGAAGAATCACCTGGGCGTAAGCAAAGGCACCAGAGGCCCGTGCCAAACCCACAGCCCGAAGACGATCGCGGCCTCGCAACCGAACCGGTCCGTCCATTCGCACGGGACGCGATTCGGCTGGTTCCGACGTCTGCGGAACAACAGCACGAAGGCCCACAGGGAGCATGTGGTCTGGGTGATCCACAGCGGGCAGAACAAGACCCCGAGGGCCGCCATCGCGTAATCGGCCGAGGGGGACGTCATGGCCCGCTCCGCCAAATAGGCCAGCGAAAACAGACAAAAGCCGGTCGTCCAGCAGAAAAACGAGCCGAGCCACAATTGTTCGCCCCTGCTGGGTAGAGCCCCCCGCCGCCGTAGGATCCACTGCACGGACAGGACGATCGGTCCCGCAAAAACCGCCCCGACCGACACGGCGCTGATCAGACGTTCGACCCACATGTCCTCAACGGCCTCGAAGGACCAACTGAGCGAAAACCCGAGGGCAAGCGCCGCCTGAAGCAGAAAGAAGTCGAGCAGCGTGAACCGCTGCCAGGATTCCAGGTGCTTCGCATCCGGCGGATCGGTCATGGAGGCCCGCGCCCTCGGTTCCCGCCTCGGGTCGAAACGCGTCAACCCGACAACGCGAACGGCAAGACGAACAGGAACGTCCAGACGCCGAACAGCAGCCCGGCCCAATTGCCCGTCCGATCCGTCCAGTAGCAGGGCACGGTGCTGCGATATCCGCGCAGTCCGCTCAAGAGCGTGGCCAGGGCGACACCGATGCAGGTCACCTGGGCGAAGACCCAAAACGAGAGCAGATAGCGACTCAGGTCGGGATGGTACGCCGTGGGCCCGCGGAGCGAAAACCAGAGAAGCGCGAGCAGCACGGTCGGGCTGAGCCACAGCCACTCGCCGGCGCTGAGCCCCCGCGACCGGTTCCGCAGCGTCCATTGGCACATCAGGACGATCGGCCCGGCCAACACCAATCCCCAGATGGTCCCCGCCACGGCCCGCTCGATCCCGTCGGCTGCCGGCTCGAGCGAGCACGCCAGCGAGAAGCTCAGCCCGAAGCTGGCCTGGACGAGGAGCCCGTCGAGCAGCGTGAACCGCTGCCAAGCCTCCCGTCTGACAATGCGATGCTGAAGCGCCATAGCGCCCTATCGTATCCGTCCTCCGGCTCCCCGTCAAATGCCGCCGCGGACGTGCAGAATACCCCGCTTTTTGTTGCGTGCGGCGCCGGGTATAATCCCGTCGCAAGGGGGCCGATAGCCGATGGGAGTCCCGATGATCCTCTACGTCATTCGCCACGCCTGGGCAGGCCACTTCGGCGATCCGGAGTGGCCCGACGACCGCCTGCGCCCCTTGACCGAGGAGGGGCAAACGCGGTTCGCGCGGATGGTCGAGAAGCTGGCCGACCGGGGATTCGCGCCCGAGCTGATCGCCACGAGCCCCCTGATTCGATGCCGCCAGACGGCCGAGATTGTGGCCGAAGGCGTCTCCGCAGGTGCGGAAGTCGTGCTCCGCGAGGAGTTGGCCCCCGGCTCCGATCTGGCGGGAATGCTGGAATGGACGAGCCGGGCGGCCGACGGATGCGAGCAGGTTGCCTGGGTGGGACACGCCCCGGACGTCGGCCACCTGACCGCCGCACTGATCGGCAAGCCCCCAGGTTGGATCCGCTTCGCCAAGGGCGCCGTGGCCGCCGTCCGCTTTCCCGGCCAACCCGCGCCCTACGAAGGCGAGCTGCGATGGCTGGTCACCGCGAAGGTGCTGGGGTGTTAGAAGCGCCGTCAGCGCGGCTTCCGGCGCAGACGCACCAAGCGAAAATGAAACAGAGCGGAGAACAGACGCGGCAACCTGCCGCCCGCCTGGCCGCCCAAGGGCTCGGGCATGGCGGGCTGTGGCTTCTTGGGGGCCGGCGGCTCGGGCTGCGTCTCGCGCCGGGCCCGTCGGGCTCGCTGCGTCTTGTTCCGGCGCTCGTAATCGACCAGAAAACTGGTGATCCCCACGGTCAGCTTGTCGCCCGGCATCAAGTGCGCCGTCGTCACGTTCAGCCCGTTGACGAACGTCCCCAGCATCGACCCCAGGTCGCGAACCACCAGCGTGTCTTTCGTCGCGCTGATCTCGCAGTGGTGGCGGCTGACCCACTGGTCGTCCAAACGGACTCCCGCCTCGGGATCCTGCCCGATCATTACCGGCAAGCTATCGAGCACGATCTTCCGCTGATCTGTCGAAGAGTCGACCTCGGTCAACTCGATTTGCATCTCGGTTCTCCGTAGAATCCCGTGCTGCGACTCCGGCCATCCAACGGCCGTCGGCTCAACGCCTCGGCAGCGACGTTTCTCCCGCTTCCCGGGATGGACGTCCCTGCGAAGCCGGCAACCTACCTACGTAAGCAAGCAGCAAAACGGACAACGCGTCGATGTGAGTCTCACATGGTGCGGAACGCTGGAACACAACTGCCCGACGAACGAGCCGGCTCAGAACGCGTCACGACGCCCCGCGGTCAAGAAATGCTACTCCCCCAATTTCGCCAGCAGCCAAAACACTCAGTTTAGCCTTCGCACCCGAGCCGTCAACCACACAGGCGAGCAGATTCCGAGAAACCAACGATCCTCTTGTGCCCGGCCGGCCCTGTGGCGGATAGGCCACGGCTCATCGCCGATTGTTTGGGAAACTAGAGAATTTGCGCGACACGGGAAGCATAGGGACCGAAGGTGGGCTTTCACCTTGACGACAAATCTCCCGACCCCGCCCGCCGATATCAACTTTGGTTAACATGCTCTCGTCGCGGGCCGTACGTTGCGACCGGCACCCGATGGTCCGCGCTAGGATAAGCGATAGGGACCCCCGAAAATGCAGTCAAGCCCCCCACCTTGCGAAGTCCGCAAAGTCGTCGCCCGAATCTTCCGGCAGCTTGGGATCTCGGCCGAAGATCTCTCGGGCATGACCGAGACACTGCTCATCGACGAAGGCCGCTGCGCCGCGCGCTCCTACGTAGCGGGCGACCTGCTGGCCATGTGGCTCCTCGATGTCGGTATCCTCCAGTTCTACGACGCCCAGGGCAACATGCTGCGAACCGTGAGCCTGCTGGACGACTCGGAGCCGCATCGAAGGGCAGCTTGAGTCCCGGCGCGGCCCCGCCGGGCGGAGCTGGCCTCCGTGCCTCAGGACATCTACCTCTGTCGGCCCAATCTAGCCCCCTCGTGAGCGCCCCTTCCAGTGAGCCGAGCTTCACACCCCCCCAACGGAGCCGTTCGCGGCATGGGCTCCATTCACCTCCGTGGCCCCCACCGAGCGGTTTGGACTTACTCCCCCAGACTACGGCCCCCGCCATCGTCCTCGGCCCTACGACCGCTACACACCCGTGACGTCGGCGCACCGAATTACCTTGCCCAACCGGCCCGCCACCAGAATCAACCGCCCGTTCATCGGGCCGTCCTTACATCTGCGGTATAATTTCGACGAAAAGGGACGGGCGATGAACCTCAATAAGTTGGGCTTGCGCATTAAGACCCAGCGCGAGAAACGGAAGCTCCGGCAGGCCGACGTGGCCAGCGCGCTGCGCGTGAGCGCGCAGGCAGTCTCGAAATGGGAGCGGGGCGAGAACGCGCCCGACATTTCCGTCCTCGTGGGGCTCGCCCGATTGCTCGACGTGAGCGTCGAATGGCTCCTCGGGGCCACGTCGCCGGAGACCGACACGTTCCGCGCCACCGTGTTTTGCACGAGCCTGAACGGGTTCGCCGAGCGGGCGGCGTCGATGCCCCCCCGCGACGTGGCCGATTGGGCAAACGGCATTTACCACGCGCTGACCGAAGCGATGCGGCGATTCGACGGGATCCCGGTCAAGTACGTGGGCGACGGATCGCTCGGCTTCTTCGCCGGCACGGGGCAAGCCGATCGGGGCCTGCACGCGGCCCGTCACGCCCGCAAGCTGCTCAGCGCCGAAGAGCTGGTGATCACCTTACACCAGGGAGAGATTTTTCTCGGGACGATGGGCCATCCCGACTACGCCCGCCCCGACATCATCGGACGGACCGTCAACACGGCCTTTCTGGCGATGGCCTGGGTCGCCCGAAATTGCGAAACGGGAATCGGCGTCACTGATGCCGTTTGCGAGCAACTGGCCAACACCAAGAATCTGGTCCGGCGCGGCGAGATCGCCGTGCCGGGCGTCGAGTCTCCGATAACGATCTACGAACCCGAAATGGAAGCGAGTCATGGCAACGACCCCCACTGAGTCGGATTACCGGATCAAGGACATCAGCCTAGCCGATTGGGGCCGCACCGAGATGCGGATGGCCGAGAAGGAGATGCCGGGGCTGATGGCCGCGCGCGAGAAGTACGGCCCCGAGAAGCCGCTCCGCGGGGCCCGGGTGATGGGGTCGCTGCACATGACGATCCAGACGGCCGTGCTGATTGAGACGCTCAAGGAGCTGGGGGCCGATGTCCGCTGGGCCTCGTGCAACATTTTCTCGACCCAGGACCACGCCGCGGCGGCCATCGCCCAAGGCGGCACGCCGGTGTTTGCCTACAAGGGCGAATCGCTCGACGAGTATTGGGAGTTCACCAAGGAGGCGATGACCTGGCCCGACGGAAGGGGTCCCCACCTCGTCGTCGACGACGGCGGCGACGCCACCCTGTTGATCCACCGCGGCTACTACGCCGAAGACGACCCCGACATGCTCGACGAGCCGACCGACCACAAAGAGTTGGCCATCGTCAACCGCGTGCTCCGCGAGACGCAGAAGGTCGACCCCGGATTCTTCCATCGCGCGGTGGCCCAGTGGAAAGGCGTCTCCGAAGAGACCACCACCGGCGTGAACCGGCTCTACCAGATGAAGGCCAGAGGCGAGCTGCTCGTGCCCGCCATGAACGTCAACGACTCGGTCACCAAGTCGAAGTTCGACAACATCTACGGCTGCCGGCACTCGCTGATCGATGGCATCAACCGGGCGACCGACGTGATGATCGCCGGCAAGATCGCGCTGGTCTGCGGCTACGGCGATGTGGGCAAGGGCTCCGCCGAGTCGCTCGCCGGCCAGAAGGCCCAGGTGTGGGTCACCGAGATCGACCCGATCTGCGCCCTGCAAGCCCTCATGGCCGGCTACCCGGTGACGACCATCGAAGACGCTTTGCCTTACGCGAACATCTACGTCACCACCACCGGCAACTGCGACGTGATCACCGCCGAGCACATGTCGAAGATGAAGGACCAGGCCGTGGTCTGCAACATCGGCCACTTCGACAACGAGATCCAGGTCGACGCCC
Source organism: uncultured Planctomycetaceae bacterium (assembly GCA_964505295.1). Classification (GTDB taxonomy): domain Bacteria; phylum Planctomycetota; class Planctomycetia; order Pirellulales; family Thermoguttaceae; genus DATKZH01. The sequence goes on from CAZDHR010000293.1 coordinate 7,265, forward strand.
TCAAGGCCTGGCCCGGCGTCGAGCAGATCCCCATCAAGCCGCAGCTCGACGCCTTCACCTTCCCCGACGGACACACGATCTACCTGTTGGCCGAAGGCCGTCTGGTGAACCTCGGCTGCGCCACGGGCCACCCCAGCTTCGTGATGTCCAACAGCTTCACGAACCAGGTCCTGGCCCAGCTCGACCTCTGGAGGGGCGAGCGTGAAGTCGGCGTCTACGTGCTCGACAAGAAGCTCGACGAAGAGGTCGCCCGGCTCCACGTGACCAAGCTCGGCGCCAAGCTCACCCAGCTCACGCCCAAGCAAGCCGAATACCTCGGCATCTCCGTCGACGGCCCGTTCAAGCCGGAGCACTACCGCTACTGAACGCGGTGTATTGGTTCAGCCTGACGTTGGTTTGGGCGTCTCAGATTGCTTGTAGTGACCCGATTCATCGGGTCTTTCGGCGAGAATCGGCGGGCGCCGACGGCTCGTGGACCGCATTCGTCCGGTCTCAGGCCGCTTCTTGTATCACGGGAGCAATCGTAGCCGCTCGCGTCGCTTCCGGGAAGGAAGCGCCCCTCGTTGACGGGCCGTTCCCCGTACGCTTTATTATGACCGCAGACAGGAGAGGGAGACGATGCTCGCCATCGACCTATCGGGGAAAACGGCTCTCGTCACCGGCGGCGGCCAGGGCTTGGGGGCGGCCACCACGGCCACGCTGGCCCAAGCCGGCGCGAACGTGGTCGTCAACTACTTCGCCGACCGCGAGGGCGTCAACCGCCGGCGGGCGCGCCAGACCGCCAAACGCATCGGCGAGCGAGCGGTGACGATCGAAGCCGACGTGCGCGATCTCCCCCAAGTCGAGGCGATGATCGACCAGACCGTCCGACGCTTCGGGCGGCTCGACATCGTCGTCAACAATGCCGGCATCGTGCGCGACCGCACCTTGAAAAAGCTCTCTCCGGACGACTGGCAAGCCGTGATCGATACCAACCTGACCGGCGTGTACCACGTGTGCAAAGCGTCGGCGCAGCGACTCCCCGAAGGCGGGCGCATCGTCAACGTGGCCTCCATTTCGTCGTTCGCGGGCTTCTTCGGGCAATCGAACTACGCGGCGGCCAAGGCAGGGGTCGTCGGACTTACCCGGGTCCTCAGCCGCGAGCTGGCCAGGCGGCGGATTACGGTCAACGCCGTGGCGCCGGGCGTGGTCATGACCGAGATGGGCCGCTCGATCCCCGACGAGCAGCAGGCCGAAATGCTCAAGTCGATCCCGCTGGGACGATTCGGCGAGCCCGACGAGATCGCCGGCGTGATCCTGTTTTTGTCGAGCGAGCTGGCGTCGTACGTGACGGGCCAGGTGATTCACGTGAACGGGGGATGGTGGGGATGACAACGCCGCGGGACGCCAAACTGTGCTCCGCCGAAGAAGCCGTCGCTCTCCTCAAGAATGAACAGACGGTGGCCTCGGGAGGATTCGTCGGGGCGGGGGTCCCGGAAGCCCTTACCCGCGCGCTGGAGCAGCGGTTTCTCTCGGTGAGCTCACCGCGCGGTCTGACGATCATCTACGCGGCCGGCCAGGGCGACGGAGACAGCCGTGGCGTCAACCACCTGGCCCATGAGGGGCTGGTCCGGCGTGTGATCGGGGGGCATTGGGGTCTGGCTCCCCGCATGGGTCGACTGGCGATCGAGGGCAAGATCGAGGCGTACAACTTCCCCCAAGGCGTGATCTGCCAGCTCTTTCGCGACATCGCGGCGGGCCGACCCGGATGCATCACCCACATTGGATTGGACACGTACATCGATCCGGTGCATCTCGGCGGCCGTCTGAACGATCGCACGCCGCCCGGTCTGGTGGAGCGGGTCGCCTTGGGGGGGCGCACCTGGCTCTGGTACAAGGCCCTGCCGATCGACGTGGGCCTGATCCGGGCGACCGGCGCCGACCCGCAGGGTGATCTGGTCATGGACGAGGAGGGGCTTTTCGAGGAGATGCTTCCGATTGCCCAGGCGGCGCACAAGTCA
>CAZDHR010000294.1:0-9199 GCA_964505295.1 uncultured Planctomycetaceae bacterium
GCCGCTCGATTGGTCGAGCTTCGCGGGCGTGCAGAGGGCGGTGACGACGTCGTCGCCCAAGGCGCTCGACTCGGCCAGGATCTCGCCGAACGGGTCGAGGATCATGGCCAGGCCCGGCTTGATCGTGTCGTGGTCGACGCCGACCGGGTTGGTGAACACGTAGTAGACCCCGTTCTCAAACGCCCGGGTGGGAAGCCACCGCATCAGCCAGGCGCGGCCCTTGGGGCCAAGGAATTCCTGGCGAAGCCGTACCGGGTCCCGCTCGCGGTTGTCCCAGAGTTGCTTGTCGATTTTCCCCCGGCCCGGCATGGGGCTATCCAGCCCGCAGGTGACGTGTGGGGCGAAGATGATCTCGACGCCCATCAAGGTGACGATCCGCGGATTCTCCGCCAGGTTGTTGTCGTAGCAGGTGAGGATGCTCGACCGGGCGCCGCACAGGTCGAACACCTGGTACTCGTCGCCCCAGTTCAAGTGCGGGCTGATGAAGGCGTGCAGCTTGCGGTGCCTGGCCACGAAGCCCTCGGGCGAGACGGCCACGTAGGTGTTGAACAGCCGGTCGCCGTCGATCTCGACCAGCCCGGCCAACAGGGCCACGCCCCACTCCCCGGCCAGATCGACCAGGCGCCGGGTGCTCGGGCCGTCCGGCACCGGCTCGGCCAGGGCCGCGATCTCGTCGCGCGAAAGCTCCTGGAGAAACGTATACCCGGAAATGCAGCACTCGTGGAAGCTGACGATCTCGGCCCCTTCGTCGACGGCCCGGCGGGCCAGGGCCTCGATGCGGCCGAAGTTGTACTTCTTATCAGCATCCCGCGCCTCGAACTGCGCGGCGGCGATACGGACGTCTCTCATGGGGGATCCTCTCACAGAGGGGGACGTCTAGGCGTTGGCCAAAGTTCTAATGGTCGATCGCTCGCGCCAGGCGGCAAACCGATCAAGAGAGGGGGTTTTCCCATCGCAGATGTCGGAATCGGCCGAAGTCGGCGTCGCAGGAGACCAGGGTCGCGCCGTGGGAGATCGCCAGTGCGGCTAGGTGGGCGTCGGTGGTCAAGTTGCCTGCGGTGCCCGTTTCGTGCAGAAGCTCTTTGAGAATTCGCCAGTGCTCTTGCGTTTCCCTGAGCAGACGCGTCTTGGGGTGGGTTGCCCATACCTCGACGCGGTCCATCGCCTGCTTGGGGGTGAGCGGTTCCGGGAAAACCTGGGCGTTGGTTGCCAGCCGAAGGAACCCCAGAAGGACGATCCACGGAAGCCCGATCGGCTCATCGTCCGAGAGGGCCGCCTCCCACCACGACCGAGCCGTCTCGTGGTGGGGCGCGCTGCGGTTGACCGCATAGAGCAGGACATTGAGATCGACGAGCTTCATTTCCGGCGGGCCAGCTTCTCACGGACTTCGTTATCCTCGAACGCGGCGGCCATCGCGAGTGCCTTGTCGAGGTTCACGGTCGGCTCGCCCATGCGGAACGCCTTCTCGCGATAGGGGCGGACTGGCTTGCTGGCTCGCTGCAAGGCGTCAATCCCCACGCGCAACACCCGGTTGATGAGTCGGGCCAGAGACACTCCCTCCCGGTGCGCTTGCTCTTTGAGGTCGCGCAGCAAGTCGTCGTCGATTTGTACGGTGGTTCTCATGACAGCATCATAGCATCATGTATAGTGATGTCAAGATGTCAACCGGCCGCCGGGTGCATGAGGCGCGAAAAACGCCCCCCGGGGGGCTTGGAGTCGCCCCGCGGCTCGGTTACAAAAGGGGGCGTCGAGTCCGGGAGGCTGTCATTCCAAGACATTCCTTGCTGCGAGCAGCCCTTACCCTACCCCCCTGAAGGGGCGGGGGCGGTGATTACGCTGTTTTTGGTTCCAACGGAGGCCTGTAATGACGAATGATTCGGTTACTTCGCAAAAACTGGCGATCGACGGCGGCCCCAAGGCCGTGACCAACAATCTGGTCGGCTGGCCCCAGTTCGCCGAGGAGGGGATCAAGGCGGTCGAGGAGGTGCTTCGCTCCGGCAAGGTGAACTATTGGACCGGCCCGAGAGGGAGGGAATTCGAGGAGAAATTCGCCCAGTGGCAGGGGAGCAAGTTCGCCATCAGCACCGCCACGGGCACGTCGGCGTTGCACGTGGCCCTCTCGGCCTTGGGCATCGGGCCGGGCGACGAGGTGATCGTGCCCAGCTACACGTTCATCGCCACCAGCTTCGCGGTGGTCCAGGCGGGGGCCATCCCGCGGTTTGCCGACGTGAACCTCGACGACCACTGCATCAGCGTCGAATCGGCCGAGCGCCTGGTCACTCCGCGGACCAAGGCGATCATGCCCGTCCATCTGTACGGCAACGTCTGCGACATGGACCAGATCAGCGCCTTCGCCCGGAAGCACAACCTGTTCGTGATCGAAGACAACGCCGAGGCGTTCGGCGGCGGGTACAAGGGCAAGAAGACGGGCACGCTCTCGCACATCGCCGGGCTGAGCTTCTGCCAGAACAAGACCTTCACCACCGGCGGCGAAGGCGGCATGGTCACCACCGACGACGAAGACCTCGCCTGGGAGGCCCGGAGCTTCCGCGACCACGGTTACGACGTCAAGGAGCGGCTCAACCTGCTGGAGTTGGAGCAGAAGCTCCCCTACATCCACAACCGGGTGGGCTGGAACTACCGGATGACCGAGATGCAGTCGGCGATCGGACTGGCCGAGCTGGCCCGCATGGACACCTGGAACATGCCCCGCCGCCGCCGCAACGCCCAAATCCTGCTCGACGCCCTCGGCCCGCTCCCGCAGATCAAGTACATGCCGATCGACACCGAGGAGCGTCGCAACGGGTGGTACGTGTGTGCGTTCTCGCTCGACGTCGAAAACATGGGCTGCGACATCCAGCAGTTCGTGGCCGCGGCCGGCGCCGAAGGGGCGCCCTGCTGGAAGGTCTTCTGGCCCCAGTGCCACACCGAACGGGCCTTCATGGCGAAGAACGGCTTCGGCAACTCGGGCTTCCCGTTCACCTCCACCGAGTACACCGACCCGGAGAGCGTCGACTTCAGCAAGGTCGAGGTGCCCAACGCCGTCTGGCACGAGTCGCACACGTTCACCTGCTTCCCCTTCCCGACGTTCGAGGAGGAGGACATGCAGCAGATCGCCAACGCCGTGGTGAAGGTGATCAAGGCGTACTCCTGAGCGGCTGTGGCTGACGCGGTGGGCGCACGGCGGCCGCTTGCGGTTTCGCCGCACAAAACGTCCACCTTCTCATCTGGGAGAGATTGGATGGCTGGCGTCCGCGTGGGCATAGCCACGGTCGACTTCACGCCCGCCCCGGGCCTGCCCTTGATGGGCAACTTCCGCGACGATTATCTGGCCCGGGGCACCCACGACCCGCTCCTGGCCAAGGCGATGGTCTTCGAGGATTGCGAAGGCGCGAAGGCGGCCGTGCTTGCGGTCGATGTGTGCATGCTCGACCGCGAGAACGTCGCGCTCATTCGCCGGGCAATCGCCGCCCAGTGCGACGTGCCGCCTGAAAACGTGCTCGTCCATGCGACCCACACGCACAGCGCCCCCGCCCCCAGCGACCGCTTCCTGTTCGGCCTCGATTTCGAGCCGTATCGCGGCGACGCCGAGCGGCTGCTGGCCGAGGCGGCCAAGGCGGTCGCCCGGGCGAACGAGAAGCTGGCCCCTGCGACCCTCAGCATAGGCTACGCCCAGGAAGATCGGATCTCGTTCAACCGGCGCCTGCGCCGCCGGGACGGCTCGACGAAGATGAACTGGGAAGCGCTCCAGCCGGGGTTCGATTCGGACCAGATCGTCGGCGCCTGGGGGCCCGTCGATCCGGAAGTCGCGTGCCTGGTGGTCGAGCGAGACGGCGAGCCCGCCGCGGCCGTGGTCAACTTCGCCCTCCATCCGGCGATCCTGGCCGGCGACAACTGGCTCTACTCGGCCGACTTCCCCGGCTACCTGGCCGAGTCGCTTCGGCGCACGGTGGGCGAGGGCTTCGTGAGCCTGTTTCTCAACGGGTGTTGCGGCGACGTGAACCACGTCGACTATCGCCAGCCGCAGCAGGGCCGCGGCTTCCAGATGGCCCAGCGCGTGGGATACATGCTCGGGGCGGCCGCGCAGGAGGCGATCCGGAGGCGGTCGCCCGTGCCGGCGGATCGGGTCGCCGTGTCGCGCGAAGCGGTCTCGCTCGAGCGGATGCCGATCAGCGAGGAGGAGCGACGCTGGTGTGAAGAGACGCTGCAGGCCGCGGCCGAGAACCCGCTCGCGGGCCAGGTCGACGGCCTGCCCGACGCCTTCTTCGCCCAGCTCCGGCTCCAGATGTACCAAACGCAGCACGTGCCCGACGAAGTCGAAGTGATGGTGCTCCGCGTGGGCGACGCGGCGATCGTGGGCTTGCCGGGCGAGAACTTCTCGGCGACGGGCACCGCCATCAAGGGCCGCTCCGCCGCGGCGCACACGCTCGTGGCCGAGCTTGCAGGCGACGCCATCGGCTACCTCCCCACGCGCGAGTCGTTCCCCCAAGGCGGCTACGAGACGACGGTGGGAAGCACGCTCTACGAGCCCGGCGCGGCCGAAAGGCTCGTCGAATCCGCCGCGGCGCAGCTCGATCGGCTTTTCCCCAGGCGACAGGCAGGGAGCAATGAGTAAGGGGCAGTAGGCAGTGAGATTTCGGCAGCCGTTTGCGGCTTCGCAAGCCAGCCCAACCGTACCGCACAAATCCCGAACCCAAAACGCAAGGAGACGTTTCCATGGCCAAAGGCAAAGTCAACTTCGGCGTCATCGGAGCCGGCGGGATCGCCTATCGCAAGACGATTCCCGGCATGCTCAAGGCGAAGAACTGCAAGCTCGTGGCGGTCATGGACCCGGTGAACATCGACAAGATCGCCGCCGAGTTCCAGGTCTTCCGCGCCTACACAACCGAAAAGGAGCTGCTGGCCGATCCCGACGTCGAGGCCGTCTACATCGCCTCGCCGGTGAACTGCCACGCCCGGCAGATCAAGATGGCCGCCGCGGCCGGCAAGCACGTCCTCTGCGAGAAGCCGCTCTGCTTGAACCTGAAGCAGGCCAAGGAGGCGGTCGAGGCGTGCCGCAAGGGCAAGGTCTTCCTCCAGGAAGGCTACATGATGAAGTTCCACGGGGCCCACCGAAAAATCCGCCAGCTCATCGACGAGGGCCGGCTGGGCAAGATCGTCTACATGCGGGCGCAACTCTCCTGCTGGTACCCGAAGATGGAGGGCGCGTGGCGCCAAGACCCCAGGAAAGGGGGCGGCGGGGCCCTGATCGACATGGCCACCCACCTGTACGATCTGATGGAGTACTTCGCCGGGCCGGTCCGCCGCGTGGTCGCGCTGACCGGGACCCTCGTGCAGGACTACAAGTCGGACGACGCTTCCGCGACCCTTCTGGAGTTCAAGTCCGGGGCCCACGGCACCGTCGACTGCTTCTACTGCATCCCCGACGAGGCCAGCCGCACCCGGCTCGAGGTCTACGGCTCCGCGGGGGCCGTCTTCACCGAGGGGACGATCGGCCAGAGCACGGGCGGCAAGATGGAGGGGATCTTCGGGCTCGGCGACGCCGCCTACGACGCCGCCCAGGACAAGGACGTAGCGCGCAAGTTCCAGCGGGTCCCCTTCGACAAGATCAACCCCTACACGGCCGAGTGCCGCTACTTCGCCGACTGCATCCTCGAAGGCCGCCCCCCCGAAATCAACGGCCCCAAAAACGCCCTGCACGTCATGGGACTGATGGAGAAGGCGTACGGGTCGTATAAGAGTAAGAGTATCTTGAATGTGTAGCAGTGGGGCGTGCTTGCGATCCGCCACCAAAGGACTCGGTGGGTCCGCGGATGGAAATCTGCTACTCAGTGGACACGATGCCCGTTTCCGGCGCGGCTTACGTCAAGCCAGCAGCATCCGCGCCGGCTGCAAGGTGCGGTTGAAGGGATTCAGGACCAGCCCCAGAATCTCTAACGTCACGACTCCCAGAAGCGCCTCATCATCGGCTTGTCCAAGGATCACCGGCGTATGGGCGTCTCCTTGGGGCAGCGCCAGATGGCATTCCGAGATCGCCCGCTCGACTTGCGATCCATCGGCCAAAGTGAAAACCGCGTTCCGCTTGGGCGCGAGTTCCAGGGCTTGCCAGTCCTTGTGGGGAACCAGCGTATACTTCGCCCCGCTGTCGACCAGGAAATTGACCGTGGCCTGTTTCCCCGTCGGGCCCGTGGCCACGCCCTCGATGTAGACCATCCCCATTCTGATTGCCCTCCGGCTAACGGGATATCGAAAGCAGGATGCTCGACACCGGATCCTCGCCCTTCGTCACCTCGCTCGAGTATAACACCAGTGGAGCGTCGTCGCCAGGAGCCCGGATCACGCGGGCCTGCGTCGCTCCGCCTGGCGCCACTTCGCCCAGAAGACGACGCTGCCGAAGATCACGGAGGCGAAGCCGCCGATCTCGACGCCCCAGATCGAGCCGCCGACCCAGGCGTACCGGAGCATCGCGCCGGTCGCCTCGGGCACGTGGCGGAAGGTGTGGCGGAAGAACTCGGGGCTGAGCGTTGCCAGCCCGATTGCCGTCAGGCCGCCGACGGCCCAGCAAGCGGCCGCGCAGGCGACGATTCCCAGCACGTACGCCAGGCCGTGTCCATAGGGACATCGCACCTGGGAGACCAGCCCCACGACGAGCGTGAAGATCAGCGCGCGCCGGCCCGCCAAGTCCTTAGGCTCCCTTCGGGCCCGGTTACAACGCCAATCGGACCGAAATGTAAACATTCGTCCAACCCCTCAGGGCGCGGGAAGTCCTTGTCTGGTTTGCCTTTCAGTCACTCGCCCCGGAGCCGGGCGACGAGCGCTTCTTGCGATTTCAGACGCAGCTCGGGTTGAAATCGACCCTGCCAGGGGGCCCACTCGCCGTCGGGACCGAGGAGATATGCCTCCGCAGGGGGGTGGGCGAGAGAGGGGCGTTCCGGCAGCTTAACCGTGCGCTCGCGGTTGTCCCAATTGATCGCCAACAGCAGCAGCTCGCCGCGGCGGTTCGTCGAGAGGCCGACTTCCACGTCGTCCCCTTCGGGCAGGCGGTCGGCCAAGAGCGGTCTGCCGACCGGCGGCGGGGCCTCGCCCCGAATCGCGGCGAGAACGCGCGCCGCCTCCGCGTCGATGGGCGAGGGCAGGATCCGCTCGGTCCGCGTCCGCTTCTCGTTCTCGCGACTGGCGGGGAGACGCTCCAGCGCCTTCGGCGGCACGAACGCCGCCTGCTTCGCCCCGATCAGCCCTGCGAGCGCCGGGCACTTGTGGGGTGTTCCGTCCTCATCGAGCGGGCCGTCCGTGCCGAACACGACCACGCGCTTGCCCTCGCGAGCCAGTCGCTCCAGCAGAGCGGCCTTCTCCGGATCGACCGCCAGCGGGAACGGCACGAGGATCACAGGGTGGTCGACCAGCTCGTCCGGGCGCACGCTTTCCAAGTAGTAGACGGTCGCGGGAACGCCGGTGCGGAAGAGCAGATAGACAAGCTCCTTCTGGACGATCGAGGCGTAGCGCGGATCGGTGACGCCGCGCGTGTCGAAAGGAGTCCCAGACCGATCAAACGCGTGGCGAGATGAGTCGTCAAGAGTCAAGAGTCGACCCTGCTGCCCCCTGCTGCCCCTGCTGCCCGCTCGCCCGCTGCCAGATCGACGACTTCCTCCAGAGGAGCCTCGGCCACGCCGATGCACGTGTCGGCTGCCCCGTAATACATCTTCAGCGTGCCGTCCGGTTCCAGAACATGGCCGCAGGGGAAGACCACATTGGGAACGTCACCGGTGCGCTCGTACATCTCTTCGGGGCCGAAGATGAAGTGCGGCGCGTATCCCAGCACACGCTGGGGATCTTCCAGGTCCAGCAAGGCGGCCCCGATACGGTACAACCGCCCCCCGGCAGTCACACGCACGCCATGGTAAAGCAGCAGCCAGCCGCGCTCGGTTCGGATCGGCGACGTACAGGCGCCGAGCTTGGAATTCCCCCAGCCGGCCTGGGGCGATAGAATCGCCCGGGCGCGGCCCCAGTGCATCAAGTCAGGCGAATAGGTAATCCAGATCGAGTCGCCCGGCCGATCCAGCATCACATAGTCGCCCGCGATCCGATCCGGAAAGAGGACCCCGTCCTTGTTGTCGACCTCCGTGGCCAGCCCGATACGCTCGAACCGCTTGAAATCAGATGTGCGCCCCAGCGCGATGCGGGGACCGTAGGGGCCGTAGGCGGTGTAGACGATGTAATAGAAGTCGCCGACCTGAGTGATACGCGGGTCCTCCACGCCGTACCGCTCAAAGGGTTCGTAGTAGGCGTCTTCGCTGGGCGTAATCCACGGCTTCTCCTCGACACGGAACTGGTAGCCGTCATCGGAGAAAGCCAGCGTGAGATGGCTGCGACCGCTCAGCCCTTCCACTCGCAGCAGCAGCACGTATCGGTCCCTAAACCGGCACGCCCCGGCGTTAAAGACCGTACTGCACGAGTAAGGGATATCGTCGGCAGTCAGGATTGGGTTTTTCTCGTAGCGAATGAACGGAAGGCTGGATCTGGTCACGGCCTATTCTCCTCGGGAAAGTACACGTAGCGTCCCTTGCCGTAAGGAACCGTTACCACCCCACGGTACACCTCCAAGTGCTTTCTCGCGATGTGGCTCCACCCAGCCCTCTGGCGGACGTATTTGTCAATGTTGTCTTGCAGCCCGCGCCGCAGTTCCCCGTCGTTGAGCACTTTCAGGATGGCGGCGACGTAGTCCTCGTCTTTCTCGCAGACCAGCCCTCCACCGCTGCGTTCCATCAATACCCGGAAGCCCGGTAGAGGGGACACCACCACCGGACACCGCACTGCGAAACAGTGCGCGAGTATGCCGCTTTGCGATCCCTTCTCGTAGGGGAGAACAACGCAATCGGCGGCCGACAGGATCGTGTCAAATGTGTGCTGAGGAAACTGTCCCCGCAGGAACACGATGCGGTCCACTTCCGGCAACTGATTCAACTGTGTGAACAGGTTCCGCTGGTAGCCTCGCGCCTCGATACCCCGAACTTTCCCCGCCATCAAGAGCACGACATCGCCATCACGACGGCAAATCTCCGGGAAGAAATCCAGCACCCTGTGGAAACCCTTGCTGCGGCGGAAGTATCCGCACAACATTACCACCTTCTTGCCTTCCAGATCCAGCTTGGCCTTGGCGTCCGGCACGCGTTTGACTTCCCGCACGCCGTGTTCGATGACG
>CAZDHR010000295.1:0-9192 GCA_964505295.1 uncultured Planctomycetaceae bacterium
AACTTAACAGACAATCGCCTCCCCCCACCAAAAACCGCTCTTGACTTATACCACTTCCACAAACTCCGCGCAAACCCCGACTTGCACCAGACTTTGTGTTAAGCTGAATCGACCTTGCGGGGGATGGGACTTCCCGCTATGCTCCGACGCCTTTCTCGATTGACGTGACAGAGACCATCCACCCAGACCGGGCTAGGCTTTCCCGGTCAGACCAAGTGTCGACGGCCGTCTTGGGTTTTGCCCTGGCCGTGCCGCTGGCGTTGGCCTGCTACCTGGAGCCGAGCCCCCTGAACAGGGGGACGCACGAGCAGTTGGGGCTGCCCCCCTGCTCGATGGTCGTGTTGTTCGGCCATCGCTGCCCGGCCTGCGGGATGACCACCGCTTGGGCCCATTTGGTCCGGGCCCACTGGGTCGATGCGTTTCGGGCGAACGTGGGCGGGACGCTTCTGGGCATCCTCGACCTGATCGCCGTGCCGTGGCTGTTCGTCTGTGCGGTGCGGGGACGATGGCTCGGCTGGGTGCCCAACTCGCGCGTGCTTGCCTGGGTGATCGGCGCGATCATGGTCGTCACCCTGGTCGACTGGGGCGTACGGATGATCGTCGGGTAGTGGAACGGACCGGCAACTCCCTTCGCGAAACGAGATCCGCAAGGAACAAGCACCTCCTCTTGCCGGCCGGTCGTCGCCGGCAGGTGGGTTCTTCTCCAAACTCCCATCCCCACGAGGAATGATGATGGATCGTCGCTCCTTCCTGCGTTACGGCCGACTTCTCTTGCTGCTTCTGCCCTTGGCGAGCCTGATGGCGTTCGGCGGGTGCGTCAGCGCGCTGGCCACGGCGTTGTGGCTGGTCAAAGGAGCGGACACGCCGGCCGAGTTCGACGGTTTGCGTGACAAGCGGGTAGTGGTGGTCTGCCGCCCGGTGTCCAGCTCGCTGTACGCCCACCCCGGCGTGGCGAAGGACATCTCCCGGCAGGTCTCCCGGCTGCTGGCGGCGAACGTGCGCAAGATCGAGGTGGTCGACCAGCGCAAGGTCGACGAATGGATCGACTCGAACAACTGGGACGAGTACTCCGAAATCGGCAAGGCCCTGGAGGCCGACTTGGTGGTGGGGGTCGACCTGGAGGGATTCAGCATCTACGAGGGCCAGACGCTTTTCCAAGGGAAGGCGGACTACGCGATCCAAGTCTACGACTGCAAGAAGGGGGAGGTGGTGTTCGAGCGGTTCCCGCCCCAATCGGTCTATCCGCCCAACCACGTGGTGTCGACCTCCAGCATGCAGGAGCCCGACTTCCGCCGCGAGTTCATCCGCATCCTCGCCGACGAGATCGGCCGCCACTTCTACCCCCACGATCCCCGGGCCTACTTCGCCATGGACTCGTCGGTGATTCACTAGGCTTGGGATTCCCCGGCCGCGGCTTGTGTCGCTTGCAGTGCCCCGATTCATCGGGTCGAAACAGTTGGAAGCGGGTTCCGACCGCATGGATGCGGTCACTGCCAACTTGCCCAACGAGAGTACCGCCGTCTGAGCACGGCCGGAGCTATTCGAGCCCGAGGCTCAGCCAATAGGCCTTACGCTGTTCGTCGGGGTCGAGCTCGTCGGTGATCTGCCGCCATGTTTCGGCGGCCTGGCGGAGCGATTCTTCGGGGCTTTGCTCGCCGCGGACCGCCCGGTGGACCGCTTCGTCGAGGGCGGCGAGGTACTTCGCGCGGCCGGGGATCCGCAGAGCGAACATCCACTGGGGCCGGCAGAGGATCTCGCGGGTCATCTCGGCGTACTGGGCGGCCGCTGCGGCCGGCATCCGGTCTTCGACCCAGCTTTTGGGCGACTCGACCTGGGCCGTGCGGAACAAGGTGGTTGCCGGGCTTGCGGGGCTGACTTGAGTCGCCTGCTCGTCGGAGAGCCAGAAGAGGAGCTGGAACGCAGCCTCCGGCCATTGGCAGCTACCCAGGACCAAGCCCATCCTGCCCGCCGTCCCCAAGAGAGGAACGTGCGGGTCCTCGTTTTCCCGGCGGGGCTCCCAGGTTTGCTCGGCCATGTCGTAGTTTTCGGCGGAGCCGGGCAGCTCGGCGAGCCCGACCGAAAGAGGGCTGACGGTGGCGGCGCCGGGCTGGGGGGACTCGTTCGGTGAGGCGACCTCGACGCCGGCCGAATTGTCCGCGGCGACCGGCTCCTCGGTCGAGTCCGTCGCCTCGGGGGGACTCTCCGGCGCGGTGGAGTCTTCGTTGCCGGGCGCGTATTCGGCGGCGGTGGGCCAAGTGAGGGCCATGGCGCATCGGCCTTGCCAGAACGCGGCCCGGACCGCGCCCGGGTCATAGGTGAGCTGGTCCGGCGAGCCCAACGAGGCGGTGGCGACCAGCTCCTCCAATGCCCGGACGAAGGGAGGGCCGTCAATCAACGGCTCCATGCTGTCGATGCGGAACATGGTGGAGTAGTTCTCGCGATGGCTGACGTAGGGCGCGGCCCGGGCGAGAAGGACCGTCGCGGCCCAGCCCGGCCCGAGGGGCTCGATCGCCCCCTGCCACGGGGCCTCATCGGGCGGGGCGGCATCACCCAGGTTCTTTCGGTCGGAGACCAGCGCGGCCAGCTTTTGATACTCGGCCCAGTTCCGGGGTGGCTGGCGCCCGAGCTTCTCGAGCAAGTCGGCCCGGTAGTAGATCACCAGCACGGGCGATCCGAAGGGCACGCCCACCGCTTCCTTGCCCCAGACTGCTTCGCGGACCCGCAGGAGGCTGAAGATTCCGGGCCAGATCTGCTTCTCATCATCGAGCAGGTGCTTGGGGATGGGGACAATCTCGGCTCGGGAAGCGATGTCGCCCACTTGGCACGAAGGGCCGATGACGGCGTCGGCGTCGAGTGTCTCCGCGTCGGCCAGCTCGGCCGGAGACATCCGGCTAACACGAAGATCGGAGCCGGTCAGGCCATTCCATTCGCCTGCCAGCCGCTCGATGGCAGTTGCCAGCAGGGGATCATCGACCACCACGAGGGAGAGGACCACGCCTTCGGGGAGTTTACCGGCGATACCATCCGTGGGGCGCGAGTCGCCCGTGGGACAGCCGAGCACGAGGGGCAGCCCGCCGCCGATGACCAGCAGCAGGCCGATCCTCGAACGGTTTCCGGTCCCTCTCGATGTTCCGGGCTGTCTGGGCCGGGACGGTGCAGCCATGGTGTCTCCGGTGCTGTTCGCGATCGGGAATCGCCTACCCATCCCACTGTAGAAGGAAAGGTGCCGTTCGGTCAACGTCCCCGGTGTCGAGAAGGAGGCACTTGTGGGGCGCGCCCTGTGAATCGGCGTTCTACTTACCCCCCGGTTGTCCTATGGGAAGCCGGTTCGGTAGAATCGCCGGGAGGATTCGGGCGATTCCCGCCAGTCTGAGCGGCGAGCAGGTAGACTTAGGTGCTGGTAACGATTTCGCGGCGGGCGCCGTCTCCGTGTGAGCCGGCTTTCTGTCGTGTAAGCGAGCTTTCTGTGGTGAATGGACCTTGGAAGACCGACGTATCGCCCGGCGCCGGGCCGCGATGGTGGCTTGTTGCCGTCGAGGTGGTGCTAGTCTTCGGCGTCTTCTGCCTCCACGGGGCGTGGCCCGTACCGGACGTCAACGAGCCGTACTACCTGGGCAAGGTGATCCACTTCTGGAACCCCGACTGGATTCCCGAAGACACGTTCCTCGACTCGGCCGACACGCACAAGGTCTTCTACTTTTCGTTCGGATGGCTTTCGCTCCTGTTTGCGCCGCTGTGGCTGGCATGGATCGGGCGCCTGGTGACGTGGGCGTTACTGGCTTGGGCCTGGCGCCGGTTGAGTTTCGCCTTCATCCCGCTGAGATGGTACTCCATCCTCACGGCCGCGTTGTTCGTGTGCCTGCTGGAGCGGTTCCACATGGCTGGGGAATGGGTCATCGGCGGAGTGGAGGCGAAGGGGTTCGCCTACGTCCTGGTCTTGCTGGGGCTGGAGGCCCTGGTCCGCAATCGGTGGAAACAGGTGTGGCTCCTGTTCGGCGGGGCGGCGGCCTTTCACGTGCTGGTGGGCGGCTGGTCAGTGGTCGCCGCCGGGATTGCCTGGCTGTTGCTTGGGCGTGATCGCCCTGCGCTCAGGTCGATATGGCCCGCCGTGCTGGGTGGGTTCGTGTTGTCGCTGCCGGGCCTGCTCCCGTCGCTGACGTTAACGTGGGGTGTGGAGCGGGAGATCGTCAGCGGGGCCCACCAGATCTACGTGTTCGAGCGGCTTGCGCACCACCTCATCCCGGGTCGGTTTCCGGCGGGCTTTATCGACCGCTTCCTGCTCCTTCTCGTGCTGCTGGGGTTGCTCGAAAGGATTACGCCGGTCGACGCGCGCCGGCGGCGGTTGCGGGCGTTCGTCGTCGGCGCCCTGGCGATCGCGGGCGTAGGGTTCGGCATCAGTCTGTTGGAAGGCGCGAGCCGCCCGTTGGTCGCCGGGCTCTTGCGGTTCTACTGGTTCCGGCTATCGGACGTGGTCGTGCCACTGGCGGTGGCGCTGGTGGGGACACGCTATGTAATCCATGCCCTGGCAGGAGATCGCCGGAAAGGCAGGCGGGCGCTGGCGGTGGCCGTTTTGATCGCCGTGTTGCACGTTGGGGGATACGCCTTGCAGCGCGCGGTCCCCGCCGTGCCCCGCGCCGACCAGGTCTACAACGACAGCGACCGCGCAGTCCAGGTTTACCGTTATGCCGTGTGGCGGGACGCGTGCGCGTGGATTGCCGAGTCGGGTGAAATTCCTCGCGACGCCCGGTTCCTCACGCCCAAGACGTCGCAGACGTTCAAATGGTACGCGGGCCGCAGCGAGGTGGTCACGTGGAAGGACGTGCCGCAGGACGCCCGATCGATCGTCGAGTGGTGGGACGCCCTGCACGCGATCCACGCCACGCGAAGCCCTTACGGCGGCTACCGATGGCACAACTCGCTGGCCGAATCGCTGGCCACGAAGGGGACCGAACGGATGAAGCAGTTGGGTGAGACATACCAGGCCGACTACGTGCTGACGGTCCGCTGGCCCCGCCTCCCCTTGCCCGTGGTCTACGAGAACCGGGGCTACGTGATCTACCGTCTGCGGGACGCCGATTCGCCATGAACGATTCGCTCTCCGAGCTGTTGAGGGCGCGTCTGCGGGAGCCGCTTCCGGGGGCAGCGATCGGGTCGCGCTACGGGCCGCAGTCGGGGTCGGCCCGGCACGACGACCGGGCCCCGCCCGACGCCCGACCGGCCGCCGTGCTCGCC
The DNA here is from genome assembly GCA_964505295.1 of uncultured Planctomycetaceae bacterium. Taxonomy (GTDB): domain Bacteria; phylum Planctomycetota; class Planctomycetia; order Pirellulales; family Thermoguttaceae; genus DATKZH01. The sequence continues at coordinate 5,233 of CAZDHR010000295.1, forward strand.
CTTCTCTACCCACACGAAGGCCGCCGGCACCTGCCGCTCACGCTGCGGCCGTCGCACCTTCCGGACCACGCCGGGCAGGTGTGTCTGCCGGGCGGGGCGATCGAGCCGGGCGAAACCAGCCAGGAGGCCGCAGTCCGCGAGTTTCACGAGGAGTTGGGGGCCGCCGATCATCCGATCGAGATGCTGGGCCGCCTGTCGCCCTTGTATCTGCCGGGGAGCGGGTTTTACGTCGAGCCGTGGGTAGGCGTCACCGATAGCCGCCCGCCGCTGGCGCCCAATCCGGCGGAAGTCGACCAGCTCCTCGAAGTCCCGCTGGCCCACCTGCTCGATCCGGCCCACTTCGGCACCCACCAGCGCCACGACAAGGGCCGCCCCTACACGGCTCCCCATTTCGCCTGGCAAACCTACCGCATCTGGGGCGCCACCTGCATGATCCTCGGCGAGTTGGTCACGCTGCTCGAAGCGTTGGGGATACGCGGTTGAACCGACCGGGCCTCCTTCCGGGCAGTCATGCTCGCGTGGTTGTAGCGGTTGTGCGGCGCGTGGCGGGGGAACTTGCGGTCGCGGTCGTCCGCGTGGGTGAGGGCATGCCATGGTTAAATGAGCGGGCAACGAACAGAGGGGACGCGGTGACCCAACGTAGGCTCCGGCAAATCGACTCGGTCCAAGGGCTCCGCCGGCTGGCCTCGGCGTGGGACCGGCTGTGGGAGCGGAGCGAGGTGCCGCTGCCGACCGCGCGGGCCGAGCTGGTCGCCCAGTGGGTCGAGCGTTTCGGCGCCGGCCGGGCGTTGCGCGTCTTGGTGGTCGAAGAGGGGGGCGACCTGGTGGGCGCGTTGCCGCTGGCGGGCCGTCCTGCGCACCGCGTGCTGCCCGTCGGCGACGTCACCTGGAACTACTGGTCGCCCAACGGCGAGCTGCTCGTCGACCCCGAGGCGAACGTGCCGGCCGTGTTGGACCTGCTGGTGGCCGGGCTGGAAGAGGCGCCCTGGCCGCTCCTGTGGCTCGACCTGACCCCGTTCGAGACCCCCCGATGGCAATCGCTGATCCGGGCGCTTGCGCGGCGAGGACTGGCCAACGACGTTCATCCGCGTTACCACATCGGGCAGGTGGAGATCCGGGGGCGCTTCGACGAGTACTTCGCTCGAAGGTCCAGCTCCCATCGCCGGAGCGTGCGCAAGCGTCTGCGGCGCCTGGAGCGTGAGGGCCCGGTCCGGTTGAAAGTGTTCTCCGACTTCACGCCCGACGAGATCGACCCGCGGCTCCGCGAGGCGTTTCAGATCGAGCACGGCGGCTGGAAGAAAGCCGGCGAGGGCACGGTGCTGAGCACGCCGGGCATGGTCGAGTTCTACGGTCGCCAGGCGCGGCAACTGGCCGAGTGGGGATACCTGCGATTGGCCTTCCTGGAGCACCGGGGCAAGGCGATTGCCTTCGAGCTCGGATGGACCGCCAAGGGCGTCTACCACTCCTACAAGGTCGGCTACGACACGGCGTACCAGCGCTACGCGCCGGGCCATCTGTTGCGAATGAAGTTGATCGCCGCGCTTCACGAGCAGCCGGGGCACGTGCTCGTCGATTTCCAGGGACCGCTCACCGACGCGCTGGCTCACTGGTCGACGGGCTCCTACGTGATCGGCCGGCTGGTGATCGCCCCGCGAAGGCTCGCCAGCCGCGTGCTGATGACCGGATACCGGACCCTCGCGCCCGTGATCCGCCAACTTCGGGCCGCCCGCGGCGGAACCTCGCCAGACAACGACGCTGAATCTCCGAGCGATGCCTCCGAAGACGCGGTACCCGGACGGTTGCCCGAGCCGGTCGAAGAGGGCCCTGGCGGTCCGCCGGGCATCCTGGTATCTTGACAACCTGCGCTTGCCTTCGGCCGTGCGCCGGCTCGCGCCCTCGTCGCCGAGCACCTTATCGATTCCGAGTCCTTCCGCCGCTGTCCGTACGCCATGCCTCACCCGACCAGTCGTCTTCGCGCGGTCGTCTTCGACATGGACGGCCTGATGTTCAACACGGAGGACATCTACTGGGAGGTCGGCACCGAGTTGTTGCGGCGGCGGGGCCACAAGTTCACCCGAGAGCTGAACGACGCCGTGATGGGCCGGTCCCCGCAGGCGTGCTTCGAGGAGATGATCCGTTGGCACTCGCTGGACGACCCCTGGGAGCAATTGGCGTCCGAGTCGGAGGAGATCTTCCTGAGCCTCGCGGACGACTACCTGGCCCCGATGCCGGGCCTCGTGGAGTTGCTCGACCGCCTGGAGGCCGCCGCGATTCCCAAGGCGATCTGCTCCGGCAGCGTGCGCAGGCTGCTCGTGGCCGTCTTGTCGCGATTCCGAATGGAGCCCCGCTTCCAGTTCATCCTGGCCGCCGAGGACATCACCCACGGCAAACCGCATCCGGAGATCTACGAGAAGGCGGCCCAGTGGTTCGGGATCGATCCGCACGAGATGCTGGTGCTGGAGGACAGCCAAAACGGCTGCCTCGCGGCGGCCCGGGCCGGGGCGTTCGTGGTCGCCGTGCCGAGCGAGCTCAGCCGCGACCAGGACTTCGGCGTCGCCTCGCTGGTGATCGACCGCCTGGCCCATCCCCGGTTGTACGAGGCACTCGGGCTGTGAGCTTGTTCGAGGGCGAAGTGCCTCTACACTACTAAGACACGACCGACAGAAGACCGCAGTCGGATTGGAAAAGGTGACAGCCACCAAATCTGGCGGAAATAGGCAACGGCGGTAAAGGGCGGTAGCGACAAGGGGGGGGCAAGGGCGTCAACGCTTCATGCTCTACACAACTTCCTTCCGCGCATTGAGGCGGTCGAACAAGCCCTGATCCTCTTTGGGTTTCTGCTCCAGTCGCTTGGCAACCCGATGGACACCGCTGCCATCCCCGCAACCGTAGTCTGCTGCTAATTCCCGCCGCGTGCCGGATTCTTGGGCGCCATAGACTACTCCCGGCACCAAGTGAGAATGCCACCCAACGGCCAGTCCATCAAGTGTCAAGACTTGACCCCCATACCGGTCGACCGAGCCGGCCCGGACGAGCACGCCCACGCGGTGCGTGGCCGCCGGATCGGCCCAGGGTGAGTCGGGCTCCAAGGGCGCAAGCGCGTGTCTCGGAAGGTCGGGCGCGCCCCCGCGAATGACTCGGGCACCAACAGGCCCAGCGCTTCCGGACGCGGCATCGGCTGGCCGGCCTCGGCCTTCGCGCGTGCCTCGCGGACCTGCCGGCCCAGCTCGTCGTACCGCTTCACGGCCTCGGCGTAGCGGTCGAGCGTCCAGTCGAGGGCGTACGGCTTGCTCTCGGCGAGCCAGAGCCGCTCGAACTCGTTGGCGAGGGCGTCGTAGGCGTCGCGGTTCTTCCCGACGAGGGCCTCGACCTCCGCCAGAAGCGGCACGGCTTCCTGCGGCGGGGCATCGCACGCCTGCGTGCAGAGCCGGGCGGCTTCGAGCCCGTCGAGGGTTCGTTGGCCGATCAGCTCCATGCGCCGGGCACCGAACAGGAAGTAGTCCAGCAGTTCGCGGTTGAGCGTCGCCTCGGCCTGGCACGCTTCGAGGTGCTCGATCGCCGGCCGAACCACGCCGAGCAGGCGCTCGGCCGACTTGCGGATCGTGTCGGGCGCTCGGGTGGGGAGGAAATCGTCCTGCCAGAACCGCTTGTTGTTCATCCCTTGCATGCCTGCCATGCGATGCGTTTCGGACAGAAGCTCGATCGCCCGGCCGAACTCGTCGCCCTTCTCTCCGAACAGCACGGCCCCGACGCGCCGGTTGAAGTCGTCCGGCGTGGTGGTCGACGCGTTCCACGCGCATTCGGCGCCCCAGGCGTAGCCGTGCCACTTGTAGCCCTGGAGGGCGTCGCCGTCATCCTCCCAGGCCGTGTTGAGCATGCCCAGGGCCCCGTGCTTGGCGCCGTCGCGCACGAAGTGGCGGATGTTGAGCGTCGCGGTGCCGAAGTCGGGTAGGATGCGGC
>CAZDHR010000296.1:0-9160 GCA_964505295.1 uncultured Planctomycetaceae bacterium
CAAACCGCCTTGGGCCTTGATCCTCGCCGTGAGCTCGGCCTTCGCCGCGTCGATCTCCGACTCGCTCGGCCCCGACTTCGTGCGCCGGGCGTAGGCCAGCACCAACCGACGGTCGACGATCTCCGAAAGCATCTGGGCTCGAACCACGGCCAGAATCGCCGGGGCGAGCTGCTGCCCTCGCGTAACGCTCTGGAGCAACCGTTCGACGTCGTGGGCGAAGACCGGCTCGCCGCCGACCGTGGCAACGACCACCTGGTCGTTCGCCGAGAGTTGGTCCGACGCCAGGACGCAGGGGGCGCCGCAAGTGACCGTGAGAAGCCACGCCAAGCTCGTCACCCGGCGGACCCAGCCGAAAAAAGGGGACGCAGTTCTTTTTCGGGGAACTAGACAAGGCTGGAAAGTTAGGCCATTTACCTTCCCCCCGAGGGCCGACCGAGCATGCCCCGTGCCGCTCGATGTGCCCCGGCAGACTTCGTCTATTGTGGTCCGAATCGGGCGGTGGCGCGCTTTGCGAACGCCCCAAAGCATCTTGCCTAACCCCCCAGAAAAGAGCTGCGTCCCCTTTTTCTCTTACAGCCCGAAGTCGTCGAACAGGATGTTCTCTTCCTCGACGCCCAGATCGTCGAGCAGTTTCAGCACGGCCTGGTTCATCAGGGGCGGGCCGCAGAAGTAGTACTCGCAGTCTTCCGGAGCGGCGTGATTCTTGAGGTAGTGATCGTAGAGCACCTGGTGAATGAAGCCGACGGGGCCGGTCCAGTTGTCTTCCGGCAAGGGCTCGGAAAGGGCGAGGTGCCAGGAGAAGTTCGGGTTCTCTTCCTGCAACTTGTCGAACTCTTCCACGTAGAAGGCTTCGCGCAGGCTGCGCGCCCCGTACCAGAACGAGATCTTCCGTCGCGATCCCCTCCGCTTGAGCAGGTCGAACAGGTGGGAGCGGAGCGGCGCCATTCCCGCCCCGCCGCCGATGTAGACCATCTCGGCGTCGGTCTCCTTGACGAAAAAGCTGCCGTACGGGCCGGAGATGGTGACCTCGTCGCCCGGCTTGAGGCCGAAGATGTACGACGACATCTTGCCAGTGGGCGCATTGGGCGCTTCGCGCGGGGGCGTGGCGATACGGACGTTGAGCATCACCGTGCCCTTCTCCTCGGGATAGTTGGCCATGGAGTACGCCCGGGTAACCACTTCGGTCACTTTCGAGCGGTATTGCCACATGTCGTAGCGGTCCCACTCGTCGCGATACTCGGGGTCGATGTCGAAATCGCGATACTGGATTACGTGAGGCGGGCACTCGATCTGGATGTACCCGCCGGCCTGAAAGTCGACGTCTTCCCCCTCGGGCAACTCCAACACGAGCTCCTTGATGAAGCTGGCCACGTTTCGGTTGGAGCGGACCGTGCACACCCACTGCTTGATCTCGAAGATCTCCGGGGGGATCTCGATCTTCATGTTCTGCTTGACGGGCACCTGGCAACTCAGGCGAACTCCCTCACGGACCTCCCGCCGGGTCATCGAGTCGCGTTCGGTGGGCAGGATATCGCCGCCGCCCTCCAGGATCTTGAGCTTGCACTCCCCGCAGGTGGCCTGGCCGCCGCAGGCCGAGGGGACAAAGATCTTGTTGTCGGCGAGCACGCCCAGCAGCTTCCCGCCCGCGGGGACGGAGATCGTCTTCTCCGGATCGCCGTTGATCTCGATGGTCACCTCGCCCTGGGGGACCAGCCGGGCCCTGGCCAAGAGGATCACGCCGACGAGCGAGAGCACGATCGTCGTGAACATCACGACGCCCAAGAAGATCGGCAAGAGCATATCCTGAACGATTCCAGCAAACACGGCCGCCCTCTACGGTTGAATCCCGGAGAAACACATGAATGCCAAAGCGATCAAGCCGACGGTAATGAAGGTGATGCCCAGTCCGCGAAGCCCGTCGGGAACATTGCTATAGCGCATCTTCTCGCGGATTCCGGCCAGGGCCATGATGGCGATGGCCCAGCCGATCCCCGAGTAGAGCCCGAAGCGCACGCTGTCGGGGAAGCTGTATTCGCGCTCGACCATGAACAGGGAGCCGCCCAGGATGGCGCAGTTCACGGTGATCAGCGGGAGGAAGATTCCCAGCGCGTTGTAGAGCGCGGGGAAGTACTTGTCCAAGGTCATCTCGAGGATCTGCACCATCGCCGCGATCACGCCGATGTAGCTGATCAATCCGAGGAAGGAGAGATCGGTGTCGGGGAACCCCAGCCACGTGAGGGCCCCTTCCTTGAGCACGAAGTTGTAGATCAGGTTGTTGACCGGCACGGTGATCGCCTGAACGACGATCACGGCGATGCCCAGCCCGGCGGCCGTCTCCACGCGCCGGGACACCGCCAGGAAGGTGCACATCCCGAGGAAGAAGCCCAGCGCCAGGTTCTCCACGAATGCGACCTTGAAGAACATGCTCAGATCGTGCTGGAGTATCTCCATCTCAGTTCTCCTCCTCCACGAGCTCTTTCTTCCACGTCCTCGACGCCCAGATGAAGAAGCCGATCAGAAAAAACGCGCTGGGCGAAAGCAGCAACAGCCCGTTCGCCGGGTACCCCGACGGCAAAACCTGGTGTCCGAGCAACGCGCCCGACCCGAAAAGCTCGCGCACAATGCCTACGCTCAAAAGAATCAGGCTGTAGCCGAGGGCGTTGCCGATCCCATCGAGCACGCTCAGACCGGGCGGGCTCTTCATCGCGTACGCTTCCGCCCGGCCCATGATGATGCAGTTGGTGATGATCAGGCCGACGAATACCGACAACTGCTTGCTGATGTCGTAGGCAAACGCCTTGAGGAACTCGTCGACGATAATCACCAGCGAGGCGATGATCGTCATCTGCACGATCATCCGGATGCTCGAAGGGATCTGGCTGCGAATGAGGCTGACCGACAGGTTGGAGAAGACGAGCACGAAGAGCACCGCCAGGCACATCGTGATCGTGGTCTCCAGCTTGGTGGTTACGGCCAGCGCGGAACAGATCCCCAACACCTGCACGGCGATCGGGTTGTTCTTCACCAGCGGGTCCAGTAGAGCGTCTCTCCCCTTACCCATCGTGATGCTCTCCTTGGGCGAGCTTCTGGAGGATCGGTCCGTAGCCTTCCTCGCCCAGCCAAAAGCGGACGAGGTTCTCCACGCCCCGGGCGGTCAGGGTTGCGCCGGAAAGCCCGTCGACTTCGGAGGGGGCGGCCGGATCGACGTGGCCCTTGGTGCGGCCCTTGACCAGGACGATCTGCGGGCTCCATTCATCGTCGAACGCCCGCGCGTCGATCCACGAATGCTGCCAGTTGGGATTGTCGACCTCGCCGCCCAGCCCGGGCGTCTCGCCGTGCCGGTAGAAGGCCAGGCTCTTGACGGTCGTCATGTCGCTGTCGAGGGCGAGGAAGCCGTACATCGTCGACCAGAGGCCCTTGCCGACCACGGGCAAGACGACCCGGTCGATCCGGTCGCCCTCTCGCGTGAGGTAGATCGGCTGGTACATGCCCAAGCGCTTGATGCCGAGTCTCTTGTCCTTGACCTCGATGCTTCGATTCATGTCTTCCGGGCTGACGTCGTCTACCAGCGCGTGCGTCGATAGGTCGACGAACTGCGTTTCGATTTCGCCGAACAGGGCGTCGATGTCCGCCCTCTCGCCCGCCTCGAGAAGCCCCGCGGCCAGCAGGACGTTCGTCTTCTTCTCCAGCGACCGGTTACGGTCCTGGATCGGCTTCAACACGACGGCCGCCGTGGAGACGAACACGGAGCAGACCACGCAAACGCACGCGGCCACGCCGATCGTCTTTCCAATCGTCTCTCTAGGCATGACGCAAGGCCCTTCTCCTGATGTTGGTGCGGACCACGTAGTAGTCGATCAGCGGGGCGAACGTATTGCCGAACAGGATCGCCAACATGGTTCCTTCCGGGAAGCCGGGATTGAACACGCGAACGACGATCACCAGCACGCCGATCAGCGCCCCGTAGATGTATTGGCCCACGTTGGTCATCGCGGCGCTGACCGGATCGGTGGCCATGAAGACCAGGCCGAAGGCGAACCCGCCCAGCACGAGGTGCCAGTGGACCGGCATGGCAAACATGGGGAACTTGTCCGCAATGCCGGCGTCGGACGTCCCCGTGCCCAAGGCCATCGCGCCGGCCAGGGCCATCGCCCCGACCAGCATGCTCACCATGATCCTCCACGAGCCGATCCCCGTGGCGATCAGGATGGCGGCCCCGATCAAGCACGCCAAGGTGGAGGTTTCCCCCATCGATCCCGGGATGGTTCCGACAAAGGCGTCCCACCAGCTCATCTGGCCGGTTACCGCCTGCATCCCTTCGGGCGTGGCGCCCAGCGATAGCGCCGTCGCCCCGGTGAAGCCGTCGACGGCCGTCCAAACGGCGTCGCCCGAGATTTGGGCCGGATACGCAAAGAACAGGAACGCCCGAGCCGTGAGCGCGGGGTTGAGGAAGTTGCGCCCGGTGCCGCCGAACACCTCCTTGCCGACGACCACGCCGAACGTAGTCCCCAAGGCCACCTGCCAGAGCGGGATCGTGGCCGGCAAGGTGAGCGGAAACAGGAGCCCGGTGACGAACAACCCCTCGTTGACCTCGTGCTTGCGGACCACGGCGAAGAGCACTTCCCAGCCAATTCCGACCGCCATGCAGACGACGTAGATCGGGATAAAATAGGCGGCGCCGTGTAACAGATTGTCCCACAAGCTGCCGGGGTCGTAGCCGACGCCCAGCAAGCCCAGGACGACGCCCCGCCAGCCCGGAGCTTCCGCCACGTCCGCGACCGTCTGCATCGCCGTGTTGGCTTGCAACCCCGTGTTGTACATGGCCATCACGACACAGGGGATCAGGGCGACCAGGACGGCCGACATCACCCGCTTCAGATCCATCGCGTCCCGCACGTGGCAGCGGCCCGGAGTGACCTCCGCCGACGTGTAGAAGAAGGTGTCGATCACCTCGTAGAGCGGGTACAGCTTCTCGAGCTTCTCCCCCTTTTGGAAGTAGGGTGCGATGCGGTCGAGGAAGGCTCTCAGCGGTTTCATCACCCTTCCTTTTCGATGATCGTCAGGTTGCGGCGGAGCATGACGCCGTAGTCGCCTTTGCCGGGACAGACGAACGTGCACAGGGCGAGGTCGTCTTCATCCAGCTCCAGGCAGCCCAGCGCTTCGGCCTGCTCCACGTCGTCCACCTCCAGGGCCCGCAGCAGGAAGGTCGGCAGAATATCCAGCGGCACGACCTTCTCGTAGGCCCCGATGGGCACGATGGCCCGGGGGCCGCCGTGCCGGTTCGTGGTCATGGGGAACGTCTTGCCGGGCAGCAAGCTCGACGCGAAGACGCCCTTTGTGGAGAACTTGTCCAGCCCAGGCATCACCCAGCCGAAGAACGCTCGTTTTCGCCCTTCGGCCAACGCGGACACCTGGAGATGATACCGGCCCAAGAAGGCGAGCGTGCCTTCCGCCGTGTGACCGGAGAGCACGGAGCCCGAGATCACCCGATTCTCGCCCTCCGCGAGTTCGCCCTTGACGAGTTGATCCGTGCTCGCGCCCAGACGGGTGCGGATCAGTCGGGGGTTGTTGACCGCCGGGCCGGCAAGCGAGATCACGCGGCGCGTGTCGAGTCGGCCGGTGATGAACAGCCGGCCGATGGCGATCACGTCCTGGTAGCTCAGGTGCCAAACGGTCTTCTCCCGGCTCACCGGGTCGAGGAAATGGATGTGCGTTCCGGGAAGCCCCGCCGGGTGCGGGCCCTCGAACTGGGCCATCTCGACGAGATCCAAGTCCTCGCCCGGGATCGCGGCCCCCGGCGACTTGCACACGAACAGCTTGCCGGGAGTGAGCCGGCCGATGACCTTCAGCCCGAACACGAAGTCGTCCGGCGCTTCGCCCAGGACGACCCCGGCTCGGACGGCCAGGGGGCTGGTGTCCATGGCGGTAACGAAGATCGACCGCGGGGTCGATTCGGGCGCAGGGACTTTGCTGAACGGGCGCGTGCGAAACGCGGTCCACATGCCCGAGCGAACCAGGTTGTCTCGCACCTCGTTGGGGCCCAGCCCGTCGAGTTGGCTTTCCGCGTATTGGGGGAAGGTCTCCGCGTCGTCGCCCCCCGCGCGGATCACCACCGACTCGAGCGCCCGCTTGGGCCCGCGGTTCACGGCGACCACTTCGCCGCAGGCGGGCGAGGTGTACAAGACGCCGGGCGTCTTCTTGTCGGAGAAGAGCACCTGCCCCTGCTTCACCCGATCGCCCACTTGGACGACCATGGTCGGCCTCATGCCGACGTAGTCGGGCCCCAGGACGGCCACCATGTCGACCGGGGGCCCATCGGCGATCTCCTGTTGGGGCTCCCCGGTGATCGGCAGATTCAAGCCCTTTTTGATTTTGATCTTCCGCATCGGTGCGCTCACCCGTGTCTCGCGGATAGGGAAGCTACCAAGATAGCAGATAGTCATCCTTTGAAAACAGACATGTATCACGCCGAAACACATGTGTTATGAAAAAAACAGCGTCCTGCACCGGCGGCAGGAAGCCCTCCGACCGTCGGCGCTTGCCCGGTCAGGCTCTCGGCGAGCTGACCTCGCGATGCAGACTGTACATCCAGGGGGCCCAGAATACCACCTTGTTGAGCTGTTGTTACGTCCTTCGGAGCACGATCCAGTCGCCAAGGCTGGGCCAGAGCTGACTGATGGCGAACAGGAGCCGGGCCTTGGCGGGGAGGACAATTTCCGGCTTCCGACGCTCACACGCCCTCACAATCGCTTTGGCAATCTTTGGGGGGGCCACCGCCCCCACCTTTACGCCGCCCCCAGCCCGACGGGCTCGCTCGGGTAGGTTTTCCATGCCTTCCAGGGGGTAGAGCCGCGGATGATCTCGGGCGATGGGGCCCGGGCACACCAGGAGTACGTGCAACCCTTCCGGCGCCAACTCCAGCCGGAGTTGCTGGCTATAGGCCGCCACCGCGAATTTCGTGGCCGGATAGGCCCCGACCCAGCGAGCCGCCGACTTCGAGGCCAGCGAGCCGATGTTCACCACGTGGCCGCGCTGCACGAGCAAATGCGGCAACGCCGCCCGGGTGCAGCGGACCAGGGCAACCAGGTTTAGCTCCATGAGATTTCGGAACTGCTCCGCCGTCGTATCCAGGAGCTTGCCCCGCATCGATCGGCCCGCGTTGTTCACCAGCACGTCCAGCCGGCCGAATCGGTCGAGCGTTTGGGCGAAGAGCGAGTCGACGTCTTCCTGCCGGGTGATGTCGGCGTGGACGCCCAGCGCGTCGGCCCCACGTTGGCGGAACTCTTTCGCCGCCTCGTCCACGGCGTCGGCTTCCAGGGCCGCGATGACGATCTTGGCCCCCGCGTCGGCAAACGCATCGGCGATCGCCCGTCCCAAGCCGCTGGAGCCGCCGGTCACCAGGACCACTTTCTCTTTCCAAAACTGCATGATCCGCTCTGGTAGGGCCTGTTGTCGCACGCAGCCGAACGAGACGACGGCCTCCGCGGGCAGCCCGTCGATCCCAGGCCACTCCAAACGGTCGCACCGCGCCGTGCATCCCTTTCGCGGTGGTCACGATAGCCGGAGGCGGGTCGCAATGCAAGTATCGCCTGCATCAAGTCATGACTGCCGGTTTCCGCGTCGTGCCTCCGCGTTCTTGAGCAAGCCGTGCCGGGAGGCTATGCTCAGGACGTATTCCGATGCAGGCAACCGTTCACAGCGTTGGGCGAGGTTCCGAGCCCGCTCGGCTTGAGGCCGGGCACCTGGGCCCGGGAGCAAGCCGGTCTGATCGTCTGCTTCGATTTACCCCAGGGGAAGTCGCGGCTCGCGGTGTGAATCGTCAGGGAACGTCGCGCCGTGCTTGCGCGGTTCGACTCCCAAGAATCCCGAAGCCCCCGGGCGAGCGCGGGCTTTGATGGTGCTGATCCGCGACGTCACCGTGAGAAAGCGGCCGTGAGGGTTTGGGAGATCGGGAGAGCGACGTGAAGGGTGGCCACGGAGTCTTGCCCGTTTCCGATTTGGCGCGTGGCGATTCACCGTCGGCCCGACAATGGACGATTGCCCGTTTGACACGATGACTGAGCACTGGTTGATGATCCTGGGCGCGACGGCGTCGGTGTTTACCGTGATCGGCATCGGCGCCGGCGCGCGGCGAATCGGGCTCTTGAGCGAGGAGGCCGATCGGAGCCTGCTGAAGCTGGGGATCGACCTCTTGTTGCCTTGCCTGATCTTCACGGTGGTGGCCGACAACCCGGCGCTCGATCAGGCCGGCAACCTCTTGCTCTCGCCCGCCGTGGGGTTCGGCACGCTGGCTTTGGGATTGGCCGTGGCGATGCTGGCGGCGCGACTGGGGGGCCGGCTGACCGGCTTGCGAGACGCCGCCCAGCGGCGCACGTTTGCGCTGGCCGTGGGGACGTACAACTACGGGTTCCTGCCGCTGCCGCTGGTGTGTCAGTTGTTCGACGACGAGACGCTCGGCGTGCTGTTCGTGCACAACGTAGGCGTGGGGCTGGCCTTGTGGACGCTGGGGGTCGGCCTGGTCAGCGGCTCGCTCGACCGGCGCCTGTGGCGTCAGATGATCAACCCGCCGAGTGTGGCCGTGGTGGTGGCCGTGGCGTGCAATCTGCTGGACGTCACCCCGCGTTTGCACCAGTCGGCCGAGTTCCTCCTGACGGCGATCCGGTGGCTCGGCGAGGCGGCCGTGCCCATCCTTTTGCTCCTGGTGGGGGCGACCATCGCCGATCAGTTCCGCTCCCGCGCGCCGGCTGGTAGCCGCCAAGACGCGGCCAAGGTGATCGCCTGGTCGTGCCTGCTGCGCCTGGGGCTTCTGCCGATGGCGTTCCTCGCGGTGGCGGCCCTGGTGCCGGCCAGCCCGGAGCTGAGAAGCGTGATCGTGGTCGAGGCGGCCATGCCGTCGGCCGTGTTTCCGGTCCTGCTGGCCCGTCACTACGGCGGCCACCCGCGGACGGCGCTTCGGGCGGTGCTGAGCACGTCGATCCTGAGCCTGATCACGATCCCGCTGTGGATCGCGGTGGGAATGGCGTTGTTCGAGCTTCCGTTTGCCGGGTAGCGGAAGCGGGCAGGGATCGATGCCAACTACGAGAACAGAAGGTCCGGGTCGAATGACACTGTCAACAGCTCTTAGTGTAAGGGGGGAAACGATTTGCGCGAAGATATCTGC
>CAZDHR010000297.1:0-9103 GCA_964505295.1 uncultured Planctomycetaceae bacterium
GCTACCGTGTGCTTCCCCGTCCCCAGTTCACCCAACTCTTTCTGGACACGTTTGGTCCGGGCTGGCTACCGTGGTTTGGCGGGCGGCCCCCCCGTCCTCGTCCCTCTCGAGTGCCCGTGGTTGTGTCCTACGCGGACACCTCGTCGTCGAGCCCGAGCTCCCTCAGCCCCGAGCGAGCCTCGTCTGCCTTGGCACGGGCCTGTTCATCCTCAGCCGGGACTTGGAAGCTTACCGTCAGTTTCAGCTCCGGCGAGGACGCGAATCGGCTCAGCACCTTCGTGTAGAAGTTCATCCACTTCTGCGGTGGCACGTCGCCGCTCCAGCGGATCATTCCTTTGCTCGGTCGCGGCTTGGGTTCCGGCTCGTCCTTGCTGGCGACTCGAACCTCGGCGATCGCCTCGGTGCCTTCGCCCGCGGCTCGTACGGTGAATTGCCCGGCGTTCTCGGCTGCCGTGAAGAGCCCGTCAGCCGTCACAGTTCCGCCGGTCGCCGACCAGTCAAGTGCCGGCAGCTCGAACGGTTGGCCATACTGATCCTCAGCAGCACACGTGAATGACGCCTGCTCGCCCGGCTTCAGGACCGTGTGGTCCGGCCGGATAGTCAGCCTCGCCAGCCGCGGCGGTTCAAGCAGCTTCCTTGCATCTTCGGCCTTGAGGAGGAACACCTCGTCGTCGATCTCGACTTCCGCCTCGCTGAGGCTCTCGTTGAACCGTTCCAGGACGAGTTGGCCCCCGTCGTCCTTTCGGGCGTACCCAAAGGCGCCCTGGCAGACACCGTCAGCGATCGTCCGCTTGATCGTGTCTGTCTGGACCAGCCTCGGCAGTTGCGGCGACGAATAGAAAGCGTCCCGAACCCCCTTGGTGGACCATTCCGTCAGGGCCGGTGGCCAGTACTTGATCAGCTTGCTGGGCCCCACGCTCGCCGCGATCTCGTCGGTTCGACTCAGCTCGTGCAGATACAGCTCCACGATGTTGCCCGCCATGCTCGACGTGATCTGGCCCAGGTCGACCTCGCGCAACGTGTTGTCTTTCGCAAGCAGATACAAGCGGTGATGGGCCCGCCAGAGCGTTTCCCTGAGGTCGCTCCTGGCACGCCCCAAGTTTCTCTTCAGGAGCCGCCCCTGGGCCTCGTCGAGTTGCCCCACGGTCTCCGCGTCGTCGTCGATGTCCTCCCAGGCCAGGCAGCTTCGGGCCGCGTCCCGGATCGCCTCGCCGGAATCCGGCGCCGCGAAGATGAGCGCCGACTTATACGTCCGCCCCGATGTGCCGCACTCGCGGACGATCGACTCCATCAACCGTGTGGTTTTCGGGGCGCCGGCCGGCGAGTCCACGTCCAGCACCACCAGCGTCAGCACGGGCCGGTTCGGCACGTCGTTGCTCCGCTTCGGAAAGTACCGGCGATCGATGTCCTTCGTACCCTCGCCAAATAGCTTCTCGGTGTCTTGCTTGATTCGCTCGTCGATCACCTTCGGCTGAACCGCCCCGCGCCGGACGACGAGGATCTGGTTCAGGTTCGGCGTCAGCCCAAAGCGGTAGCGGTTCCGGTCCCAGTTGAGATAGAAGCATTGCCCGACCAGCCCTTCGAGCACGTTGTCCACCTCGACCAGGTTCAGATCGGGGGCACCCACCCCAGTCTTGATCTCCGGAAGCGTCGCCTCGGCCTTCGCCCGGCTCATCCCTCCGTTCGACTCGAAGAAGATGGTCGAGGCCACCTTCCGGTGCAGGCTCGCCTTGCGAACGGCCTCCGGGGCCTCCTTGTCCAGACGCACGGCGTGGGCGTCGCTCTTGCCCGCGATGTCGGCCGTCACCGGGACCTCCAGGTCGCTGGAGCCGAGCTGCTCGAACATGGCCGCCCGGAAGGTCGCGTCTTCCAAGGGGGCTGAGCCAAACGTGATCAACGGTTCTGGGAGCGCCCTGCGATGATCCTCCTGATAGGCGTAGGCGACCCACAGGGCCAAAAGCCGCAGCACGCCCCGCGTCCGCTGAAACCGCGGCAGGCTCTGCCATTTTCGCTCGAACACCGAGAGCACCGACGGATGGAACGGATAGGCCGCCTGAAACCGCTCGTGGACCGTGTCGGCGTCGATCCCCGTCAGCTCGGCCGCGTGGTCGATCGCCCAGTCAGCGTACGCCCTGGCCGTCCTCCGCCCGTCCGCCGGCATGCCCTCCCACTCGAACAGTCGCCGACGGATGATCTCGGCGATCTCCACGTCGGCCGACATGATCATCGCCTTCCCTACCCGGTCCAGGAGCTTCTTCAGGGCATCGTGGTCTCGCTGGTCGTCCGGGTTCATCTCCAGCTCCGACGCCGGAATCGACACGCAGAGCACCGTGTTCTTCCTCGCCCGGGCTTCTTCCGACAGGCTCTGAAGAAAGTCGAACAACTGGTCGCGCAGGCCCATCTTTCGGCCGCGGCTGACGTAGTTCATCAGCTCGTCCATCAGGATCACCGCCGGCCCATCGGGCAGCATCTCGCGGATCACGTCGCCTGCCGGGGCGACCGCCTGCTTGTCGTGTTCCGCGACCGCGGCAAACGCCTGCTGTCCGCCAAGCTGCCAGGCGATCTCGCCCCACGGCGTCTTGCGCACCGGCTCGCCGTCCCCGCCGCGTCCCTGGATCACGTCGAACTCCGTGCCGACGAACACGGCGGTCGCCGCCTCCGGCACATTGGGCACGTCGGCCTTCCTCAGGATCCGGTCCACGCCCTTCCACGCCTTGGCCTTCTCGCCATTCCGGGCAAGGTGGTAAAGCACAGTGAGTGAGTGCGACTTCCCGCCGCCGAACTGCGTGGCCATGTTGAACACGGCTGACGTCTCCACCTGGATGCCCGAGAGCCGCCGCACCACCTGGGCCGACAAGTCCAAGAGGTTCCTGGTGAGATACGTCCGCTCGAAGAACCGGTCGGGCTTGACGTAGTCGTCGTGGCCCCGGCCGTGGCGGATGTGGTCGAGGTGCACGGCAAACTCCGACGCATCCAGCGGCCGGTTCTCGCGAAGGTCTTCGCGAGGGGTGACGACGTCATACCACCGTTTCAGCTTGGCCATAGCGTGGTTCCCTAGCTCGTTTCCCAAGACACGGCCCGGACTACGCCTTCTCAAAGCGCCCGAGGTTCGTGTCCAGTTTCCAGACCTTGAAATAGCCCCACGGGAATGTGCCGCCTTCCCCCCGGCTCCCCATCACGATCACGGTGTCTCCCTCCAGGGCCGTCCGTTGCTCGATGGTCAGGCTGCCGATCACGTCGTCCTGGAACTTGCCCACCAGGCTGCGGGCCTTCTCCCAGTCCGGGCGATACGCGAATAGGACCCGCAACGGCGCGCGAACGCACAGGACCTTCCACAACGAGTAGGCCACGCGGTCGTCCTTTCTCGCGTTCTCCAGCTCGAACGCAGCGACCGGCTGGGGCCACCGGCACTCGACCCCTGGCTCCGTGCCGGGGAATGCCATCACGTCGATCGCCAGATACTCCTGCCCCGGCTGCGGCAACAGGTCGAGCCGGTGCCCTTTCCCGGCCGCCCGCAGGCCGATGGCCTCGCACGACCGGACAACGGCCGTCGTCAGAAGCGAAGTCCACGCCTTGCGGTCAGCGCGGAGCGACGCGTCTTTCAACGGGGCAGCAGTCGCCGGTTCCTGGATGATCTCCAGGAAGGCGGACTGCCACTTCTCCAGCAGGCCGGCTCTCATCGAAGTGCCTCGCTCGCATTCAGCGGCCCATTGTCGCGGTGGTCCTCGCGGCCAGTGACGACGTGATGCCAGGGCTTCCGTTTGGACATCTTCTCAGCTTTCGGCATCAGCCGGAGGAGTTGGACTACCAGGAAGCGGTCGCATCCGGATGCGGTACGGCTCGGCCACGGCAAAATGTCCTTGCCACTCGGACGTGCTCTGGAGAATCTCCAGCACGCGATCCCGGACGTACTCCGGTGACTGAACCCCGACGCGAAACAGGATCACGCCGCACTCAGCGGGCAGGCCCGTATGAAACGCCAGCTCGCCGAAATCCGTGTCCAGCGTGACGACCAGCCGGCCCTCCTCCTGCGCGCGGCGCAGAATCCCTCGGTCGTCTTTGCCGGGCATGTCGGTTCGTGCCCAGACCACGTCGTACCCGCCTCGCGCAGCGCTTCCACCGCCACCCGCGGGAAGTTCTCGTTCGCCAGGATCTTCATGTCCCGCTGGGGATCAGATAGACCCGCTCGGATTTGAGCGTGTTGCTGGCATAGTGCAGACACGCCGAGATGTCTTCATCGGTGAGCCCCGGGTAGTTGTCGAGGATCTGCTGCCTCGTCCACCCGTTGGCCAGAAGCTCGATGATGAACTCGACGGCAAGCCGCGTTCCCTTGATCACCGGCTTGCCCACCAGCACCTTGGGATCCACGGTGATTCGGTCTTCCCAATTCATCGAATCGCTCCTTTCGGCAAACCGCGGAGGCCATCAAGGCAAGCACACGGAGTGCTCCCTTCTCTCTGACACTCCCCGTCCTCCGCGGTTCATTATACCACCTACAGCCCCAGCCCCTTCTTTCTCGCCAGCACGCCGTCGACCCAGCGCTTTTCGTCGGTGCCGCGGGGGTAGAGGGCGGAGAGGGATTGGGCGAGACGCCAGAACCGGGCGTCGCTGCCGGCGCCGTCGTCGACCAGGAACCGCCGGAGCGCCTCGCCGCGGCCCGAGCCAAAAAGGATCATCGCCTGGTGAACGCGGTCCAGCGCGGTGGCCCCGGGCGACGCGCCGGCCAGCTCCCCGGCGGCGGCTTCCTGGGCCTCTTCCGCCTCGTCCAGCTCCGCAAACAGCGACCTCTGCTTCGGCTTCTTCTTGCGCCGCGCCGTCGCCGGGGCCGCGGAGCCCTTGCCGAACAAGTACGGCGTCCGCTCGGCCACGGGCAAGAGCCGGGCCTTGTCGCCCTTGACCTCGACGACCGACTCGGCCTTCTCCAGGTGCACGCCCAACCCCTGGGCGATCTTCCGGGCCGCGTCGAACTCCAGCGTGTAGCCCGTGCTCTTTACTCCCTCTCCCTCTGGGAGAGGGCCGGGGTGAGGGCGTCCGCCGTTTCCATTCCGGCCCGCGACGCCCGTTCCACCGCCCAGCGTCCAGAGCCACATGGCCGTCAGCCGGGCGTCCGGCTCCAGCCCGGCGGCGTCGGCCTCGTCAAAGATCATCCGCAGCGCCTCCGTCGACACGGCCCCCCAGACATGCTCGAGGTACTCCCCGAGCGACACGACCTCACCGCTGGCCTTCTCGACACGGCTGTAGCGGCTGAAGATCTCCAGGGCGGGGCCAAGGGAGGCGAAGATGGCATCGGCGCCCACCACGCCCTCCTCCGCCAATCTCGGCATCCACTCATGAATTCGCCCCGGCAACTCAGCCAACACGTCCCGCCATTCGCCGGTCTCTTCTCTCAACGAACCGTCAGGATTCTCCCGGGGCCGACAGACCAGATGAATCGACGAACTTAACGTGCTCTGACGCTTGGCCAACAATCGCGTTGTCATTTCAGTGTCGATGGGCCAAGAAGCCGTCACACACCATCCAGAAGTGATAAGCGATGTGAGTAGCGATTCCCATGCTTCCGTGTTCGAGTGCGCGAACACTACAACGCCTACACCGTTCGGTCTCGCCACACGGCGAGAATCACCAAAACAGCGCTCCAACATTCCCTCGTAGAACCCACGGTCCTTTTGGAGATGCGAATACTCGGAATGCGGAAGATCTTGGACGCATTCATCACCTTTCGGCGTCAAACTAGTCGAGAACAACTCGGGATGGAGATGCCCGATGGATCGCCGCAGCCACACGTAGAAAAAGTCTGAAAGATGTGAGTAAGGCACGGAGTAGTAATAGGGCGGGTCCGTGACAATCGCATCCGCTCCGTCATCAGGCAGCGGATGCCTCGTCGCTGACGCGACGGAGACCATTGCGCATCCACCTGCGGTGGTTGTGTTAGCCTCGATCACTTTGCACACCCACTCGTAGGCACCCCCCCAACCAACATCTGAGAGTATATTGGCTTCCGCAAACTCCCAGACAACGGGAATTGCCTGCCGAGCGAAGACGTGATCGACGAACTCACGACCGTTGTGCCAGACAACTTGTGTTGAAAGTTTGTCCGCGCATCGGTCAATGACTATTCCGAAACAGGTGCGGCAGGCCAATTCCATTGCACAATCGTCAACCTGCTCCTGCCTGTCGGACGGCCGCGCAGACTCTTGCGCGAGGGAGCACAACGTCGTAATCGCAAGAAGTTGACGTTGCGTGAATAGATCGCCCCACGTCGTCATCCCGTATATTGGCACGGTGATGCGACGGATCTCACTTAGACAGATCTCCTCATCCGGCACGAGGCTCAACTTGCCTTTGTACTCAACCTTGCGCCGTTTTAGTTCTTCATCGGCCTTTCGCGCGGCCTCGATGTCTCGATCACATGGCAGTCTGTAGAACCGTCCCTTTGTGCCGGGATTGGTCGTAACAACGCAGAACAACTGGGCGTCCGCTGCTCCGCCACGGCGCTTCCTCAGTTGCTCCCGAACCGACGCTACTGGCGTTGTGTAACCGCAACACGGACACGTCGCGCTCCCCTGAGCAACCGTTCCGTCGCCAACGTTCGATGCCTTCGGGTTCTTGACGATCTCAAAGTCGACGCGTTTCTCTTTTGGGTTCGGGATGATCCGTATCGCGTGGGCGTTATGCTTCTTCTTGGAGAGCCAAAGGCTCCGCATCAAGGGCACTTCGGCACCGCAACCCGGTCCTTCGCACTTGATGGTCCGTGCCCACAGATACGCAATCGGCGTGGCCCCATCCGGATCTTTCGGATAGAACTCGGCCAGTTCCTTCTCGGCCTGTTCCTTGATCCACTGGCCCCACTTGCGAACTTCGTCGGCCAGCCGCTGGCCGTACTTGGGGATGTACTCCAAGACGACCTTGTTCAAGAGCACGGCGACTGGGTTCAGGTCGGAGGCGAAGGCGTCGGCACCAACGCGCAAGGCTTCCAGCGGGATGGAGCCGCCGCCAGCGAAGGGGTCGACGACGAGCGGCCGGGTGCCCGGCTCGCCGCCGAGGGCTTCGTGGGCGGATTGGGTGAGGGCCCGGGCGGTTTCCAGGTACTCGGGCACGGTCGAGTTGTCCCAGTTGGCGAAGTCGGCGATGAAGTCCAACAGGGCGAACCGAAGGACGTTCTGGTGGGCCGCGTCGGTCGGGTCGAGCGGGATGCCCGACGTGGCGATCGCCTCCCACCGGGCCAGGCTCTCCTGAGACGCCGTCTTCATCAGGCTGTGCTTGCCGATCTTTCCCTTGACCACCTTGGTGGCAAACGCCGTGACCAGCTCGGCCGCCTTGTCGCGGAACGCCTGCGGGCAATTCTCATCCGCCGGGTCGGGCCACAGCGCCGCGCAGATCACCGCCCGACACGCCGCCAACGGCCGCCGCGCCCACCAGATGTGCAACGTCGAAATATGCCCATGCCGAATCGACTTCTCCCGCCGCGCATGCGCCGAGATCCGGGCGATAGGGAGGTCGACTTCGATCAGACGTTTGGGATATCTCATTCCTGTGCCTCGTCTTCCACGCTTTCCGCCGAGGGACGGGGCAGGGCCTTGATGATTGCGGGAACAAGCTCCATCAGCAGAAGCAGGACGACCACGCCAGCGAGCACAGCGAACGCCCGCCAGGCGTACTGCCAGTGGTCAATCAGCGCGGCTGCCCCGGCGCATAGGAGTCCCAGGAACAAGTAGTGGCTCTCGGACGAGTGCAAACGGCGAGCCATCGCCTCAGCGCGGAAAAAAGCCTCCGGGGTTGCCTCTTCCTCGCCGGATTCGAGGTCCACGGTCTCCTCGCCGTGCTTCACGGCGTCGGCCAGCAGGAGCATCTTGTGGTAGCTCACAATATGCATCGAGGCGTGGGCAAGGCCGACGATGAACAGCACGCCAGCCGTCACCAGAGCCGCGCCGGCCCAGGAGGACATCTCCGCCTGGAACAAAAGGAAGATCGTCCCGGCGGCAAGCAGCCCATACAGGCCCATGAGCATCCGGTCATGGCCCACAGTGGCGTCGATCACCTTCGCGAGGTAGTCGTCGGAGCGGTCCGTACCATCGGCCAACATTTGGGCCAATTCCGCGATCGCGTCGCGATTCCGCGTTGCCACGGGTTAGTCCTTCTCTTGATTGGCGGCCAGGATGGTGCCTGGGGTGAGCTGGTAATGCTCGACCTTGACGATCGGCTGCCACCCGAGTCGGGCGGGGTTCTGAATTGTGTGCAGTTTCGGCGTGCCCGCGCAGTTGAAGGCGACGTAGAGCCAGTAATCGTTGCCCAGGCGTTCCGCTGTACGATATTCGTTCTCGCTAAGCGCCACCACCCCCACGCCGGCGCGGCCCTTCACTTCGATGAACCGCACCTCGATGAACGTGTTGGGGTCTTCGGGATGCGGCCGGCGGGAGATGAGGTCGAAGCCGCGGTTCTCACTCTCGACGCTCTCGACCTCCCAGCCCCGGTCTCGCTCATGCTGGATGGCCAACTCGACGGCGATCCGCTCGATCTGGTCGTCGCGGACCATAGCGGCGAGTTGCGGGCTGGTGCGCTCGGGATGCGGGAGGACCCAGGCCCGGCCGAGGTGCTTGATGTCGGCCACGGCACAGTGCCGCTCCAGCTCCAGCTCCCGGCGGCGGCCTTCCAGCCGGTTGTTCAGCTCGTCGAGGTGCTGCTCCGCCTGGGCGATGAGGCCGTCGAGCCCCGGGACCGTCCGGCCCTCAATCTGCCGGTTCAGGTACTCGCCGAGCTGGTTCTGCTGCCGGTCGATCAGGGCGTTGAGGCTGATTTCGACGTGCCGGCCCACACGCTGCACTTCGTCCAACCGCTCGGCGGCTGCCTCCGTGACCCACCGCTGGAGCGTCCGCTGGTAGAGGAGTTGCTCGACGGCTTGGCGATGGGGTACGGGAATCTCGCCGTCCGGCGCGGGCGTGCCGGCGGGGGCGGGCGTGATGGCGTGCAGCACGGTCGGCTCGCAGATGGTGGCCTCGCCCGACGAGTCGGTCTCGACCACGAAGAGCCGCCGATGGAGCGTGTTGCCCCGGCCGTCCTTGATCGAGGCCGCGAACACGTCGAGAAGCGCGGGCCGTGCTCTGTG
>CAZDHR010000298.1:0-9074 GCA_964505295.1 uncultured Planctomycetaceae bacterium
TTAGTGTCACAACCCAAGGCTAACGCGGAATACGTCAAGAACCGTTTCGTGCTAGTGGTCCGTCCACCTAGACTGTGCACGTTGGGTGACACTGCTGGCTTGTCCAGCCGTGCCGGAAGCACGGTTGGACAAGCCAACCGTGGCACCCGCAAACCCAACTTGGACAGACCACTAGGGCCCCGCGATCTCCGCGATCACCAGGCCCGCGTCGGGCACCTCGACCGCGAGGTCGCCCGCCGCATCAACAGTCGACGGCGCCTCGCGACCGAGCAGCTCGCCTTCGGCGTTGTAGCGATACAGCACGGCCGTCGACGGTGCGGGAGGCCAATCGAAGGTGCGAGAGACCGTTGTGATGAGACGCTCTCGACCGACGATGTAGCCGGGGCCCAGCCGGGTGACCGCCAGGGGGTACTGCTTGCAGACGAAGTTGTCGGGGCCCTCGAGAAGCAAATTCACCGCCGAAGGCGAGTAGATGCAGCCGTGGGCCAGACACGTCTTCACGCTCTCGAAGACCCCTCGACGCGATTTCTGATCCCCCATGTTGCCGAGAACAAGGGGCGTAGGGCTGAGGTGGCCTTGGGGCCAGGCGCCGGCGCCGTTGCCGCCCTCGATAAAGCGGGCGTGGTGCAGGCGGTTCAGGCTGCGGAGGGCGTTGCCGCCGTTGCCCAGGAAGTACAACCCCGACGCAAGACCTCGTTGACCATGCGGAGCTGGCACGATTCACTGACGAAGCCGTTGTCCGACTTGAGGCGAAGCACGTCTCCGTTATCCCCAAGATCGGCCGAGTAGCCGTCCCAGCGCCCGTAGTCGTAGCGGCTGTACCCGCGGCTGCGCCCCGCCCAAGAGAACTCGTCACAGTAGATACCGTCCAGCCCGACCTCATCGAGCGCGCGGCGCACGCCCGCCATGATCTGGTCCAGGTACACGGACCCCGGCCGGGGCACGTAGTAGAGGACGCCCCAGTCCTTCCCGGCCCATCGGCCCAGCCAGGCGCGGCTGTAGTGGGCGGCCTCGAAAACCGTCCCGATCGGCGTGAGGATGGCCTCGGAGGCAATGGGCCACCGATCCCGCAGCGGGCGGTAAACCGCCTCCATCGCCGGATGGAGCAACCGAGGCGTTGTAGTTGCAGCCTGCCTCGCGTTCGGATGTGATCACCCGCGGAGGTCCGGCCACGAACATCCATGACGATATGCACGCCCGCTGCCTCGCCTTGGACGACGGCCGAACACGAGTTGCCATCGCCATTTGCGATTTGCGCATGATTGGCCGTGAGGTCGTGGATGAAGTCAAGAGACGGGTGCGCGACGCAACAGGACTGCCGCCGGAGAACGTGCTCCTCTCCGCGACGCACACCCATGGCGCCCCGGCGGCAATCGGCATGCACACTGCGGATATCGATCGCTGGTATCGCGATTTCCTCACCGTTCGCATCGCCGACGGCGTACGTCGAGCCGTCACGAATCGGGCCCCAGCACGGATCGGCTGGGCCGTCGGCGCGGTACCGGAGCACGTCTTCAATCGCCGTTGGTTCATGCGCGAAGGCTCGATCCCGCCCGATCCGTTCGGCGGGCAAACGGACCGCGTGCGAATGAACCCGCCACGGGCCAGTGGGGATTTGCTGAAGCCGGCCGGACCAGTCGATCCGGAACTGACGATCGTCAGCGTGCAACATGCGGATGGCCGACCGCTGGCGCTTTTGGCCAATTATGGGCTGCACTACGTCGGTGGTTACGAGCGGGGCCACGTCAGCGCGGACTACTTCGCGATCTTCGCCGATCGGATTCAGCAGTTGACCGGCGCCGACCGGCTCGATCCGCCGTTTGTGGCGATGATGTCCAACGGAACCAGCGGCGATGTAAACAACATCGACTTCCGCAAACCGAAGCGGTCGTACGAACCGTGGACTCGAATGCGAGAAGTCGCCGACGACGTGGCGGACGAGGCATTTCGAGTCCACAAACAGATCGAATACCGCGAGGACGTTCCGCTTGCCGTCCGCACGACGGAGTTGCAGCTCGGCGTCCGCCGGCCCGATCCGCGGCGCATCGAGTGGGCTCGTGGCATCTTGAAAGAGGACACGAATCCCAATCGGCTGACTCGCCCCGAAATCTACGCCAGTGAAGCCTTGAAACTGGCCGAGTACCCGGAGAGCGTCCCCGTCCTGCTGCAAGCGATCCGCATCGGCCAGCTTTGCATTGCCGCGATTCCCTGCGAAGTGTTCGCCGAGACCGGGCTGGCTATCAAGGCGCACAGTCCGTTACGCCCGACGTTCACGATTGAACTTGCCAACGGATACAACGGATACCTGCCGACGCTGGAACAACATGAGCTGGGCGGCTACGAAACCTGGCCCGCTCGTTCTTCGTACTTGGAGGTGCAAGCGGAGGCGAAGATTCACGCAGCGGTGGTTGAACTGTCGAAGCAGATAGATATCGGGTGAACCGCCTTGTGCCTAACCGGCATTTATCGCGAGTCCAGCTATATTGGGGAGCCCTGTCGCGAAGGGTACCGAGGGTCTCTTCAAACCGCATCTGGCGAAACTTTGGAATCTCGGGACAAAACGGGCACCAAGGCACGAGGCGCGGCCATCGAGAAGCGGCGAGTCCCCATACTCATCTCTCTATTCAGAATCCCGAAAGGCCGTGGGCGAAGGAAGCAAAGGACGCACGCTTCCGCCCCAATCTGGCAGAGGCGACTCGCCGGATCAAACCGGCCGCTCGGTCCAGGCGACCTACGGGTTCATCCACCGAACGCCCCCTCGGCGAGGGACGGGGACGTGCGCCTCACCGAGCATCTCCATGGGTAAAGCCTGTCTCTCCCGCTCAGGTCGCGGTGGCCGATGCCACAGCAGCCGGCCGGAAGCCCGGGCCCCATGGCCTTCCCGGCGGCGTCAGGGCGGTCGTCGGCATCCCTGGGGCGTCGCTTGAAGCCCGGGGCAGTATCGGGCCAGCGTCGATGGAGGCGACCTCCAAGGCACCCAGCCAACCCACCCAACGTCCTCGAAACCGACCTGAGCCGGCTGCCCCCGGGGCCTGAACACCGTGCCGAAAGGCTGAAGCCGCCAGCGCCCTTTCGCTCGACAGGACCGAGGTTTCCTTGACCCGGGCAACTGAGGACTCTCGACGCCCGTGTTTCCGCCGGTTTTCTCGCGATCCTTCTCACGCGGCCCGGCGCTGCGGTCGGTTGGAGGAACGACCGGTCAAGTCCCAGAAATCGGCGGGTTTGCCGTAGAACTCGAGAAACTGTCGGGCGTCGTCGCCCAGTTCGTCGTGCACATAGCGCACGGTTTCCGGCGAAAGCTCGACCTTGCGGCGGAACGGCCGCCGGAGCCGGAGGAGCCGCTCGGTCTTTGCCCAAATCCGGCGGGGAATCCTCTTCTGCAGTCGCGACAGCGCGGGGGTCGTGCGGATCAGCCGCATCAGCCGCGAGTCGTAGTATTTCTGGCTTCCCGTGTTGAGCTCACGGTAGGGGTTGTCGATGGAGACGCCCGAGTCGACGTTTAGGAACCGGAAGCACCGGGCCAGTTCGACCGCGGGCTGTGTCTTCAAATCCTCCGCGAACAGAACGTGGATCCGGTCGTCGGGCACATGGTTCCGGTAGATGTTGATGAGCTTCCAGTACCGCGTGTCGTGGATCATGTTGGGAAGCGCCCGCAGCGCCTCGCCGACCGAGTACGGCGTGTTGATACCCCATTTGGCGCCCCGATCGTGCATCTCACGGTAGCTGGACTCCAAGCGTGCCAGGGGGTTTCGGGCGATGAAGATGAAGCGTGCTTGCGGGAAGATTTCCAGGATCCCTCGGCAAGCCTGTTCGGCGTATTCGGCGGTGGAGTACACCGTGCTGCCCTCCCCGATCCTCTTCGCTCCCTGAGAACCGCGAAACCAGCTTTCGTACCACTTCCAGCCCTCGTCCTTACGATGGGCAAAATAGTTCGGCTCCTTGCGCGAAGGCATGAAGATGTCAGGGTGCTCGGCCAGAAGCGCGCACAGGGAGGTGGTTCCGCACTTGCTGAAGCCGGGAACGAAGAAATCGACCTTCATCGGTTCTGTACCTCCGGAAGAGACGTTCCGCCTTGCCGGCCCGCCCCGCTCAGGCGGCCTTTCTGGCCACCACAACCTGGCTCTTGGGCATCCTGTCGTCCAGGACCCGCTTGATGCGCGGACCCTCGGGAGACGTGATCAGCGCCTGCCATGTTTGCGTCCAATGTCTCAGCAGCGGTTTCTCCGGGTCGCCCAACTCCTGGTGGCTGGCCCAGAACAGGATCCACCACATGGACCAGTAGAAGCCCCAACTGTCGCGCCGTTCGATCGTAAGACCGGCCTCCTCGACGAGCTGTCCGAACTCCTCCCGCTGAATGATGCGGAGGTGATTCGGTTTCTCCCAGTAGCAGGGCGGGGCGAGGTCTTGCTGGATCGATTCGACGACGGGGTCGGGGACGCTGAACAAATAGAGCGCGTCCGGCCTGCCGATCCGCACCAATTCCCGCATGATTTGCCGCGGATCGTCCACGTGCTCGAGGACGTCACGGCAGATGATTCTCGTCCCGATCGCGGGGGGGAGCGGCAGGGGGTTCGAATCGCTCGTCACGGCCCGGTACGCGCGTGCCGGGATTCGGCGGAGCTTCTTCTCGACTTTCCGGACGGTCTGCGGGTCGATGTCCGTGGCGATGACTTCGGCGCCGCGCAAGGCGGCGAAGCACGCGGCGTGGCCTTCGCCGCATCCGACGTCGATCACGACGTCGTCCGCCGTAATCGGAAACCCCCGGAACAGCTCTCCAGAATCGGGCAGGAACCAGCCCGACTGCCGCGCGTCGAGCGCCCGGACCTGGGAGGTCCCGCGGGGAGGCTTGTTCTTCGCGGGCCTTCGGAAGAGCTTGAACATGTGGATCTTCCCTTCGCTAAAACGTGGTGCGTCGGCCGCAGACCTTCGTGGGCCCGCCGGCAGCCACCATGGCGGCCTCTCAGGCTGCGCGGCGGACGAGCCGCGGGGGCCCGGCGGCTTCGCCGGCTTGGGCACGTCCGGCGCAGGCGTCAAGCGCCGCCAACAGGCGTTCCTCGACACGGCTTTCGCTGGCCCAGGCCCGCAACTTCGCGCGACCGCGGGCCCCCATTTCCCGGTACAAGGCTCGCTGGCACTTCGCCAGCTCGTAGCTTCTGCGGATCTGGTCCCTCACCGAGGGCCAGACGAGTCTCGCCCAGGTGGTCCGCAGCCGCAAACGCGGATCGTGCGGCCAGGCGGCGGGCTCGGGATTCGAATCCAGGACAAAGCCGATTCTCTCGTCGAAATAGTCGGCGATGGCGGAGTGGCACGGCGAGACGCCGGGACGCTGCGCGGCGAGGTAGTTCATCAGCGGCAGGCAGTTCCCTTCCGCCTTCGTCGTCTGGAGGTAGTAGGTGCTCGCCTCAGCCAACTGAAGCATCTGGTCCTCGGAGAGGAAGTCGGGCAACAGGACGACTTTGCAGCGGTGCGGGACGTTTCGGTTCAGGTAGTACCGAACGAGCCGCTCGATGGCCTTCGGGTTGTTGGTGATCAGCTTGAGCACCAACGTGGCATCCTCACAATCGCCCAGGGCGTAGAGGAAGCCGGTCAACAGGTCCAGCCAGTTCTTGCGGCCGTCCGCGGGATTGAAGATGCTCGTGTAGACGATTCCCGAGAGGTCGAGGCGCGGTTCGGTCACGTACGGCGAGACGAGCGGCTTCGGTGCCCGTTTGTTCCTGGGGACGCGGCCGTGGATCATGGCTCGGCCTCGCCCTGTGAGTCCGCGGTACATCCGTTCTCCGAGAATCCGCTTGCACGGCCGCCGGACGGCGGTTTCGAGTGCGACGCCGAGCCGTTTCAGAGGTCTTACGGTGGGCGTGGGCGCGAGAACGGGACCGGACCTGGCGCGGGACGCACGTGGAAAGACGATCGGCCGGCAGTCGAGCGAGACGTGACGGTCGGGGTCCCACGCGGGCAGGGAGAAGTAGGCATCGGGCGTGGGAACCGGGACGATGTGGATCGGTGCCGTCGTGCCCGACCTCTGCAACGCCTCCTGCGTAAACGGCCCGCCAACGATCACACCTTCGCAACGGTTGGCGACCGCCGGCCAGTTGTTGTGCGGATTGCCGCCGAAGGCGTGGTCCGGAACATCGGGAAACTCCCAGGCCGGGACGATCACGTTGGGCGCGGACTCCGCCAGCGGCGCGTCCTGAAAGGGCAAGAAGCTGACGTGGATCGGCTTCAGGCCGCGCCGGCGTGCTGCGTGGGCTGCACGGTCGAGATTGCGCCGGGGATCCGGGACCGGAATGACTTCGCCCCAATGTTCCAGCAGCGGGTGGAACAACTGCGCGACGAAGTCGTACGAATAGCCGGCCGTTCCCAGGTTGTTTCCCTCCGTTGCTCCGGTCATGTAACAAGTCAGGAGCACGGCGTTCTTGCTGCGATCGACGCGGCCGCGGGGCCGTGCAGCGGGAAAGCGATGGATGATCATGAAGGGGCTCCCGAAAATGACCTGCGCGTGGACAATCGGCAACCTGACGCCCCGGTTCGTCTTCCAGGCCAACCGGAAGAGAGAATGAGGGCTCGTCGTGAAACCGTCGATCTCCGTCGATGGCAGTCGTTTCTTGGGAACATTGTCCCTCCGGTCTCACGCCGCGGCAGTCCCGATCGATCGGCCTGCACGCGTCTGTTCCAGGTACTCGGCGCTGGGCATATCGGCCACAATGCGGCCTTGGTCCATGACGATCACGCGGTCGGCCCACTCCAACGTCGACAGCCGATGCGTGATCAGCAAGGTGGTGATTCCGCGCAGAGTCTCTCGCAGGGCCAGACGTTGCTCGCTGAAGCGGTCGATCTGGCTTGTCGGCTCGTCGAGGATCAAGATGCGCGGGTTGATGGCCAGAGCCCGCGCCAAGGCCACACGCTGCCGCTGCCCGCCGGAGAGGGCGCGGCCGCACTCTCCCACGTCCGTCTGGGACCCGTCGGGCAACTGCGAGATGAAGTCCTCCACGCCGGCCAGGCGGCCGGCGTTGCGGATTTGCTCGTCGTCGGCGTGTGGGGCCCCGTAGGCGATGTTCTCCCAGATCGTTCCGCGGAACAGCAGCGCGTCCTGGCTGACCATGCTAATCTGACGTCGCAGCTTCCGGGGGTTCATCTCGCGGAGGTCGACGTCCCCGAGGTAGATGGCTCCTCGCTGGGGGTCGTAGAAGCGCACGAGCAAGTTCGCTAGTGTCGTCTTACCGCAGCCGTTCTCGCCGACCAGCGCCACCGTCTGGCCGGAGGGGACTTCCAGGTGGATGTCCTGTAGCGTCCACTGCCGGCAGGAGTAGGAGAACCACACGTGGTCGAAACGGATCGTATCCCAACGGCTGGGAACCGGCCGGGGGCGGTCCGGGGTCCGGACTTCCGGCTGCTTCTGCGCCATTTCGAAGAACGAGCGGCTGGCCATGGATGCCCGAACCAGCGACGGATAGATGTCGCCCATCTTCCGCGCCGGGTCGCTCATCCCCACCAGCATTGCGTAGAACACGAACAGCGCCGAGGGCGTCAGCGGTCGGTCGGTGATTCGGAGGCCCAACAGGTGGGTCTCCTGCCCGAGGACCAGGTAGGCGCCGCTCAGGACGGCCAGCGCGACGCAGATCGTGCCGGTCAGCTCCGTGACCGGCTTCGTGAGCGAATCGAAGAAGGCCATCCGCATCGCCATGCGGTGCAGGGTCATGGCGTTCTTCTTGAACCGGCGCCGCTCCTTGCGCTCGCCGTTGAAGATCTTGACCGTCTTCAGCCCGCTGAAGGCTTCCATCAGCGTCTGCATGGCGGCGCTCATGCCGCCGATCTCGCCCCGGGCGGAATCCCTCATCCGCTTGGCCAGGTAGTACACGAGGAAGGCGCCGACGGGAGCCACCGTGATCGACAGCAACAGCAGCCGCCACGATACGAGTGCGGCGCCGATCAGGCAGGCGGCCATCTTCAGGGGCTCGCGGACGCTCTTTCCGTAGAACACCCGTAGGCCGCCCGTAACGAAGTTGATGCTGTGCGAGAACTGCGTCATCAGCGCGCCGGTGCCCTTCCGATCGATGACTGCCTGGTCCATCGCCAGGACCTTCCGGAAGAACATCCGCCGCATGTCGGCCGCCGTGCCGCTGGCAACCCGGGTGATCAGCACGTTGTTCGCGACCAGGCAAGCCCCTTTGAGCATGGTCATTCCGATCAGCACGACGATTACCAGGACCAGGGTGCCGATGGGCGTCGTCGGCATCCGGCCGCGCAGCCACGAGCGGACGCGCACGAGACGATCGTGGGATTTCTGTTTTTCCTGGCGCCGACTCCTCTTGAGCGACAACTCCGATCTCCGCAAGGCGACGTCCCGCACGGCTCCACCGTCGAGGTCTTGTTGGCGGGCGGCGATCTGCCGGTCGAGCCTGGCGATGGTGGCCTCGGCGTGCCGGATCTCCTCGTCGAGCCACGTCTCAAGAGTCTCGCCCCGAAGGACCACCTCCATGACGGGGTAAACAGTCGAAATGCTCATACCCCAGAGGAGACCGATCATCAGGGCGGTGAGCACTGAGGTGAGGACCGTCCACTTGTACCGCAACGAGAGTCGCAGGACTTTCAGGAAGTGTTGCATGGAGCCGGTCGAGGCGAGTTCATCGAAGGAGGAACACCGGGTCTTGCCGTGGAAGGTGGGGCGACGGAAGCGTGTCCCTCCGGCGAGCCGTCGATAAGCGCGGTTGGAGGGCGAACGGTCCGCGTAAGGAATCGTCGCCGGCAAGGCCCCTCCTTTAGGAAAATCCGGAAAAGTCGCTCCGACCGTCACAGTTTTGCTAAGTTACCAGGGTCATGGGACCGATACGCCACGTCTCGAAGCGGTCCGATTGCCTCGAAGAGACCCCAGGCTGCTGGTTGGCGGGATTCGCAACGGGTGCCTTTTTCTGGTCCTGAAGTGGGGGGAGACCACGGAGAACGCCTACATTCCGGGCGAACGTCTGCTCGCGCCCGGAATTCTCTGCCCCATTGCGAGGCGCCCCCCGCGAGCGGCCGCGGTGTAAGCATTCGCCCAACCCGTCTGTTCCCGCGCCCTGGTTCCCAAGCTCCAGCTT
>CAZDHR010000299.1:0-1818 GCA_964505295.1 uncultured Planctomycetaceae bacterium
TTGTGCGAAGCACCCGAAGGGCCTTTCAGGCAAAAGGTGCCTGTCACCTTTTTTCCCTGTTGTTGCCTGAGAGGGATTCGAGTCTCCGGGGTGCTGTGGATCGCCACATAGCCTGGGACGACTGGGAGAATACCGAGGACTTTGCCGATTGTAGGAATTGTTCAGGGCGTCCCGGCGTACAGTCCGATACTGAGACCTGTCCACCGTCCGGACCAGCGACCTTTCGGACCCCACAAGGGCAGAGGATCGGGATGCAAGCCAGGCCATCCACGAGGCAATGGCTGGCGTTGAGCACGGCCGTCGTGCTCTTCGCCGGCACCGTGCAACTCAGAGCCGACGAAATCGCTGGCCCCAATCCGGTGACGGAGGATCGCCCCAGGTCGTCCGACCAGCAGTCGGCCACCGACGTCGGTCAAGACCCGGACTGGTCCGACGCCGCCGGCGTCCAATCCCCTTCTGAGGCAGCGGAGGCATTGCCGGACGGCGCCGTCCCGGCAATGCGCGCTCCGGTCTATCCTCCCTTTCAGGAGTACTGCCGAGCCTCTCGCGTGTACCGCTCTCCGCTTCTGGGGCGGCTCTGGGCCCGCGGCGAGTATCTTCTCTGGGGGATGAAAGGCGTCGACCTTCCGGCGCTGGTGACCACCAGTCCGCTGGAAACGGCGTCGGAGGACGCCGGCGTGCTGGGCGGGCCGGACACCTCGGTCCTGTTTGGCGACGAGGACATCTACGACGAAATGCGGTCCGGCGGCCGATTCACCTTGGGGTGGTGGTGGGATCCGCGTCAGACGGGCGGTGTCGAAGCGACCTACTTCGGACTGCCCGCCAAAAAGCGAAGGCATCACTCGCACGGCTGGGGGGACCGGATCGTCGCCCGGCCGTATCTCGACGTCGTAGATGACGAGCAGGCGGTGCATTTGGTCGCCTACCCCGGCCTCCTGGATGGGGCCGTCGATGTGCGGGCCGACACGGAATTGCAGGGGGCGAAAGTGCTGATGCGGCGTCTCGTCGTGTGTCGGCCGGGCGTGAGAATCGACCTTCTGGGCGGGTACCGTTACGGCCGCCTGCTGGACCGGTTGACAATCAGCGAACAGGCCGTATCGCTCGATGCCCTAAGCGGGTACGACGTAGACACGGTCATCGATCGATACGATCTCTTCAAGTCGACCAACGACTTCCACGGGGGCGAGTTCGGGCTGGCCGCGCGCTGGTGTCGGGGCTGCTGGTCGGTTCGGCTGTCGGCGAAAGTGGCGTTCGGTGGAACCTTCAGCAGAGCCATCGTCGACGGGGCGACGAGCATCGTGGACGACCAATCCAACGCAGACTACGTGGGCGGCCTGTTGGCCTTGCCGACCAACATCGGATACTACAGCGATACCGAGTTCACCGTTGTGTCGGAGCTGGGAGTCTCGCTCGAGTGCCAGCTCGCGTGCGACCTGCGGGTTTCGGTCGGATACGACTTCATGCACTGGAATCACGTGGGCCGCGCCCCAGATCAGATCGACTTGGGCATCAACCCGACGCAGATACCGCCGGAGACCTTCGTCGGAGAGTCGCGCCCGGAATTCGCCTGGAAAAAGACCGACTTCTGGGCACAAGGTCTCAACATCTGTATCGAGCAACAGTTCTAGCCGGGGCTGCGCGGATCCGGCACGCTGCTGAGTTCCCGAATCGTGACACCTACGGCGCCACGACGGCGTAGGCAGACAGCTCGGGCGTCGCTTCGGCCAAGTCGGTCTCGATACGAATCGTGTCGAGCACCTTGCCCGGTTTCTCGCCGGCAACAAACGTGACCGGGATCAAGTAGAGGGGCTTGGGGTC
>CAZDHR010000299.1:1828-8999 GCA_964505295.1 uncultured Planctomycetaceae bacterium
GAGGATTCGGAACGGCCTCTTGCTCCGCACGACCAACTGCTTGGTGACCTTCTTGCCGGGCTCGACCACGCCCATGAACAAGGAGGTCGGGGCGACGACGATCTCCGACTGCACCACCCCTTCCACGGCCAGCGGGATCTGCGGCGAGTTGCGGTCGTTGGTCGCCAGCATCAGATAATCGTTGAGGGGTCCGGGCGGGGCGTGCTCGTCCAGGCGAACCAGCAGGTCATAGGCCACCTGCCCGCCACGTCGCTTGGCCTCCTGCATCTGGACCGAGAAGTGGGGATTGGTGCTGGTGACGTCCACGACTCGCCAGCCCGGCCGGCCGGCGCACGTTACGGTGACGGTCTTCTCAGCGGGAGTGCCGTGATCCACGGCGCCGAACTGCACGCTGCCCGGCTCAAACACCACGTCGCCGCGGATGTAGCCGGTCACGTGCAACTGGACCGTCGCCGGAAGGGGCTTGTCGATGGTGACGGTAATCGTTGCCCCCTTGCGTCCCAGAAACCGATCGGTGTTCAAGTGCGCGACAATCGCCCCCTTCTCGTACGTCGTCAGAAACGGCTTCTCAATTCGCACCGAGGTGCACCCACAACTGGATCGCACGCCGGCGATGTGGACGTCTTCGACGTAGATGTTCGTCAGCACGAAGCGAAATTCCGCCTTGGCGTCCCGGGCGACCGATCCGAAGTCGTGCCGGGTGGAATCGAACATCTTCTCCGCCCACCCTTCAGCGATCAGGGGTGAGCCACACAAGACCGTCAACAGAAGCGACAAAATCGTTTTGCGGACCATGGACATCGTCTCCCACGCCAATAGTACCTATGGAGCATCATCACATTGGGGAGGTGTCGAATCGGCCGAAGTTCCATCCGAGGCGCGAATCAGTAGTCTTCCCCTCCAGGGATGGGGAGAGAACCTGGAAAACTCTAGGTTTCTGTGGATCGCGTGTCAACTTGGACGCCCCCGGATGGCAGGGACTCGGCCCCAGGCTGTCCAACGTGGAGGCACGTAGCCCTTTCGAGGCGCATAGCCCCCCCCCCAAAGATACCTCGGATCCGGTGCAGTGGCTCAGTTCTGG
This sequence comes from uncultured Planctomycetaceae bacterium, assembly GCA_964505295.1. Lineage (GTDB taxonomy): Bacteria > Planctomycetota > Planctomycetia > Pirellulales > Thermoguttaceae > DATKZH01. Next base: position 2,910 of record CAZDHR010000299.1, read on the forward strand.
TCAGAAGGCAGTGAGTGCAACGGCAGATTGCGCGACGAAGATGGGAAATTCGCCACAAGCGAGCATTGCCAAACCGGCGGGGCATTCGCTAGCATAAGGGGTTACGCGTACTTGGTACGCAGGCGGCGGGGGTGCGCCCAACCCGGCGATCTTTGGCTTGCCCGGTGGTTGGCCCTGCGTGTCTGGCTGGCCCTGCGTGTCCGATATCACGATTGAGTCCACCTGATTGCCAAGCTTCGGCTTGGGAGCCGACTTGCCGCAAGTTCCGGTTCGCCCGCTTCCTCGAAGTCATTAACGCACATACCACGATTGAGCCATGTTCGAGTCACTCCAGGAAGGCCTGGGTTCCGCGCTGAAGACCCTCCGGGGGCGGGGGAAGCTGACCGAATCGAACATGCGAGACGGGCTTCGCCTGGTGCAGCAGGCACTGCTGGAGGCCGACGTCAGCTTTCCCGTGGTTCGGCAGTTCATGGTCAAGGTGACCGAGCAGGCGATCGGCGAGCGAGTGCTCAAATCGCTGGACCCCAGCCAGCAGCTTGTGGGGATCGTCCACCAGGAGCTGATCGCGCTGATGGGCCCGGTCGACCATTCGCTGCATCTGCGGGGCAAGCCGTCGGTCCTCATGCTCTGCGGCCTGCAAGGTTCCGGAAAGACGACGACCTGCGGCAAGCTGGGACGCTTGCTCCACGAACGCCAGCGCAAGCCGCTTCTGGTGGCGGCCGACCTTCAGCGCCCGGCGGCCATCGACCAACTGGAACAATTGGGCAAAAACCTGGGAATCCCCGTCTATACGGAACGGGACTCCAAGAACCCCGTGGCCGTCTGCCAGCATGCCGTCCGGCGGGCCAAGGAATCGGATCTCGACGTGGTCGTGCTCGACACGGCCGGGCGCCTGCACGTCGACGACGAGCTGATGGACCAACTTGCCCGGATCGACCGCCGCGTGGAGCCCGACCAGGTCTATTTCGTCGTCGACGCGATGACCGGCCAGGACGCGGTGACCAGCGCCAAGGCGTTCAACGACGCCCTCGAGCTGGACGGCGTGATCCTGACCAAGCTCGACGGCGATGCCCGGGGCGGGGCCGCGATCTCGGTCAAAGCGGTGACCGGGGTGCCCATCAAGTTCATCGGCACCGGCGAGCATCTCGACGCGCTGGAGGAGTTCCATCCCGACCGCATGGCCGGTCGGATCCTAGGGATGGGCGACATCCTGACCCTGGTCGAGCAGGCCCACCGCAAGGTCGATCAGGAGGAAATGGCCAAGCAGGAGGCCCGGCTCCGCAAGGGCGAGTTCACGCTGGACGACTTCCGCAGCATGATCGACCAGACGGGGCGTCTGGGGCCGTTAAACAAGATCATGAGCATGATTCCGGGCATGAGCCAGATGAGCGACATGATCGGCGATGCGGATGCGGAAACCGAGATGCGCCGGCTCCGAGGGATCATCGACTCGATGACCCCCGAGGAACGCCGCAACCCGACCAAGGTCATCGACCAGAGCCGACGGCGGCGGATCGCGGCCGGGGCGGGCGTCGCCGCCCACGAGGTCAACGCCCTGGTCAAGCAGTTCGACGGCATGAAGGACATGATGCAGCGGGTCATGGGGATGGGTATGCGGGGGCGGATGCAGGCCATGCAGGAGATCACCCAGACCGCCATGGCCAACCCCAACGCCCGGTTCGGCAAGCAGAAGAAGGGAACCGGCAAACGGCTCTCGTCCAGCGAGAGAGCCAAGCTGAAGAAGCAACGGGAGAAAGAGGCTCGCCGACGCAGGAGAGATGAGAAACGGAACAAACGGCAGAAGTAGGGACGAGAGGTCGGCGGCCGGGGTACGGCCAAGAGTAGCCGGTCCCGGCGCCGAGTCCCTCGCCCCCAGCAAGTGGCCACCTTCGGCAAGTCTCAGGCCGAAGGTGGCGGAGAGAACCAGAAACCGATAAACCGATCCGAACGACAAGTTGACGAGGAGTACTACGTGGCAGTCCGGATTCGCATGAAGAAGTTGGGCCGGCGGCACCGTCCGTTCTATCGCATTTGCGCGATGGATTCGCGGGCGCCGCGCGACGGCCGGGTGCTCGAAGAGCTGGGCACCTACGATCCGATGGTCCCCGAGGTCGATGCCCGCGCCGTGTTGAACGGCGAACGCGTCAAGTACTGGCTGAGCGTGGGGGCCCAACCGACGGAAAAGGTTGGGGTCCTGATCAAGAAGTACGGTCCGGAGGGGACGTGCCTGGACAAGCAGAAAGCGGCTTTGGACCGCCTGGCGCAGATGCGACGACGGCCCGAGCCCCCGGCCCATTTGGTCGGGCCCTCCGAAGCCGAAACGGCCGACGAAGCCCCCAGCCAAGACGCCCCGCCGCCTGAGGCGGAAGCGGAACCGACCAGCGAGTAACGCCCGATGCACTTCGACGTTTTCACCCTGTTTCCCGAGATGTTCACGGGCTACCTGGGCGAAAGCGTCCTGAAGCTGGCCATCGAGCGGGGCCTGATCGAGGTGCACCTGCACAACTTTCGCGATTGGGCCACCGATAAACACAAGACCGTGGACGATCGTCCCTTTGGGGGCGGTCCGGGGATGGTGCTGAAAGTGGAGCCGTTTGTGCCCTGCGTAGAGGCGATCCGTGACCAGCACCCCGACCCCGGCCACCTGGTGATGCTCACCCCGCAAGGGCGCCGGCTGAGTCAGGCGGTCGTCGAGGAGTTGGCCGAACACCAACGGATTCTGCTCTTGTGTGGTCGTTATGAAGGCTTCGACGAGCGGATCCGCGTGATCCTGAGGCCCGATGAGATTTCGATCGGCGATTTCGTCCTCAACGGGGGCGAAGTCGCCGCGATGGCGATCATCGACGCGGTCATCCGGCTGGTGCCGGGCGTATTGGGCGACGAGCGGTCCCGCACGAGCGATTCGTTTTCCAGCGCCGGGCGGTTGTTGGAGTGTGCCCAATACACCCGGCCCCGTGTGTACCGGGGGCTGGAAGTCCCCCCGGTCCTGTTGAGCGGAAATCACGAAGAAATTGCCCGTTGGAGAGAAGAGAACAGCAGACTACGAACCCGGCAACGCCGCGCCGACTTGCTCGGGGAGGATGAGGGATGAGGGATCAGGGATCAGGGAGGAGAGCAGGACGAAATCCCTCGTCTCTCGTGTATCATCCCTCATCCCTCATCCCTCAATTTACCGATCGACACGTCAAAGGAAGCACGATGAGCCAACCGTTGATGAGCCTGGTCGAAAAGGCCAGCATGAAAGAGGAACCCCCGAAGTTCGAAATCGGGGACACCGTCGACGTCCACTGTCGAATCCTGGAGGGCGAGAAGGAGCGAATCCAGGTGTTCACCGGCGTGGTGATCGGCCGGAGCGGCTCGGGAACACGGGAGATGTTCACCGTCCGCCGGATCGTGCAGGGTGAGGGCGTGGAGCGGAAGTTCCCCGTCCACTCCCCCCGCATCGCCAAGATCGAGGTCAAGCGATCGGCCGTGGTCCGTCGGGCGAAGCTCTACTTCCTTCGCGACCGCGTCGGCAAGGCCGTCCGGCTCAAGGAGCGTCGTGTCGAGCGAAAGGCCGAAGACAAGCCCAAGGCCAAGCGCAAGGGACGACGGAAGAAGAAGCAGAAGACGGCGGAAGAGTGACGCGGTGAGGGGGTGACAAGGTGACGGGGCGGCGGGCTGAGCGGCCTTGTCACCCTGTCACCTCCCGGAGCGGAGGAGCGAATACCATGGGGCTTGGCACCACGGCCTCCCGCTGGCTCCAACGCTTCTTTCCCAACAGACCGCTGGGACAACGTGGCGAAGCACTGGCCACCCGATACTTGAGGCGACGCGGCTACAAGATCCTCGCCCGGGGCGAGCGTCTCTTCCCTGGTGAGCTCGACCTGGTCGCGCTCGACCGGGATACGGTCGTGTTCGTCGAAGTCAAGACCCGTCGATCCGCCGATGCGGGCCATCCGGCCGAAGCCGTGACCCCTGCCAAGCAACGTCGCCTGACCCGACTGGCCGTCACCTTCCTCAAACGTCACGGCCTGCTGGAACATCCTGCCCGATTCGACGTGGTCGCCATCACGTGGCCGGACCGCGGGCGGCCCACGATCGAGCATTTTGAGAGTGCGTTTGACGCCGTGGGGCAAGGCGAGTTCTACTCGTGAGGGGTTGGCCCCACGCGCGTCGGCGGTTCGCGCATCGAGTCGCCACATGGCGGGCCGCACGAGCCTCGCTGCTAGGTCTCCTTCCCGATGCTGAACGCCTTTCCAAGGCACTCGCCGATCCCGTGGTACGTGTGATCGCTTGGGGCGAACACGAAGGGTCTGACCTTGCCGATCGCCGGCCGGCCCTGGTCATCGAGCGCACTCTCGTCGGCCTTCACGTCGAGGATTTGGCCGACGAACTGCGTATGGAGCCCCAGCTCGAACGTATGTAGCAGCTTGCACTCCAGCACCAACGGGAACTCGCCGACGTAAGGCGCGTCGACCAGCTCGCTCCTCACGGCCGTCAGCCCGGCAGCGGCAAACTTGTCGGTATCGCGCCCCGAGGCGATCCCGAAGTAGTCGGCCTGCTTGGCGTGCGTCTCGGAAGGAACGCTCACGGTGAAAGCATTCCGCTCGACGAGGTTGCCGTGAGAATACGTCGCCTTGCGTAGCGAGATGGCAATGCTCGGCGGCTCCGAGTTGCAGATGCCTCCCCAGGCGACCGCGGCCCCGTTCGGCTTGCCCGCCTTGTCGTAGGTCCCCACGATCCAAGTGGGCGTGGGAAAAACGATGGTCTTCGCTCCTATCGATTTCTTCATCAGGCTTCTCCTTCTCATTTTGCCCGCTGCGTGCTGCGCAGCGCCATTTCCGCACCACTTCTGGAGCTCGGTAGGGTGCGTGAAACGCACCATATTTGCCGGTCTGGAGATAATGGTGCGTTTCACGCACCCTACTGCCTCAGTTCGCCCGCTGCCTACCGCGCAGCGCCTATTGTTCACTGCTTCCGTAAAACCAGTCGATCCCGATTCGGGCCACGTGCAAGCCGTCGCGAGCGTGGTAGGCCACGATGGCCAGCTCCTCGTCCAGAAACTCGATGCACTGGTATCCGAAATCGTCCTCCGGGTCTCTGGCGATATGACGGAAGGGCTCGAACGTCTGCCCCTCGTCCTTGGAGATCGCCGTGGAGAGCGCGCAGCGGCGGTGGATCTTCGGATCGTCCTTGTCGACCGACCGCTCGCTGATCCAAATGAACAGCAAGTCGCCCGTCGACGGAATGCGCCGCACCGTGGGCAGGCCCGCGTAGGGCATCGGCAGCTCCTCGATCGGCTCGCCTTCGGACCACGTCTCACACCCGTCGTCGGAGTACGCACGGACCGGGAACCCGCTGTAGGTCCGGGCGAACATCATCACGCGTCCGTCCTTGAGCTCCACGGCGTCGGCCTCCTGCACCTCGACCGGCTGCATGTCGACCGTATTCTTGCTCACCTGCCAACTGTGCCCCTGGTCGTCCGAGAAGAACGCGATCCCCACGTAGCCGCTGTGGTCGCGGGTGCTCGGCATGTGGGCCTTGTACTCCGCCATAGCCACGATCCGGCCGGTAGAGAGCGTGAATAGCCGATCGTTGTGTACGAGACAGTAGCCGGGTTGCGGGGTCATGAGGAACTGATCGGTCCACGTTTGCCCTTCGTCGGCGCTGCGCCGGTAATAGTTGTGCCCGTAGTACGGCGTGGTCGGGTGGGTGCTGTAGATGTACGACAAAAGGACCTCGCCACTTTCGAGGCGTAGAAAGCTGGGGTGAGCGTACCAGCCTTTGGCGGGCGGCGCGGGCTTGGGAATCAGGACGAACGGCTCGCCCCACGTCTTCGCCCGGTCGGTCGATTTGATCCCCATGATGCTGGCGTCCTGGGTATAGCTCATCAGTAGCGAGCCGTCCTTGAGCCGCACGATGTCGCCCGGCATTCCCCGTGGCCCCCGAAGGCCCCTCTCCACCTCCACGACGAGGCTGTCCTCAAAGAGCGGCTCGCCGAGCGCCGCACTCACGGCGAACAGCACGCCTCCCAGACAGACCAGCACTTGTCTGGTCACGTCGTCCTCCCGCTGGCGCGCGCAGGGGGACCGCGATGCGAGCGGGCCG
>CAZDHR010000300.1:0-8985 GCA_964505295.1 uncultured Planctomycetaceae bacterium
ACCGAGCTGTGGTTGGCCCAGGGCGTGTTGCTGGCCACCGGGGGCGGGGGGATGAGCGGGTATGAAGCGTCGACGGGCAAGCCGCTCTACAGCCAGAGTGCCTCCATGCGCCGCTTCCCGGTGATCGTGGGCGCTTGCGTCTACGGCGAGCCGACGGCCTTCGATTTGCGAACCGGCGCGCCCCTGCTCCGAAAAAGCCCGTTCACCCAAGCCGAGTCGGCCTGGACTTTCTCCCGATCGTACGGCTGCGGATCCGTTTCGGGCGGACCGAACCTGCTCATGTTCCGTTCGGGCACGCTCGGCATGTACGACCTGGCGGGCGACTCCGGGATACACAACTTCGGGGGCGTGCGTGCCGGCTGCTACGTCAATGCCATTGCCGCCGGGGGGCTCTTGCTCATGCCTCCGGGCGACGCGAGCTGTAGTTGCTCCTACTGCTTTCAAACGACGATCGCCCTGGCGCCTGCCCGGAAGCAGGAAAACTGGTCGGTCTTCTACAATCGGCTCCCCAACACCCCGGTTCGCCGGGCCGCCCTCAATCTCAACGCGCCGGGTGATCAGCTCGATCCGGAGGGGCTCCTCTGGCTGGCAGCGCCACGACCGGAGACGACGGGCGGCCGCCGCGACATCGCCGTGCCGTTCCGCTTTTTCGGGCAAGATCGCTATGGGCCGTATCGGGTCAACGCCGACGACGTCGAGATTGCCGGCACCGATCGGCCGTGGATTTACACCAGCGGCCTCAAGGGCCCCGTCCGCGCGGAGCTCGACCTGGAAATCCTGGACCGGGCCATCACCTCGTGGCCGGTGGATCGAGCGCCCACGGTCGATGGGCAGGTCGGCGACGACTGCTGGGACGGCTACAAGGCCCTTTCCGTTAGCGGCGAGAACGCCTCGGTCACCCTGCGCCACGATGACCGGAACCTTTATCTGGCCTACACGAGACCACCCGGCGCGGACTCCACCGGCAAGACCCGCCCGTGGAAGAAGTCGACGACGGACCACGACGGCGCCGTCTGGAACGACGATTCCTTCGAGCTGTTCCTGAGCGGCGTGCCCGCGGGCCGCGACGCCCCCAGCAACAAGTACCTCCACCTGGGCGTCTCGGCCTCCGGGGCGCGACATGAAGCCCAATGGACCTACGTCACGCCCGGACTCCCCGACTGTGACGTTCCCCGGCTGGAAATCACGGTGGACGGCGAAGCGAACGATTGGGCCGACCGGGGCCTCCAGGTCGTCTCCTTGCCCGGCCCCGGCGGGAAGCTGCGTGCGCCCAACGACTTCGATCCGTGTTTCCGGCTCGGCTGGAATGAGCGGGGGATCGTCCTTTTGGCCCAAGTGAAAGACAACGCGATCCGACCGGCGCCGGACGGCACGCCGCTCGAGCGGGGCGACTGCGTGGAGATTTTCGTCACGCCCAAGCGCGGGTCGGCCGAGAGCTACCGGCTGGTCATTGCGGTGGGTACGGATCCCGGCACGGCGAAAGCCCGAAGCCACTTCGACGATTATCGGAAGGCCACGGCCGGTGAAGCGCTGACCGCCGAGATTGCCGCCAAGGCGGCGCCGGAGGGCTACGTCGTCGAGACTTGCCTCCCCTGGAAAAACCTGAAGATCAAACCGGGCACCGGGGCAGAGTTCGGCCTGCAACTGTTCGTCAACGACGATGACGGAAAGGGAGGGAAGTACCGCTTCGGTGCCCTTTGGCATCCGGCCGGGGACCCTCGCCGCGATCCGCTCGCCTATCAGACCTTCCACTTGGCGGCCGAGCCGAGTCGGCCGATCGAGTTCACCCGAAGCGAGAAGCCGGACAAATCCGGACTGTTCACGGCGGTGCCGCCGCATCCGTTCCCCGTGAAGCTGCCTGCTCTCGGTGCGGAAGGTGAGGACGCGAGCTACGCCGGCGCCTGGTCGAGCGAGGTGAAAGCGGACGACACGGGATTCGTCGCCGAGCTGGCCATTCCCTGGACGACGCTCGCGCAAGCCGGGCTCGACCGGAACCAGCTCATGGTCAACGTGAACGACCGGGGGGCCCTGCGCCAACCTCCTGTTCTCGGACGGGGATTCGAGCGGCTGCTAGCCGTCTCCCGGGAGCTGACCCGACCGAAGACCGTTTCCGTTCGGCTCCACTTCGCCGAGCTCGAAAACGCCAAGCCGGGAGAGCGCGTGTTCGACGTGAAACTGCAGGGCAAGGTCGTCCTGAAGAACTTCGACGTCGTCGCAGCCGCGGGCGGCAAGCATCGTGCCGTGGTCAGGCAGTTCGACGGCCTGGTGGCCACGCGAGCGGTGACCGTGGAGCTTGAGCCCAAGTCGGCCGAGACCACGAGCCTCACGGCTCCGACCCTCTGCGGGATCGAAATCCTCGCGGCGGATGCCGCCCAAGAGTAACGGCGAGAAAGTGAAGGAGCTGGCGGCCAGGCTGGAGACAATACGTCGGCAAGATCGTAGTCGACCGTAGGTGCAATCAATCAAGGTAGCGGTTCACGGTCGGAAAAGTAGCAGGCACATGAGGGTTTTGACATGAGACTCGTGAGGATACTTGCAGTGGCAGCCGTCCTGGTTGGACTGGTGACGTGGACCGCCGGCCCGGCGGCCGAGGGCGCGCCGGTGAGTCGCCCCAACGTCGTTTTCATCCTGTGCGACGATCTCGGGTACGGCGACGTGGCGTGCAACAACCCGGAGTGCAAGATCGCGACGCCGCACGTCGACCGGCTGGCGGCCGAAGGGATGCGGTTCACCGACGCGCACACCACGTCGTCCGTCTGCACACCCACGCGGTACGGCGTGCTCACCGGCCGCTACAACTGGCGCTCGCGATTGCAGAGCGGCGTGCTCGGCGGGCTGTCGCCCCGGCTGATCGAGCCCGACCGGCTGACGGTAGCCGAGATGTTGCGTCAAAACGGCTATCACACGGCCTGCATCGGCAAGTGGCACCTCGGGATGAAGTGGGCGCTCAAACCCGATGCCGAGGGGTTTGAGGATCGCATCGAGAAGGGCCCGGAGGGGTGGAACGTCGACTATACGCGGCCGATCACCGACGGTCCGAACCGCGTCGGGTTCGACTACTACTTCGGCATCGCCGCCTCGCTCGACATGGTCCCCTACACGTTCATCGAGAACGACCGGGTGACGGCACTGCCCACGGTGGACAAGGCGTTCCCGATGATGCCGGGCAAGGATAGGGTGACGCGGCGAGGCCCCGGCGCCGCCGAGTTCGAGGCGGTCGACGTCCTGCCGACGCTCACCCGCAAGGCGGTCGAGTACATCGCCGAGCGGACCGCCCGGGGTGAACGCGGCAAACCGTTCTTCCTCTACCTGCCCTATGCCTCGCCGCACACGCCGATCGCGCCCTCGCCCGAGTGGCAGGGCCGAAGCGGCCTGAACCCCTACGCCGACTTCGTCATGCAGAACGACGCCTGTGTGGGCGAGGTGCTCGACGCGCTGGAAAAACACGGCGCGGTCCAAAACACCCTGGTGATCTTTACCAGCGACAACGGGTGCTCACCGCAGGCCGATTTTCCCACCCTCCGGGAGAAAGGGCACGACCCGAGCTACGTCTTCCGCGGCCATAAGGCCGACATCTTCGACGGCGGTCACCGGGTGCCGTTCATCGTCCGCTGGCCCGGGGTGGTTCGAGCCGGCACGACGAGCGAGCAGCTCGTGTCGCTCGTCGATTTCATGGCCACCTGCGCCGACGCCGTCGGAGTGAAACTGCCCGACGACGCGGCCGAGGACAGCGTGAGCTTCATGCCCGTGCTTCGGGGCAAGGCCGACGGGCCCGTGCGCGAGGCCCTGGTGCATCACTCGATCAGCGGCAAGTTCTCGATCCGTCAGGGCCCGTGGAAACTGGAGTTGTGCCCGGGGAGCGGCGGGTGGAGCCAGCCGCGCGACCCGCAGGCCGTCAAGCAGGGCCTCCCGCCGATCCAGCTCTACGACATGGACGCGGACGTCGGCGAAGAGAAGAACCTTGAGGCCGAGCACCCCGAGGTCGTCAAAGAGCTGACGGCGCTTCTGGAACAATACGTCGCCCGGGGACGGAGCACGCCGGGCAAGCCGCAGAAGAACACGGCCGACGTGGACATTTGGAAGCACCCTGGGGAACCGAAAGCCGACAAGAAGAGGCGCTGACGTTCTCATGGGGAGGAAGCGATGAACCGCTAGCGCCCGACAGAATCACTTCTTCCGGAGACTTGCCATGAAATCAACCGGCGCTCACCTCGTTCGACACGTGCTGGCCGTGCTTCTGCTGGTGGTTTGCGGTGATTCGCTCGCGGCCGAGAAGCCGCCCAAACCGGACGTCCTCGTGATCATGCCCGACCAGATGCGCGGCGACTGCCTCTCGATTCTCGATCACCCGGCGGTTCGCACTCCGCACCTGGACGCCCTGGCCCGAGAGGGCGCGTTGTTCCGTCGGGCGTATACCACCGTGCCGTCCTGCAAGCCCGCCCGCCGCTCGTTGTTGACAGGTCTTTACCCCCAGACCAGCGGGGTGGTGGGCTACGCGGGAAGGCCGATTACCTCGCCCACCATGCCCCAATTGCTGGGCGACGCGGGCTACACGACCGTGCTGGTGGGCCGGAACATGCACCAGGTTCCGCGCAAGGAATCGTACGGCTACCAAACGCAGCTTCTTGCCTCCCTGTACGACGAGGTGGACGACGGCAACGACTACGATACCTACCTGAAGAAGGTCGCGCCGGAAACCAACGGCATCAACAAGCTGATCGCCGATCTGGGCCTGTCAAAGAACGGGTGGGAGGCGCGGCCGTGGCCGTATGCCGACGAGCACCACCGGGTGGCCTGGATTGTCCGGCAAGCCCGCAGGATGCTCGCCGAGAGCGCGCCCGACAAGCCGCTGTTCCTGACCGCTTCGTTTGTCGCGCCGCACCCGCCGCTGTTCCCGCCGAAGAAGTACTTCGATCACTACGCCGCGGCGAGTCTTCCGCAACCGGCGCACGGCGACTGGGTGGATTGGGGATCGCTATCCCCCAAGGGCGACCGTGTCGGGCACCGGGTCCTGCTCGAAGGAGAGCCCTTGCGCGCCGCGCAGGCCGGGTATTTCGGACTGATCGAGCAAATCGACGACGAGATTGCCCCCCTCGTCGAAGAGTTCAAAACGCGGAGCGACCGAGCCGGTCGGCCCTGGCTCGTCTGGGTCATGGCCGACCACGGCGAGATGCTCGGCGACCACGGCTATTTCCGCAAGTGCGAGCCGTTTGAGGGGTCGGCCAACATTCCGTTCATCATCACGGGCTCGGCGGAATTGGGCTTCCGACCCGGCCTGCGCTCGTTCCAGCCGGTCTGCCTGGAGGACGTGATGCCGACGCTTCTGGAGCTGGGCGGAGCCGCATGGCCCAAGGTCGTCGACGGCGTCAGTCTGGTGCCGACCCTGCGGGGCGCGAATGGCGTAATCCGCCCATGGCTGCACTTCGAGCATGCCAAGTGTTACAGCAAGGCGCAGGCGTTCCAGGCGCTCACCGACGGTCGCTTCAAGTACATTTGGCGTCCGCTCGACGGCACGGAGCACCTGTTCGACCTGGACAACGATCCTCGCGAGGAGCACGATCTGTCGAAGGACGCCGCCCACCAGCAAACGCTGGAGACCTGGCGAGCCACGCTCACCGAACGGCTTGCCCAACGCCCCGAAGGTTTCTCGGACGGCGAACGACTGATCCCGGGCCGCCCCTATCCGCCCCTGCATCCGTTGCCGCCGTGATGCGTCCCGTTTCGGGCCTTCTCGGGCTCGCCGTGCTGGATGACGGGCAGGCGGGCGTGGTCGTACATCGCGCCGACGAAGATCCCCGCCCCGCACCTGAAACCGTGCGTGGAGGGCTGGCCGTCGTTGTGCCACTTGCCCGAGACGCCCCCAAGAATCAGAGAGCGACCCGGTCTGGGTGCTCGGCGGGGTTTCAAAGCACGGGGAATGCAGGTACATTGCCTACAATCCGCGTATTCGCACCACGGTCGGTGACGGTACCGCACGGACTGGGGGATGCTGGCTGGCCATGTTGAACTTCCTCCCGGGTTTCCTGCCACGAGGCGACGATTGATCAAGTACGCTTGCCAGGGGACTTTGCGTTGAGCGGGGCCGACGCCGTGGGTGGTCTGGCCTATTGACAAATGACCCGAGAGGGTAGCGCCGATGCTCGAGCTTGTCGACCTGAACCAGAAGATCCCCAAGGAACGGTACCGGGAAGTGTTCCCGGAACTGGAGGTCCGCCTGGGGGCGTGTCAGCGTGCGGCTCGGGCGGCCGGCGTGCCGGTGGCGATTGTGTTCGAGGGGTGGGACGCCGCCGGCAAGGGCAACCTGATCAATCGGCTGACGCAGGCGTTGGACCCCCGCGGGTTCAAAGTGCACGCGATCTCCGCGCCCAACGAGATCGAGAGGTTCTATCCCTGGATGCAGCGTTTCTGGCGCGTTCTGCCCGGCGACGGCCAGCTTGCCATCTTCGACCGCTCCTGGTACGGCCGGGTGTTGGTCGAACGGGCGGAGGGGCTCGTGCCGAAGCGCGAGTGGCGCCAGGCCTACGAGGAGATCCAGGAGTTCGAGCGTCAACTGGCCGACTCGGGCTCGGTGCTGGTCAAGTTCTGGCTCCACATCGACAAGGACGAGCAAGAGAAGCGTTTTCAGAAACTGGAGCGGGTGGAGGCCACGGCCTGGAAGGTGGGGAAAGCGGAATGGAGGCAGCACCGGCGATACGATGCGTGGCTGAAAGTGGTCGAAGAGATGCTCCAGCGGACCAGCACGGCGCAGGCCCCCTGGACCGTGGTCGAAGCCCACCAGGGCCGCTTCGCCCGGGTGAAGGTCTTCGAGACGGTGCTCAAGACCGTGGAGGACGAGCTCGCCCGCCGGGCGTCCGAGCCAACGCCCGTGCCGAAGCCCATGCCCGAGCCGCCGGAATCGCCCACGCGAGAGGAGACGATCCTCGATCGAGTCGACTTGAGCCTCTCGCTCTCCCGCGAGGCGTACGAGAAAGAGCTGGACAAGCTCCAGAAGCGTCTCTTCCGGCTCGAGCACGAGCTGTACGTCGCCCGGGTTCCGGCGGTGATCGTCTACGAAGGCTGGGACGCGGCGGGCAAGGGGGGCAACATCAGGCGTCTCACGCGGGGGCTCGATCCCCGCGGCTACGAGGTCGTCCCCGTGATGGCCCCGAGCCCCGAGGAAAAGGCCCATCACTACCTCTGGCGATTCTGGCGCGACGTGCCCAAGGCCGGCCACATCACCATCTTCGATCGATCCTGGTACGGCCGGCTGATGGTCGAGCGGGTGGAAGGGTTCTGCTTGGAGGAGGAGTGGGAGCGGGCGTACCGGGAGATCAACGAGTTCGAGCGCCAGCTTGCCGACTTCGGCACGGCGATCGTCAAATTCTGGCTCCACATCGACCGCGAGGAGCAGTTGCGCCGCTTCGAGGCCCGGCAGGAGAACACCCACAAGAAGTGGAAGATTACCGACGAGGATTGGCGCAACCGCGAGAAGTGGGACCGGTACCGGGTGGCCGTCGTCGACATGCTCCAGCGGACCAGCACCACGTACGCGCCCTGGACCATCCTCGAAGCCAACTGCAAGCTGCACGCCCGAATCAAGGCACTCGGCACGGTGGCCGAGGTCCTGCAAAGCGCGCTGGAGAAGGCGTGAAGGCTCGGATCTGCGCCGAAGACTTGCTCTAAACCCGTCTCCGTCCCGTTCGCCGGGCGACGAAAGGCATCGACCGACCATGCCGGACCGAGAACGCGTCGTCTTCTCTTGGAGCGGCGGCAAGGATAGCGCGCTGGCCCTCTACGAGTTGCGGAAGAGCGACCGCTACGAAATCGTCGCCCTGCTGACCACGGTGGCCGACACGTACCGCCGCGTCAGCCACCACGGCGTGCGCGAGAGGCTGCTGGAGATGCAGGCCGAGGCGATCGGGCTGCCTCTGGACAAACTGTATTTGCCCACGGGCCCGTCCGACGCCTGTACGTTCGAGCAGTACGAGGAGTTGATGGGCCGCACCATGGCCCGGTATTGCGACGCCGGCGTGAGGTTCGTCGCCCACGGCGACGTCTTCCTCCAGGACCTCCGCGAGTATCGCGAGAAGAAGCTGGCCACGCTGGGCATGAAGGCCCTGTTCCCGATCTGGCAGCGCGACACGACCGAGCTGATCGACACGTTCATCCAACTCGGCTTCAGGGCGTACGTCACGTGCGTCGACGGGGAGAAGCTCCCCGCCTCGTTCGCCGGCCGGGCGATCGACGCCGCGTTTCTCGCGGATTTGCCCGAGGGCGTCGATCCGTGCGGCGAAAACGGCGAGTACCACTCGTTCGTGTACGCCGGGCCGATCTTCGATCGTCCGCTCAACATTCGGGTGGGCGAAACCGTCTCGCGCGAGGGCCGCCACTACGCCGACCTGTTGCCCGGCGACGACTCGGCCGGCGAGATCGGTTAGCGCGAGCCTGAAGCCCCGTTCCGCACGGCGCGATGGCTCGTTCCGAGCCGTCCGCTGCTCGGATTGCGCCCCCCCGGCGGCGCGGGTAGTGTCCTAATTTGATATTTGTATTTTCCTTGGACGGCACAGATATTGCGAAAGCAATGGTGACTACCCTCCAGTGACTCCGTGTATGTCGCAGACTAGTGCTCTGTCAGGCTTAGGAATTGGGGTTGCCTAGAATTGGGAAATCGTCGAATCTTCCGTGACTTCAAGTCAAGACACGACCGACAGAAGACCGCAGTCGCGTTGAATGGCTGCAAGTGCAGAGCCAGCAACGAGTTCTATCCAATTTGGGGGTTGGCGTGGCGCCCCGGGTCGATACACTCAACGCATTGCCACAAAAGGAGTTCGATCAGCAATGCGATACGCGAATGACCCGCGACAAAACCGGCTGTTTGACGTCTTCGAGGAGATCCTGTCGCCGCTGGCCTACAAGGAGTTGCTGGCCGGTTGGCAGCATCTGTTTCGCCATGTTTTGCGCCAGGACGACGTTGAGCTTTGGCTATGTGCTAGAGTTTAGGGCAAC